>NZ_JBQFLY010000010.1:0-152605 GCF_056531545.1 Ruegeria sp. N10 | reverse complement strand
CGTAGTCGGCGTGGCCGGGGCAGTCGACATGCGCATAGTGGCGCGCGTCGGTCTCGTATTCCACATGCGCGGTCGAGATGGTGATGCCGCGCGCTTTCTCTTCCGGCGCGCCGTCAATCTGGTCATACGCCTTGAAGTCACCGAAATACTTGGTGATCGCTGCGGTCAGCGTCGTCTTGCCGTGGTCAACATGCCCAATCGTGCCGATGTTGACGTGCGGTTTTGTACGCTCAAACTTTTCCTTTGCCATTCCTCAGGCGCCCTTTTGCGATTTGGGGGACCCTTGGTCCCGGGTTACTATCTGCGCGCGCGAGATATTTGGTTCAAAGGGGAAAATCAAGCACATCCTGAGGGAAATGCGGTTATCCCGCCGGATTTTGCGTAACCTCGGTGGAATCGAGGGGCTGGATCAGGTCTGGCCGTTTTTCGAACCAGCCATTCTCTTCATGTTCTTCAGCCAGCCACTCTTCGACCCGGTCGGCTACTTTCAGTGACAGACCGGCCATCTGTTCGTTTTTGGTACGCTCGTGCCCCGACCCTTTCAGCGCACTGCCTCCGGTCGTGTCTTCCAGCACCTGGAACTGCTTTCCCTTTGCCAGAAACTTTTCTTTCTTCACGTCATAAACGTTGACCAGCACAATCGCAGTGCTTTTGGGATTGTAGATGATCGGGATTCCCGGGGGCGCCAGCATGTAGCCTTCCAGGCTGATTCCGATGTCATATTCCTGCGTACCTTCATAACGGCCCAGACGAATATCGACTGCATTCTGGATGGCCTTCGTCCATTCGTCGGGTGTTGCATCGCGGGATACTGGCCCTTGCACGGCCTTGTCAGCGAACGCGTAGTTGACCCGCAGCTTGAATTCACCCAGCGATTCAGGCGGCTCATAAACCTGCGTCTGCGTGCAAGCGGCCATCAGGGCCAATCCGGTGATTAGGGTCAGAATGCGCAACATGTCTCTCTGTCTCGATAGGCCTGTTTTTATTGGGTGTAGCGCACCGATACGGGTTGTGCCAAGCCGTATCGGTGGATTTCTACCGCAACCGGGGTCGGATCACGAAAACTTATAGTCCCGCGGGAAGCCGTAAGGCGCTTTTTTACCTACGCTGGCGCGCTTGGACAGCCATTGGGACATATCTGCCTCATGCCGGGTCTTGTCGCCTCCCATGGACCATTTCAGGCCCTCCTCCCAGTTGAAGGTGGTGATGTCAGACAGACCGCCGTCCAGCTCAAGCGTCCCCTGCCGCCCGCGTGCCATATTGTATTTTTGCAGGCGCACGCCCTTGCCGCGAGTCATTTCGGGCAATTCTTCTGTCGGGAAGACAAGGAACTTGCCGTTCTGCGACACGATTGCAACGTGGTCGCCCTCGACCGGTTTGCAGATCACTGCTGTTTCGTCGTCCTTGACGTTCAGCACCTGCTTGCCGTTTCGCGTCTGGGCCAGCACGTCATCTTCGGGCACCATGAACCCGTTGCCCGCATCCGAGGCCACCAGCAGCTTGCGCCCCGGTTTGTGGATCAGGATATCGATGATCCGTGCCTCGTTCGGCAAATCGACCATGAGGCGCAGGGGTTCGCCCATGCCCCGCCCGCCGGGCAGGTTGGCCGCGCTGACTGTATAGAACCGCCCGTTCGAAGCGAAGACCAGCAACCGATCGGTCGTTTCCGCATGGAAGGTAAAGCGCGGCCCGTCGCCATCCTTGAACTTCAATTCACGGGTCAGGTCGATATGACCGGTCATGGCGCGAATCCAACCCATCTGAGAGCAGACGACCGTGATCGGTTCGCGGTCGATCATCGCCTCAAGCGGCACCTCTTCGACCTCACTCGCTTCGGCGAACCGCGTGCGGCGCGCGCCGCCTTCGTAATCTTTGCCGAAGGTCTTTTTCGTCTCTTTCAACTGCTCGGAAATCTTGGCCCATTGCAGGCCTTCGTCGGCCAACAAGTCTTCGAGGTTGGCACGTTCCAGCATCAACTCATCGCGTTCGCGAACCAGCTCCATCTCTTCCAGACGGCGTAGGCTGCGCAGGCGCATGTTGAGGATCGCGTCAACCTGAACCTCGGACAACTCGCCCTCGCCCGGTTTGGGTGAGACATAGTCGGCCTCGCTGGTGGCGCGGATGTGGGCGATCCCCCAATCCTCGCGCATCAGCGCGGCTTTGGGGTCTTCGTCGTAGCGGATGATGTCTATCACACGGTCGAGGTTCAGGAAGGCAACGATAAAGCCCTCCAACACTTCCAGCCGGTGGTCGATCTTGGCCATGCGGTGGCGCGAGCGGCGCAGCAGCACCTCTTGTCGGTGATCTAGAAACGCGCGCAGCACTTCCTTCATCGAGCAGACCTTGGGCGTCACCCCGTCGATCAGCACGTTCATGTTCAGGCTGAACCGCACCTCAAGGTCCGAGTTGCGATAAAGCATGCCCATCAGCACCTCAGGGTCCACATTCTTGGAGCGCGGCTCGAGGATCAGACGGATGTCATCGGCGGATTCGTCGCGCACATCGGCAAGGATCGGGATTTTCTTGGTCTGGATCAGCTCGGCGATCTTCTCGATCAGCTTGGACTTTTGAACCTGATAAGGAATCTCGGTGACGATGATCTGCCACTGTCCGCGCCCCAAGTCCTCGACCTCGTACTTGCAGCGCAAACGGAACGAACCGCGCCCGGTGCGATAGGCTTGCGCGATATTCTCGGGCGGCTCGACAATCACGCCTCCGGTCGGGAAATCTGGGCCGGGCACGTAGTTCAGCAACGTGTCGTCGCGCGCCTCCGGTGTCTTGATCAGATGCAGACAGGCATCGCAGAGTTCCGAGATGTTGTGCGGCGGGATATTCGTTGCCATCCCCACCGCGATACCACTTGCGCCATTGGCCAGCAGGTTCGGGAACTGTGCAGGCAGCACGACCGGTTCGGTCAGGGTGCCGTCGTAATTGTCGCGGAAATCAACGGCGTCTTCGTTCAACCCTTCCAGCAGCGCCTCGGCCACGATGGTCATCCGCGCCTCGGTGTATCGCGAAGCCGCCGGGTTATCGCCGTCGATATTGCCGAAATTGCCCTGCCCGTCGACCAGCGGATAGCGGACGTTGAAATCCTGCGCCAGGCGCGCCATCGCATCGTAAATTGCAGCATCGCCATGCGGGTGATAGTTGCCCATCACGTCGCCGGAGATCTTGGCAGACTTCCGGAAACCTCCGGTTGCACTGAGTCGCAACTCTCTCATCGCATAGAGGATTCGGCGGTGAACCGGCTTCAACCCGTCCCGCGCATCGGGCAGCGCCCGGTGCATGATAGTGGACAGCGCATAGGTCAGATACCGCTCACCAATCGCGCGGCGCAGCGGTTCCGCCACCTCGCCCCCACCTGCAGGGGCCTCCATGTTGGGGTCATCGATCGTATCGTTCATATATGATGTGATACGACGCAAGTGCGCCCTGGTAAAGCGAGCAGCACATAAATTGCTGGGGAAAAGTCGTGCTTTTTGCAACAGGGGGAGACACCGTGTTGTTTTCCCCCATTTTTCGACTCGTCACCCAAAATATGCTAAGATCTCATCAATTGATTTGCTGCCATTTGTTGATGTTACGATTGCTTTGGGGGATGCGCCATGACGCGCCTGATACTTGTTACCTTTGCCGCGCTCGGCTGGACCTTTTATGTGATGAGCGGCGGCCCCGATTTTGAACCGCGCGGCGTACGCCCTGCCAAACCGGAACGCGTGGTTGTCGTGGCCGAACCGGTTGCCCCGGTCGTTGAACCTGCACCTGTCGAAGATTTGGTCACCCGGGCCGCCGTCAAACCCGCTCTGGTGGATCCACCTGTTGCCGAGGCGGTAACCCAGTTGGGCGAGACCGAAACAAAGGCCCTCCTCTCGCAGGTCGCGGCTGGCCTGAAAGCCAATCCCTCGCTGTTTAAAGACGAAAGCGTGACACTGACCCTGGCGTCACTGGAACAGGGTGTGACCGCACTGGAGCAGGTGGTCACCGACGCTGAGTTGCCCGTCGTCAAACTGCCCACGCCTGCCGAGGCCCAGACCGACATCCGCGAAATTTCGGGCACCCGGGTTAATCTGCGCGATGGCCCCGGCACGATCTATCCCATCATCGGCAAGGCCGCGCTTGGCCAACGGGTCGAGGTCCTGAGTGACTCCGGCACCGGCTGGCTGCGCCTGCGCGTGTTGCCCGCGCAACAGGTTGGGTGGATTTCAGCATCACTTGTCCGGAAAACATCAAACTGACGCCCGGACGTCATTGCCCTGCCGCAAACCCCACCCTAGCTTTTGGCGGGGTTCAACTTCGGAAGGCACATGCAGAAATCGATTCTTATTACGGGATGCTCGTCGGGCATTGGGCTGGACGCAGCACACGGAATGCGTGCACGAGGCTGGCGTGTGTTTGCATCCTGCCGACAGCAGCGCGACTGTGATCGCCTGCGCGCGCAAGGGTTTGAAAGCCCAAGAATCGACTATACTGACCAAGACACCATTTCCTCGGGATTGTCATACGTACTTGAAGCAACGGGCGGTACGCTGGACGCGCTGTTCAACAACGGCGCGCATGGACTGCCTGGTGCGGTTGAAGACGTCCCGACAGACGCTCTGCGCCATATCTTTGAAACAAATGTCTTTGGATGGCACGAGCTGACCCGACAGGTTATTCCCGTCATGCGCGAGCAGGGCCACGGCCGGATCGTGCAATGTTCCTCGGTACTGGGCCTTGTCGCCTTCCCCTGGCGCGGCGCATATGTCGCCACCAAATACGCCATCGAAGGACTGACCGACACCTTGCGGCTGGAGCTGCGGGATACCGGCATTCAGGTCGTTTTGATCGAGCCCGGCCCGATCACCTCGAAGCTCAGGGAAAAGGCAATCCCGGTGTTCGAAAAGTACATCGACTGGGAGAGCTCGGCCCTGCGGGAAAAATACGAAGGTTCGCTGCTGAAGCGGTTATACGAAAACAGTGCACCGGACCGGTTCGAACTGCCCGCCTCCGCCGTCACCGACAAGCTGGCCCATGCGGTCGAGGCGCGCCGCCCCAAACCACGCTACTATGTAACCACCCCGACATATGTCGCAGGGGTTCTGCGCCGGATTCTGCCAACAAAAGCCACGGACCGCATCCTTTCGGATATCTGAGACGTTATTTCCCGTTCGCTTTTCGGTGCCTTGACGCTAGATGGGTGATAATCGAGAAAACCGGACGGTGACTTTAAATGGACCCTTTAATGGTCATTCTGCTTCTGGCCATGGCGGCGGTTGTCGTTGTGTTAGCCCTGGGCATCGCGAATTTCGGCAAAGGCGGCATGGAAGCAGCTAAGAAAAGCAACAAGATGATGCGCCTGCGCATCCTCTTTCAGTTCATCGCCGTTATTTTAATCGTGATTTACGTCTATCTACGCGGGCAAGGAGTACAGTAATGGTTGTACTGAACAAAATCTACACACGCACCGGCGACGATGGCAAAACCGCACTGGGAAATGGCGAGCGTGTGGCAAAGTATTCGGGACGCGTTGCCGCCTACGGAACAGTGGACGAGTTGAATTCTTTTGTTGGCGTGGCCCGCACCGAGGCTGAAGGCGAAGTCGATGCCGCCCTGTCGCGGATTCAGAACGACCTGTTTGATCTTGGCGCAGATTTCTGCCGCCCTGAAATGGAGAAGGATGCCGAAGCGGACTATCCACCGCTGCGAATCGTATCCGCTCAGATCGACCGGCTGGAAGCCGAAATTGACATCATGAACGAAACATTGGAACCGCTGCGCAGCTTTATCCTGCCGGGGGGGTCGCGGCTGGCCGCGCATTTGCACGTGTGCCGCACCGTATCGCGTCGCGCCGAGCGATTGGCAGTCGAGTTGACAAATATGGAACCGGTTAACGACGTGGCCGTCAAATACCTCAACCGGCTAAGTGACTGGTTTTTCGTCGCGGCCCGTTGCGCAAACAATGATGGCAAGGACGACGTGCTGTGGGTTCCTGGCGCGAACCGCTGAATATTTCCCAGAAAATAGGCACAATGCGGGCAACAATCTTGCGTGCCTCAAGGTAAAAAACTGCAAAACGCGACGTCCCGACGCGACGACGTGACGATTTTGCTCTGTTTTGCGGGTGCAGCAGACGTTATCAAGTCCGACGAGAGCATTGGTGGAGTCGCCTTCGCGGCTTGCCGTTTTTTTGAGGAGAAAGCGCTACAATGAAGGTACTGGTACCTGTCAAACGCGTGATTGACTACAATGTGAAGGTCCGCGTGAAAGCGGACGGTAGCGGTGTTGATCTCGCCAATGTCAAAATGTCGATGAACCCGTTCGACGAGATTGCGGTTGAAGAGGCCATTCGCCTGAAAGAGGCTGGCAAGGCAGACGAAGTTGTTGCCGTTTCGATTGGTGTGAAGCAGGCGCAGGAGACGCTGCGGACCGCGCTGGCCATGGGGGCTGATCGCGCGATTCTGGTTGTTGCGACGGATGATGTGCACACCGATATCGAGCCGCTGGCGGTTGCCAAGATCCTGGCCAAAGTGGTCGAGGAAGAGCAGCCCGGCATCGTTCTGGCGGGCAAGCAGGCGATCGACAACGACATGAACGCCACCGGCCAGATGCTGTCGGCCCTGTTGGGCTGGTCGCAGGGCACCTTTGCCTCGGAACTGGATATCGAAGGCGACAGCGCCAAGATCACCCGCGAGGTGGATGGCGGGTTGCAGACCATCAGCGTCAAGATGCCGACCATCGTGACCGTTGACCTGCGCCTGAACGAGCCGCGTTATGCGTCGCTGCCCAACATCATGAAGGCGAAGAAAAAGCCGCTGGACGAGAAAACCGCCGCCGATTACGGCGTCGACGTCACGCCGCGCCTGGAAATCGTCAAGACCGAAGAACCGCCGGCACGGGCCGCAGGTATCATCGTTGGCTCGGTGGATGAGCTGGTTTCGAAACTCAAAGAAGTGGGGGCTGTGTAATGGCTGTACTTCTGCTTGCCGAAGTCAACAATGGCGAACTGGCGCTGGACGCCACCGCCAAGGCCGTCAACGCCGCTAAGGTGCTGGGTGACGTGACCGTTCTGGCCGCAGGTGGCTCGGCCGCCGCTGCCGGCGAGGCTGCCGCCAAGATCGACGGCGTGTCCAAGGTGCTGGTGGCCGAAGACGCATCGCTGGGTCATCGCCTGGCGGAATCGACCGCCGCGCTGATCGTGGGTCTGGCCGATGGGTACGAGCATATCGTGGCCCCCGCGACCACCGACGCCAAGAACGTGATGCCGCGCGTCGCAGCCCTGCTGGACGTGATGGTGATCTCGGATGCCTCGGGCGTGGTTGACGGCTCGACGTTTGAGCGCCCGATCTATGCGGGCAACGCGATCCAGACCGTGAAGTCGAACGACGCCAAGAAGGTCGTCACCATCCGCACAGCGTCCTTCGACGCGGCGGGGACCGGCGGCTCGGCTGCGGTCGAGACCGTCTCGGTCGGCGACAATCCCGGCCTTTCGTCGTGGGTCGAAGACAAGGTGGCCGCAAGTGACCGTCCGGAACTGACCTCGGCTGGCGTTGTTGTCTCGGGCGGCCGTGGTGTCGGCTCGGAAGAAGACTTCAAGCTGATCGAAGCTCTGGCTGACAAGCTGGGTGCTGCGGTTGGCGCGTCGCGCGCCGCTGTGGACTCGGGCTATGCCCCGAACGACTGGCAAGTGGGTCAGACCGGCAAGGTTGTTGCCCCCGATCTTTATGTCGCCGTCGGCATCTCGGGCGCAATCCAGCACCTTGCGGGCATGAAGGATTCAAAGGTCATCGTTGCGATCAACAAGGACGAAGAAGCGCCGATCTTCCAGGTCGCCGACTTCGGACTGGTCGCCGACCTGTTCCAGGCGGTCCCGGAACTGACCGAAAAGCTCGGCTGAACGCAGCCCGGGGCCTTAGCCCCTCAACCACCAAAGGCCCGCAACCAAGCGGGCCTTTTTCAATTCAATCCCCTCAAAGCCACCTCAAGCTTCAAAGCAATCTCCCTATGCGCTGAGGGGCCAAGCATATGCTCGGCCACAGGCTGTTGCAGCGTCCCGAACAACACGTCCTCGATCTCGTCTGACAAGGAGGACACTCTGACCGAGCATTCCACGACACTGGCACATTGCGGTCGAACCTGTTCGATCATGTCAGCGTCGGGCAGGACAAGGTCGCGATGCCGGTCCTCCTGTCGCTGTATATGCAGCCAGAGAAGAACAACCTCCGGCTTGATCCGGCGTATCAGCTCGGATGTGTTGCGCAACCAAGTCTCTCGCAACTCCTGTGCCACAACCTCAAAGCGCGCGTCCTTTGTGGCCCGCAACCGTTCCAGCAAATGCCTGACAAAGTGGATTTCCGTGAAATCGACCTCGGGATAAAGATCCAGCAGATCGCGCGAAGGTTCAAGAAACCGATCATTCCGACGCGGATGCACGCGATAGAACCTGTTCGACTGGCAGGGCACGTCCAGCACTTGCAGCACACAACGGTCCGATCCGTTGACAAGGTTTAATACCCCCGGGTCGGCAAGCAACGCGTCAGCCCCGCAAAAAAGGTTACCAAAATTGATACAAGGTTTCGGCAACCTTTTTGCAAGCAATGCCGGGTACGGATATTCCACGAACCGGCCAAACGTCTCTTCTCCACCCAGGCAGGCCACATAAGGCGTATCAAGATTTCCGGGCGGCGACCGAAACCACAGATTTGATCCTGCATATTGGCACGCGGCCTCTGTGCCGTTGCTTACACGATGAAAGCTCATATTAAGCCCCCCAAATTTTTCACCCAATTGCCAATTTGCCGCCTTAGGTATTGAGAATCTCCTAATGCGCGCATTTGAAGCAAAATTGACCGGTTCGATCCCCTTGCCGCCCGCCCCGGTCTGCCGATACTGTCCCGGTATCCTCCAGGGCAAAGGCAGCTGAACATGGAAGTTAAATCGGTCGGGGTGATTGGCGCGGGTCAGATGGGCAACGGCATTGCCCATGTTCTGGCTTTGGCGGAATACGATGTCTTGCTGAATGATGTCAGTCAGGATGCGTTGAACAGCGCAATGGCCACGATCGAAGGCAACATGGCGCGTCAGGCATCACGTGGCAAGATCACTGACGATGCGATGCAGGCGGCCCTGAAGCGTATTACAACCACCCTTGAATTGCCGCAGCTGGGACAGACCGATCTGGTGATCGAAGCCGCAACCGAGCGGGAAACGGTCAAACAGGCCATTTTCGAAGATCTGCAACCGCACCTCCTGCCGCATACGATCCTGACGTCGAATACGTCGTCCATTTCCATCACGCGTTTGGCCAGCCGTACGGACCGGCCCGAACGTTTTATGGGTTTCCACTTCATGAACCCGGTTCCAATCATGCAATTGGTGGAACTGATCCGCGGCATCGCAACGGATGAGGAAACCTTCAAAGCCTGCAAGGCGGTCGTGGACCGGCTGGGCAAAACGGCCGCCAGCGCCGAAGATTTCCCGGCTTTCATCGTTAACCGCATCCTGATGCCGATGATCAACGAAGCCGTTTATACGCTTTATGAAGGTGTCGGAAGCGTCCAATCCATTGATCAATCGATGAAGCTGGGCGCGAATCATCCAATGGGGCCATTGGAACTGGCGGATTTCATCGGGCTGGACACATGTCTTGCCATCATGAACGTCTTGCATGATGGTCTGGCTGATACAAAGTATCGCCCCTGCCCGCTATTGACCAAATATGTCGAGGCCGGATGGCTGGGGCGCAAGACGCAACGCGGTTTCTATGACTATCGCGGCGAGGTGCCGGTTCCGACACGTTAAGTAAACCGCCCGTGCCCGGTACGGTACAGGTCAGATGAAAACACGGGTCAGGACTTGCCTGACTTGCCCAGCGACAGTGTATGGTTTCTGAGCCAGGTCATGAAACCACGCGGGTCTCTCTCCAACTGTTCCATGTCCTGATCCGAGATCGGATCGCCAATGACCGGCGATTGCGGTTTTTTGCACGAGCGGACGATTTCATGCAGCAACAAGCCTTGCCGCAGGATCGGCGACAGTTTGTTGGCGATCTGGTACCAGCGCGAGTTGCTGCCGGGAAAGAAAATCGGCACCACACGCGCGCCTGAACGGCGGATCATTTTTGCGGTGAACACATTCCACTCGCGCTCGACCGCGGGGCCAAACCAGTCATCCGAAGACATGACGACACCGGACGGGAACAGCGCCACGACACCGCCGTCTTTCAGATGGTCCATCGCCTTGCCACGCATTTCCAGCATCTTGGCCTGCGCTTCGGGGTCATGCGGAAACGGAACCGGGATCATGAAAGACGTCGCGGCCTCATCAAGACCCGTCAGGACCGAGCGGGTCAGAATGCGATAATCACTGCGGATCCGCCCTATCAACTCGGCCAGAATCATACCGTCCACCATTCCGTGAGGGTGGTTGGCAACGACAACGACGGGGCCGGATTTTGGAATACGGGCAATCTGTTCTTGCGGTGTGGTCAGGTCAATCCCCATCACCTCAAGCGCGCCGCCCCAGAACCGCTGGCCCCGGTAAAATTCGTTCTTTTTCTCGAATTTGTTGACCATCCGCAGAATGGTCAGCTTGCCCGTGCACCATTCGATGGCGCGAATGGCCGTCGAAGTCCAGGCATCGTCGAACGAGTTCGCATAGGTCAGAGTTCTACGGTCGTAGATCTCGCCCTGATCTGCGGTCCCATCCACCACCGGGCGTGTCTTGGTCTCGTGCGTCGTTTCCGCCAATTCCTGGTCTTCCCGTTCTTCCTGTCCCGGTAAGGGCAGCTTAGAACCCCTCTCCGAACTTGTCGTTCACAAGCGCTTCCAGAGCTTCTGCCAATGCTTCAGCATCCGGTCCGGAGGTCTCGACGTCAATAGTTGTTCCACGTGATGCTGCCAACATCAAAAGGCCCATAATACTGTCGCCTGACGCAGAAATTCCGTCCTTCGACACCTCGGCATGCGCGTCGAAACCTTCCACAACCTCGACCAGCTTCGCAGATGCGCGGGCATGCAGACCTTTTTCATTGATAATTTTCAGGCTTCGGGTGGTCATATTCATCAATCCGATTTTAGTCCAATGTCACATTTTGCGCATTGATGTATTTGCGTCCAGCTTCCATTGCCTGACGGACAGCATCACCAACGGGTAAGTGGCGGCTTTTGGCCAATTTAATGAGCATTGGCAGGTTTGCCCCATACAATATCCGCCGATCCTGAGGGGCGCAGGCCCGCAGGCTGAGATTTGAAGGGCTGCCGCCGAACAGGTCGGTTACAACGACAACACCGTCGCCCATATCCACTGCGTCAGCCGCACGACAGATTTCCGCCTGTTTTTCATCCCTGTCGTGGTCGGGTTCGATCGCAATGGCCACAAGGCCGGGCTGCGGTCCGACCACATGCTGTGTGGCGGCCAGGTATTCCTGGGCCAAACCGCCATGCGCAACGATCACAATTCCGATCAATCCGACCTCACACTCAACGACCGACGTTCCATCTCGCGATGCCTAATTGCCACCTGCTGCCCGTCCTCTGCAAGGGCCTTTGCAACAGCTTCTGCCATTGCGACGGATCTGTGTTGCCCACCCGTGCATCCAAAAGCCACCGACAGATGTGCTTTTCCTTCGGCCCGAAAGGCCGGCAGCAACAAAGTAAGCAAATCCATAACACGTTCAAGAAAGGGTGCGTAATTCATATCCGATTGAACAAAGCGCGCAACGTCCGAGTGCCGCCCGTCCGCCGCCCGCAACTCGGGGCGCCAATAGGGGTTTGCCAGAAACCGGCAATCAAAGACCATGTCCAGCCCGCGCGGAAGGCCCCGCTTGTACGAAAACGACTCGATTGAAACTGCCAGATGTCGCCCCCCTTGGGGCGCAAACCAGTTTTCAACTTCTTCCCGCAGCTGATGCACGTTCAGATGGCTTGTATCGATCAGGGTATCTGCAATCTCGCGTATGGGGGCCAGCAGCTCTTTTTCACGCTGAACGCCGGTCTCAGGGCTGGCATTCTTGGCAACGGGGTGCCGCCTGCGAGTTTCCGAAAACCGGCGCACCAACACGTCGTCGCTGCAATCCAGATACAGAACGGTCAAATCCACCCGCGCCATGCGACCCAGGCTTTCGGCCAGTTCGATAAACCCGATTGTCGAGAAATCGCGATTGCGGGCGTCAATGCCTAGCGCCATTGGGCGGTCGCTGTCCGCACTGTCCAGCAGGCGCAGCAACAGGCCCATCGGCAAGTTGTCGATAGCCTCAAAGCCCAGGTCTTCCAGGACATGAATGGCTGTGGATCTTCCGGCCCCTGATGGGCCTGTAACCAACACGATCCGCCGTTGCTCTGTCATTTGTTCGGCCATTCCGGGTGTACACGCCCATATTTCAGAAGCTGCATCAACGCTGCGGCCAAGTTGGGCACGCCTGCCCCGCGAAGCAAGGGAACAGTTTGCCCCAGCAGCACGATTGTCGCCTCGGCAGGCAACCTCTGCGGCTCGTTTTGATCCAGGTCTATAACATAGTCCAAAGGGACCGGTCCGAATGCATCCGCTTTGATCAAACCAATGTGACGGGCCTCGATCAAACCCTGTATCTGCGGCACGGCGGCGGCAATGACCTGATGGCCCCGCCTTGACAGTTCGACCCGATCATCCGCAACCAGCCCTGCCCCATAGGTCATCATCTGCAATGCCAATGCCGATTTTCCCGCGCCCGAGGCACCGACAATCAACAGCCCGCGCCCGGCCACTGTTATACATGAGGCATGAACACAAGCGCTGTCCCGGTCTTTGGCGTCTGACAGAGAACCTGCTTGCATGGTTTAAACGGGCAACCCCACCACAAAACGCGCGCCCAGCGGGTCTGACGTGATATCAGCCTCTGTCGGGCGGATATTCTCAGCCCAGATTACGCCGCCATGGGCTTCGACAATCTGTTTCGAGATGGCCAAACCGAGCCCCGAATTGTTGCCGAAATGCTCGGGTGGGCGTTGCGAATAGAATCGCTTGAACACTTTGGTCAAGGCCTGTTCCGGAATACCCGGCCCGGTGTCTTCGACCACGACAAGAACACGGTTGTCGCGCTGACGCACCCAGACCCTGATCGCGTCATTCTCTTCACAGAAGGAAATGGCATTGGTGATCAGATTGACGAAAACCTGCGCCAGCCGGGCCTCAAGCCCGTTGATGACAATCGGATCGGATGGCAGATCGGTGATATAGTCGATCCCCTTCGATCGCGCATCCTCACCCAGATATTGACCTAAATTGCCAATCAGTTTGAGCAGATCAAAGGGTTGCTCTTCTTCCTTGACCAGTTCCGCGTCAAGACGCGATGCGTTCGAGATGTCGCTGACCAGCCGGTCTAGACGCCGAACGTCATGCTCGATCACAGCCAGCAGCTTGTCGCGCTGATCTTCGCGCTTGACCATGCGAAATGTACCGACAGCGGATTGCAAGCTGGCCAGGGGGTTCTTGATTTCATGGGCGACATCAGCTGCGAACTGTTCGTTTGCGTCAATCCGATTATACAGAGCCGTTACCATGCCCCGCAAAGCGCGGCTAAGGCGGCCGATTTCATCCGGACGGGCGCTAAGATCAGGGATGCGAATGCGCCCCGGATTTACCCCTGTGCCCCGGTCCTTACCCATTTCCGCCGCTGCGGCCAGATCTGCCAGCGGGTTGGCAATGGTCGAAGCCAGCACAAGGCTCAGACCCACCGAAACCAGCAAAGCCACCACGAACATTTGCAGGATGCGTTCCTGCTCGCGACGGGCCAATGCGTCAATCTCGCCTGCTGGGCCGGTGATGGCGACCGCTCCGGCCGGGGTATCTTCGTAGAGGATCGGCGCAGCGGCCACGATCACGGTCTCACCTGCGGCGTCCTGAACAGCCTGCACCTGACTTTGGCCTGCCAGCGCCTGCGGGATTATTCCCTGCACCCGTTGTGCCAGCGTCGGTGCCTCGACCTCGGTCGACCAGTTGAGAAGGTTCGACACACCGATCCACACCGCGTTCAGCGTGTCGCTGATTACTGTGCTGCCGGTTTGCAGCTCGGAATTGGTTTGCAGAAGAACCGGCATGGCCGACACTTGCGGGGCGCCGCGTGTCCAGCCAATCAGGGTGCCACTGGCGTCATAGACAAAGACTTCGCCGCCTTCGGGAAGTGTCAATCCTGACAGCGTATCTCTTACGTCGAGGTTCCCAGCATCCTGTGCGGTGTGTTGCGCACCCTGTCGCAGCTGGGTTTCAAAGACGTTGCTGACCAGCTGCGCATCGCCAAGCAGATTGCGCGCTGTTTGCTGAACCGTCTCTTTCCGCGAATCGTCCAGATACAGCAGCCCCGTAACCAGGATCACCAGCGCGATCAGGTTAAAGGTGATGATCTTGCGCGCCAAAGGCGAGCCTCGCAGAGAAAACAGGTTTCTCTGAGAACGTTTTTCCCTCAGTTCCGCTGACTCGGAATCGTCGGGAATGACCCAGTCATCCCCGAGTACGACGTCACCGTCACGTAGTTCGCTTGCTGCTTCGGTGTCGCGCACGAGAGCCCATTACCCCTTGCTGGCGTGGCGCCTATTCTTCGTTGTACCGGTAACCGATACCATAAAGGGTTTCGATCGCCGAAAACTCGGGATCAGCCGCGCGCATCTTCTTGCGCAGACGCTTGATGTGGCTGTCGATCGTCCGGTCATCCACATAAACCTGATCATCATAGGCCACATCCATCAGCTGGTCGCGGCTTTTGACGAAACCCGGACGCTGGGCAAGTGCCTGAAGAAGCAGGAATTCGGTCACGGTCAGGGATACATCATTCCCTTTCCAGCTGACTGCATGGCGCAGCGGGTCCATCCGCAAGTCGCCGCGTTCCATAACCTTTGTGTCATTGCTATTGGCAGTGATCGCGTCGCCGCTTGTTGCTTCTTGCCGGCGCAGCAGCGCGCGGATGCGCTCAACCAGCAACCGTTGCGAGAAGGGCTTTTTTACATAGTCATCCGCGCCCATGCGCAGACCCAGAACCTCGTCGATTTCATCATCTTTCGAGGTCAGAAAGATCACCGGCATCTGCGTTTTCTGACGCAACCGCTGTAGCAGATCCATGCCATCCATACGCGGCATCTTTATATCGAGCACGGCCATGTCCGGCAACTTCTTGTTGAACGCATCCAACGCGGCCTGGCCATCATTATAAGTTTCAACCTCGAAACCTTCGGCTTCGAGTGTCATGGATACAGACGTCAGAATGTTTCTATCGTCATCCACAAGTGCAATCTTTGACATCGGGCTCACCCCTATTCCTGCTCACTCGCGCAATAATTCGCTTATTTGTAAGGCATTGTTGGCGGTTTTAAGACGCCGAATCAATCCGTAACTGCGAATCGTGCCTTTGTTGCGGCAGGTCTGCGGCAAATTTGCCTTTATGCCCGCAAAAATATGCCCGGTTCTCGGTCATCGAATTTTTGATGGCGCTAAACCCGAGCTTGGTTGCGCTAACTGCGTCAAACCCGCCTGTTCATGTCCTGAACGACCATGATAAGACGCGCTCAGCCGCCGGTTTTCCCGGTACACTGCCCCAAAGGCGCCTCAGGGCCCAAAGCCCCGGCGCCGCCACAGGAGAAGACACACATGACATCTGGACGGGTTAACCCGCAATTCCGCCTCGAGGATCAGGGCATCGAGGGTCTGGGCAATGTCTATTATAACTTCATGGAACCGGCGCTGATCGAAGAAGCGTTGAAGCGCGGCGAAGGTACACTTGGAAATGGCGGTGCCTTTCTGGTCACCACTGGCAAGTTCACCGGTCGCTCGCCCAAGGACAAGCATGTCGTCAAAACCAGCAGCGTGGCCGACACCATCTGGTGGGAAAACAATGCCGAGATGACGCCGGAGGGATTTGACGCCCTCTACCAAGACATGCTGGCGCATATGAAAGGCCGTGACTATTTCGTGCAGGACCTCGTCGGGGGCGCCGATCCAACCTACGCAATCAACGTGCGCATGGTGACCGAGCTTGCCTGGCACAACCTGTTCATCCGCCACCTGTTGCGCCGTCCCGACCGCGAGGATCTGGACGAGTTCACCGCAGACTTCACTATCATCAACTGCCCCAGCTTCAAGGCTGACCCGGCCAAACATAACTGCCGCGGCGAAACGGTGATCGCGCTGAACTTCGACCGCAAGCTGATCCTGATCGGCGGCACCGAATATGCAGGTGAAAATAAGAAATCCGTATTCACCCTGCTGAACTACATGCTGCCCGAAAAGGGTGTGATGCCGATGCACTGCTCGGCCAACCATGCTGTCGGCAACGCGGTCGACACCGCCGTGTTCTTTGGCCTGTCCGGCACTGGCAAGACAACCCTGTCCGCCGATCCGTCGCGCACGCTGATCGGGGATGACGAGCACGGCTGGTCGGATCGGGGCACCTTCAACTTCGAAGGCGGCTGCTATGCCAAGACCATCAACCTGAACGCCGAAGCCGAGCCGGAGATTTACGCGACCACCTCGAAATTCGGCACCGTGATCGAAAACATGGTCTTTGACCCTGAGACCAAGGAACTGGATTTCGACGACGACTCCCTGACCGCGAACATGCGTTGCGCCTATCCGCTTGAGTATATTTCGAACGCATCCAAAAGCGCGCTGGGTGGGCATCCGAAAAACATCATTATGCTGACCTGCGATGCCTTTGGTGTACTGCCTCCGATCGCGCGGCTGACGCCTGCGCAGGCAATGTATCACTTCCTGTCGGGTTTCACGTCAAAGGTGGCCGGGACCGAGCGAGGCGTTACCGAACCGCAACCCACTTTCTCGACCTGCTTTGGTGCTCCGTTCATGCCGCGCCGCCCGGAAGTCTACGGAAACCTGCTGCGCGACAAGATCGCCCAACACGGCGCGACCTGTTGGCTGGTCAACACAGGCTGGACCGGTGGCGCCTATGGTATCGGCAGCCGGATGCCGATCAAGGCCACCCGTGCCCTGCTGACCGCAGCGCTGGATGGTTCGCTGCGCGACGCCGAGTTCCGCAAGGACGCCAATTTCGGCTTTGACGTTCCCGTCTCTGTCCCGGGTGTCCCCGAAGTTCTGCTTGACCCACGTCGGACCTGGGATGATCAGGCCGCATTCGACAAACAGGCCGAGAAACTGGTGCAGATGTTTGCCGAGAACTTCGAGCAGTATCTGCCTTTCATTGATGACGACATCAAAGCCGTCGCAATCGGATAAACGAAAAAAAGGGGCCGCTGGGCCCCTTTCTTTTTACCGATCCGCAGCTTCTTTAGCCGTCCGCTAAATACTCATCTTATAGTTGTATGTCATTAAATGCACATACAAGTGCGTTGTTTCAAAGTGCGATCTGCGCTAGGCCTATTTACTGTTGAAACGAAAAAGCCCGGCACATTCGCGCCGGGCACTGACTGAAAGGACTTTGTGGAAGCTCATATGCGCACACTCACAACGCTGGATTGAGCAACCTAATCAGGCTTCTAGTCTAAGTAAACGGGGATGAGTGTCAACATGGGACTGGCTGGTTGGTATTGCGATCAGTGTGGTTCAAATGGTCGCGGACAGGCGGCGGTTGGCACAGAAAACTACAGGTAACACCATGACGGAAATCTCGAAACTCACCGAACTACGCAAATTGATGCAAAGCATGGAGCGGACGCTTGGGCTGGAAAAACTATCTCCGGTTGAGCGCGACATCTATTACGCCGCGGAAGAGCTTTCAAAATCCACTCAAGAAGTGCGTACGTTCGGGTTGATCGAGCATACGCTGGTCCAAAGCATTTCGCGCCCAACGTTTTTTCGCGCGCTGAAATCGCTGGTCGAAAAAGGCTATCTTTCACAAAGTGGCAGCGCCAATCGCGGGCGGTACATCGTTCATGCCCCCAGATGACGCGCCCCGTGCGTGCACGGTGATGTGATCGCGATGCGCGGCTGGGCGACTGACACCCTTGCGGCTTCACTGGCTTATGTTCTGGCGTCGATACTGACCTTCGCTGTGCTGATGCCAATGCAGAACGTGTTTTTTCCGGAATATCCAAGCCGGGCGAGCCTGCTGTTTTTGCCGCATGGCGTACGGGTTCTGTCGGCCTGGCTGTTGGGGTGGCGCGCAATATTCGCATTGCTGCCGGGTGTGTTCATCGTCTTTGCCTATCTGGCGGGAACGGATGTTTTCCTGCCCACCCGCCTGCTGGCAATTGCTGTCGCCGTCCTGACGGTTCCTGCGGTTTTCTATCTGCTGAAGGCTGTCGGATGGGACCTGTTCCCCAACCCGAACCGCAAACCCTGCTGGGTTTGCGTTATGGGCGTGGGCATAGCCACATCCTTTCTGGTCTCTGGCCTGACCAATCTATTCTTTGGCAGTGCAACGGTTGAGTACATCGCGTTCCTGATCGGCGACATTTCGGGCCTGTTCTTTCTGATGCTGGGTCTGTATTTCGCGTTCCGGTTTGCAGACAGGCGACCGGACTAGAGCTTCAGCCCATCAGGCCACGCCGCAGTAGGTTCAAGCCCGCCACCAGCAAAACGAACAGCGTGGCCTTGCGAAAGCTGGCCTGATCGATGCGATCCTGCAGTTTCAATCCGACCCACATCCCTAGCATGGCAGGAACGATCAGGATTACTGAAAACGGAACCGTTTGCACGCGCAGAAAACCGGACCAGACATGCGCGGCCAGCAGCATGACCGCCCCCAATCCATAGATGACACCCTGAATTTGGATCTGCTCTTTCTTCGGGGTATTCAAGGCCGTCAGATATGCAACTGTGGGGGGACCCCAAATGCCCGACATGCCACCCACGAACCCGGCGACACCGCCAACAACGGCCTCAACACCGGTTGATGGATGATTTAGCACCAGCCTGACGCCCAGAACCTGCACAAGGGCGAAGAAGGACACGAACGCGCCGATCAGCAGCAGGAAGACCGAGCCGGGCACCAGCGTGACCAGCTGTGCGCTCAGCACCAGAAAAATACCGCCAACCACCAGGAACACCCGAAACCGGCGAATAGAGCTGAGTGCGGCGCTGGCGCCCCCGCGAAAAGCCTGAACGCCATTGGTGACAAGGGTCGGCAGGATCAGCCCCGCCAAGGTCAGATCCGGCGGCAGAAACGAATTCAGGCCAGATACAAACACCATGGGCATGGCAAATCCAACCATGCCCTTGACCCACCCTGCGGCAAAGGCAACGGCGATGGCAAGTAACAGCTCTTGCGGCGACAGAAGGGAAAACAGGTCCATGCCCTCTAGATATCATCTGGATTTTCTTCTGCATTGCAAAAATGTTCAGGTAATTTTTGAACTTTTTAACGGCATAATTAGTATTTTTGTTGCGCTGCACGTGCAGCATGATATGACCAGACGACCGAGGAAAGGACGCGATTCATGGCCCATGACGGACAGGATATGACCCAAATGACAACTGATGCAGTATTGCCCGATCTTCTGGATTTGACGCGAGCCGCCGTGCCTGCTGTGGACGCCGTTATTGAAAAAGCCCGCGCATCCGTGCGTGGCATGGTGACCGCTGAAGGCCGGGTCTCTGGCGCATTGATCGAAGCAAATCAGACCGCCGCGCATGGTCTGGCCTGGCTGGCGACATATTCGCAGTCGCTGCAACAGATGCAGCGCTGGGCAGAAGCGCTGCAAGCCGATGGCAAATTTGGCGAGACCGAGCAGTTGCTGCACCAGATCGCGTTTGGCGAATATCTGCACCAGGTGGCGGGCGGTATTCCGATGAACCAGGGCGAGGTGGTGCGTCTTCAGGATATGGGCCTTGGCTGGGATGCGCTGTCGGGCTTTCAGTCGACCGAAGTGCAGACCCTGATGGCGCGGGCCAATTCTCAGGCTGCGCGCAGCCGTCTGGTTGCGCTGATGCAGGATCAGGCCGGAGCTACGATGTTCGGCGCGTCTGGTCTGGATGAAGAGCTTGAGATGATCCGGGACCAGTTCCGCCGCTACGCGCAGGAAAAGGTCGAACCAAACGCGCATGACTGGCACCTGAAGGATGAACTGATTCCGCTGGAAATCATTGAAGAACTGGCGGAAATGGGCGTTTTCGGCCTGACCATCCCCGAGGAGTTCGGTGGGTTTGGCCTGTCCAAAGCGTCGATGTGCGTGGTGTCCGAGGAACTGTCGCGCGGCTATATCGGCGTGGGTTCGCTGGGTACCCGATCCGAGATTGCGGCCGAGTTGATCATCGCGGGCGGCACCGACGCGCAAAAGGCACAGTGGCTGCCAAAGATTGCCAGCGCCGAGATCCTGCCGACTGCCGTTTTCACGGAACCCAACACCGGTTCAGACCTTGGCAGCCTGCGCACGCGCGCGGTCAAGGACGCGAATGGCGATTACAAGATAACCGGCAACAAGACCTGGATCACCCACGCCGCGCGAACCCATGTGATGACCCTGCTGGCGCGGACAAACCCCGACAGCACCGACCACCGCGGCCTGTCCATGTTCCTGGCGGAAAAGACACCGGGCACTGACGAGAACCCCTTTCCCACCCCCGGCATGACCGGTGGCGAGATCGAGGTGCTGGGCTATCGCGGCATGAAGGAATACGAGCTGGGTTTTGACGGCTTCCATGTCAAGCGTGAGAACCTGCTGGGCGGAGAAGAAGGTAAAGGTTTCAAGCAGTTGATGGAAACCTTCGAAAGTGCGCGCATCCAGACCGCCGCCCGCGCCATCGGCGTGGCACAGTGTGCGCTGGACATCGCCATGCAATATGCGATCGACCGCAAGCAGTTCGGAAAATCGCTGATCAACTTCCCGCGCGTGTCCGGCAAGCTGGCGATGATGGCGGTCGAAATCATGATCGCGCGTCAGCTGACCTATTTCAGCGCATGGGAAAAAGATCACGGCCAGCGCTGTGACCTTGAGGCCGGTATGGCCAAGCTGCTTGGCGCGCGTGTGGCCTGGGCTGCGGCGGACAACGGGTTGCAGATTCATGGCGGTAACGGCTTCGCGCTGGAATACAAGATCAGCCGCGTTCTGTGTGACGCGCGTATTCTTAACATTTTCGAAGGGGCTGCCGAAATTCAGGCACAGGTCATCGCACGACGTCTGCTCGGGTGACCCATTCCGGCAGTCCTGTTTCCCCGACTGGCCCGGCGCTTGCGCCGGGTCTTTTTCCTGTTTTGTACAATCTGTACGCGGTCCGAACCGTGCAGAGTACGTTTTGTACAAAACATACCATCGCCCCTCGCGGCCCGCGTAACGGTCATATCTGACCTGCGTGTTTCAAAACTTCCCCCTTTGATCCCGCCCTTTTCACCGGTACAGCATCAACCGGACACGAGGCGTCGAAATTAACTTTTGGAATACCGCATGACCCGACCTTTCCTTGCCATTTGGGCCGTTCTTGCGGCTCTTGCTCTGGCGGCTTGCACCACGTCTCAGCCGACGGTGAGCCGGAGTGATGTGGACGCGCTGGCGCAGTCGATCCAGGCGCTTGGGCCCAATGTCGATCCGACCGAGGCACAGCAAGCGGCCACGATTGCCTATGCCTATTCGCAGCAGCTGAAGCAGGACTGGAACGTCACCGACCCGGCGATCATCCACAATGCCAAGGTCATCAACGGGTTCCGCGAAAAGGGTCTGTGCAATGACTGGGCCGAAGCGATGACCAAACGCTTGCGGCAGGAAAATTTCCGGACGCTGGACCTGAACTGGGCCACGTCGCCTCCAACCCCGTTTCGCATCATCCACCATTCGGCATCGATCAGCGCCAAGGGGGACACGATGTATGACGGTATCATCCTCGACCCCTGGCGCAACAGCGGTGCCTTGTTCTGGGCGCCGGTGCGCGAGGATACGCGATACAACTGGGCACCCCGGCTGGAAGTGCGCGAGCGGCTTCTGAATGGGTCTTTGCCCTACTGACCCGGTTTCGCCGATAGGGCAGATACGCTAGAACGCTGCCATGACACGCCTGATCCTGACCCTGCCTTTGATGGCCCTGTTTCAATGCGACAGGGATGAATCCGTTGCCGCCTATGGCGCGGCAGACCGGACATGGACGTTGCAGGAGATCGACGGACAGCCCTTTGCCGCCAGCGCCCTGCTGCGGTTCCCAGAAGAGGGCAGGATAACCGGAAATGCCCCCTGCAACGGCTATGACGGCACGCTGAACGCGCCCTACCCGTGGTTCGAAATTCAGGACCTGAGAGCAACGCGGGCCGCCTGCGCCGGGCTTGAGGCCGAAGGGGTCTATTTCGCCGCCCTTTTGGCCATGACCCAATCCGAAGTGTCGGGCGATGTGCTGATCCTGCGCAATGAGGACGGGCACGAGATGGTGTTCACAGCCGCCGAGTGACCTGATCCACGAACCGCGCGCGCGCCTCGGGCAGTGGGTTATGCCCCAGCGCGGGGGCGACGCGATGGTTCAGGAAATATCCGGTTGTGCGCAAAGCCTCGGCAATCTCGGCATCCGGCGCGGTGCCTTCGCCCCGCAGGCAGGGCGGCAGCGGCAACAGCTTGTCTGCCCATTCCCCCGCCCCTTTGACACTGACAGCGCGCCCGGTCTTGGGCGACACATAGACCAGCCCCTCGGTCGTGCCGGTCGCGGCGCAGGCGGTCAGATCAAGGCCAAAGCCAAGTTCGTCCAGCAGCGCCAGTTCCCATCGCAGGTAGGCCAGCGGCCAGATCTCATCCTGTCCCAACAGGTCCATCAACCGCTCGGTCCGGGAATAGAGCGCCGGGTGCGCCTCTCGTTCGGGCAAGCAGAAGGACAAAAGCGACACGACGGCGTTCAGCCCGGACAGGGCCAGCCGCCCGGAAAACGCCGCCGCCGCGCGCGAGCGCAGGGGTTCGACCTGAAAGGTGCCGATATGTTCTTCCAGCCGCGCGCGCCACAGCACGTCCAGCTGCGCGCCGGGTTGCAGGATGGGTGCGATCTTGCGGCTGGTCCCGCCCCGCACCACACCAGCATGACGCCCGTGGGATTCGGTAAAGACCTCGATAATCGCCGAGGTTTCGCCGTGGCGGCGAGAGGTCAGTAGGATGCCGTGATCGCGCCAGTCCAATTCGGAGTCCTGTCGGTGATTAAGTTGTAGTGTTCCCAGAAAATCGTGAAGGGTTCCGTTCTGCAATGGTTTTGCACATCAAACGCGGAAAGATACGTGAATCGCTTGGTCCGACGGCAGGGGACTGGGCATCTATGCGGACAAAGCCGCCGTCTGGTTTTCGGCCTCGGCCCCACAAAAAATATGCTACACCAACCTCACCATTATCAGGTGGAGGAGAGAGATGACATACGAGCGCAAGCTGATATCGAACGGGAATCCCATGGAAGACATCGTGGGCTTCAGTAGAGCTGTCCGGGTAGGACCATTCATCTCGGTTGGGGGCACTGCACCCGTTGATACAGATGGCAACACGGTGGGCGTGGGCGATGTTTTCGCCCAAACAACGCATTGCTTTGAAATCATCAAAGCCGCGCTGGAGGAAGCTGGCTCTGGTCTTGATGATATGGTGCGTACTCGCGTGATCCTCACCGATATCAACAACTGGAAAGAGGCGATTGAGGCCAGAAAGGCCTATTGCCGGGATGTCAAACCTGTGGACACGATTATGGCGATCGACAGGTTCATCAATCCTGAATGGCTGGTTGAAATCGAAGTGGATGCGTTTGTGGCCAACGCGTAGATCATTTCCGCTTTGGGCTCAAAGCCGACATGCGTCTGGCCCGCTACTCCAGCCCCTCTTCGCCCAGCAGATGTCGGCCTTGCCGGTCTTCGACCTCAATCACCCAGAGGTCGGGGTCAAAGCTGCGCTGGCGCTGGATGGCGTGATCCACGTCGCCCTCGGGGCCAGAGGAAAGTTCGACCCATGTGCGTTCGCCGCTCATCAGATCAAAGCTGCGCTGAAAGGCGGTGGCCTGCCCGTCGAGCGTGTTGAGCTTGACCAGAACCGCGCCCGCGGTGTCATCGCCATGGGCCACAACAAAGGCGGGGATTTCCTGAAACCGGAGCCGCGCCAGATAGGCGTGAACCCAGAAATCAGCGGTCAGGCGGGTCATGCGTTGCCGTCTTTGAAATCCAGACCCATTTCCGAATAGCGCTCGGATTCCTCAAGCCAGTTGGGCCGGACTTTCACTTGCAGGAACAGGTGGATCTTGCGGTCGAGGAACTCTTCCAGTTCCGCCCGCGCGGCCTGACTGACGGCCTTGATCGTCTCGCCCTTCTTGCCCAGAACGATGCCCTTGTGGCCGTCGCGCATGACATAGATGACCTGATCGATTCTGGCCGAGCCGTCCTTGCGTTCTTCCCAGTTTTCGGTCTCGACCGTCAGCTGATAGGGCAGTTCCTGATGCAGGCGCAGGGTCAGCTTCTCGCGCGTCATTTCAGCGGCGATCATGCGCAGGGGCAGATCGGCGATCTGATCTTCGGGATAAAGCCACGGGCCTTCGGGCAATTCGCCCGCCAGCCATTTGCGCAGGTCGTCGACGCCGTGGCCTTTTTCGGCCGAGATCATGAAGGTTTCGGCGAAGGGGTAGCGCGCGTTCAGGTCGCTGGTCAGCGCCAGCAGTTTCTCGGACGGCACCTTGTCGATCTTGTTGATGGCCAGCGCGATGGTGCGGCCCTGCCCGATCTCGGCCAGCCCTTCGAGGATGCGTTCGACCCCTTCGGTGATGCCGCGATGCGCCTCGACCATCAGCACGACGATATCGGCATCGGCGGCCCCGCCCCAGGCGGCGGCGACCATGGCACGGTCCAGACGGCGGCGCGGTTTGAACAGACCCGGCGTGTCCACAAAGACCAGTTGCGCATCGCCTTCCATCGCAACGCCCCGGATACGGGCGCGTGTGGTCTGCACCTTATGGGTCACGATCGAGACCTTTGCCCCGACCATGCGGTTCAGGAGGGTGGATTTGCCTGCGTTGGGCTCTCCGATCAGGGCGATAAATCCGGCGCGTGTGGTCATGTGTCTGGCAATCCTGTCTGCAACTGCGCCCCCCTATAGCAGAAAGGGGCGGCGGGCCAGAGGGATTTGTCGCATTGCGGCCCTGCGTTTGCGGTGGCAGGACAGGCGCAGGTGCCCAGCCAGTTCCAGCCCGGCCGCAAATCCTTTCAATGAGGTTGTCATGAAACGTCGCGAGTTTCTTCTTGGAAGCGGCGCCGCCGCAGGTGCGTTTGGGTTGGGCGGATGGTCGCTGGCGGCAGGTGATGCAGCACAGGAACTGGTGCTGCAACCCGCCAGTTACCGGCTGCGAGAACAGCTTACCGCGGGGATGGTCAGCCTCTCGCCCGATGCGCCGCCGCCGGTTCTGTTTGGGCGACAGGGCGAGCCTATGCGGCTGAGTGTGCGCAATACGCTGCCGGATTACACTTCGATGCACTGGCACGGGCTGCGCATTCGCAACGAGATGGACGGGGTGCCTTACCTGACCCAGATGCCCATCGGCGAGGGTGAGCGCTTTACCTATGAGTTCACGCCACCGGATGCGGGGACCTACTGGTACCACCCCCATTGCATGACGATGGAGCAGATGGCGCGCGGGCTGACCGGCGTGATGGTGATTGCCGAGCCGGACGAGCCGGGGTTCGACAGCGAACAGGTGATCAATCTGCGGGATTTCCGTCTGGACGAGGATGACGCGTTCCTGCCTGCCTATACGGCGCGGGGTGCGGCGCGGGCGGGCACGTTTGGTACAGTGCAGACCGCCAACTGGCAGGGCGAGGCGGTCTATGAGCATGCGGCGGGCAGTCTGGTGCGGCTGCGGGTGGTCAACACGGACACGACCCGCATCTACAAGCTGCATCCCGAGGGGGCCGAGACCCGGATCATCGCGTGGGACGGGCATCCGGTCGAGATCGACCTACCGGTGCCAACGGCGGATGAACCGCTGTTGCTGGGCCCCGGTCAGCGGGTGGATTTTGCCGTCCGGATGCCCGAGGGCGAAGGGCAGACGGCGGACCTGATGGCCAAGTTTCCCGGCCAGCCGCACCGCGCCATGGTGCGCTTGCGGGCTACTGGCACATCAGCGGCGCGCGATCTGAGAGAGCTGCGCCCGCTGCGGGCAAACCCCGTTGCGCGCCCCGATCCGGACCGTGCGGAATTGCATGAGTTCGTCTTTGGCTGGACGCCGGAGGGCGGTGCCCCGAATGACGGGTTCTGCGGCACGCTGGGGTATAGTTTCTGGTCGATCAACCGCAAACCCTGGCCGGGCGATGCGGCGCAGGGCACCGGGCCGCTGGCAGTATTGGAACAGGGAAAAAGTTATGTCCTGCGGTTGCGCAACGAGTCGCCGAACCTGCATCCGATCCACCTGCACGGGCTGGCCTTCGTGCCGCTGCGATCCAACCTGCGCATCCTGCCACCACTGATGACGGACACGATGCTGCTGTTGAAGGATGAGGTGGCGGATATAGCGCTGGTGGCGGACAACCCCGGCGACTGGGCGTTTCATTGCCATGTGATCGAACATCAGAAAACCGGGCTGACCGGGTTCATCCGGGTGGTTTGAACGATGAAACCCGTCGGCCCGACACCGGACCGGCGGGTTGAACGGATCAGATCACGGGTGACGGCGCAGGATGGGGTTCAGCACGGCCACAAACACGATGCCGTACAAAACGTGTCCGATCAGCGCGACCCATGTGATGCCGACAAAGTTCAGGAACGGCGGCAGACCTGCAAAGGTCGTGACACCTCCGATAGCAAATACCCACAGACCGAAACCATAGATTGCCGAGGCAACAAACATGTGGACCGGGCCCAGAACCTTGACCCAGATTGGCTGGAAAACAAGGAACCAGCCCAAAGGATAGGCAATCAGGCCGACAATGTAGAAATGCACGAAGAAACCCAGAAAAGCGTTGCTGGGAAGGCCCAGACTGGACAGCAAACTCTGCGCCAGACCTTCGGGTGACAGGTTGGCCCAGCCGATGCCTGGGCTGACGACCTGCCCCCAGAAATCGAAGGCCATGGTTGCCACAAACCCGGCAATGAACAGAAAGCCGATATTGACGAGCGAGAGTTTTGCACGTTGCATTGGATTGCCTTTATCCGTTGTTTCTCAAGTGCTTTGACCTGTCGCAGTCAGACTGATGCCAAAGCAGTTAACACCCAGATACATGTCTCGGGTCGTGGCGGCTATAGTCTTCAAGTTTGATTGAAACTTGTGACAGGCCGGGCGGCAGCACCGATCAGCTGACCCGATCCAGCAACGCCTTGGCGGCCGCCTGTTCGGCCTGGCGCTTGGAGCCTGCGGTGGCTTGTGCCTCGGTTCCGTCCTGAAGGCGGGCGGCGATTGTGAAGACGGGGGCGTGATCGGGGCCGCTGCGTTTGACCTCGACATAGCTAGGTGGTTTCTGGCCGCGCGCCTGTGCCCATTCCTGAAGCGCGGTTTTGGCGTCGCGGGCGTCGGCCTCGACCTTGTAGATACGGTCGCCCCAGAGGGCGAGAATAACATCGCGGGCAGCTTCGAACCCGGCGTCGCGGTAGATGGCGGCAATCACCGCCTCCATCGCGTCGCCCAGCAGCGCCTGTTTGCGGCGCCCACCCGAGAGCATCTCGGACCGGCCCAGTTTCAGCACCGCGCCCAGATCGATCTGGCGGGCGACATCTGCGCAGGCCTCTTTGCGGACCAGAGCGTTGAACCGGGGCGCAAGCTGGCCTTCGGAGGCTTTCTTGTCGGCCTCAAGCAGCGCGGTGGCCATGACAAGACCCAGCACCCGGTCGCCCAGAAATTCAAGCCGCTGATTGTCGGGCCGGGTCGACGATGAGACCGAGCCGTGGGTCAGCGCACGCACCAGCAGCTCGGGGTTGGCAAATTCATACCCCAAACGCTGCTGGAAGGCCTTTATCTCGGCTGAGAGCTTCAATTGACCGCCTTGAAGAAGCGATCCCCGCGCCAGGTCCAGAAGAACAGCATCGACCGGCCGGCAGACGAGAACATGATCCGGTCGGCGCGACCGATCAGGTTTTCGTAAGGCACATAGCCAACCCCGCCAGCGGATTGCGGCAGGCGGCTGTCAGCCGAGTTGTCGCGGTTGTCGCCCATGAAGAAATAATGGCCCTCGGGCACAGTATAGATGCCGGTATTGTCCGAGCCCTGATTGCCGATATTCAGCACGTCATAGGTGACGCCGTTGGGCAGGGTTTCGATCAGGCGCGACTTTTCACAGGCGCCGCCAACGCCAACGGGGCCGTTTTCGCAGCGTGGGCGCAGGCGTTGCGGGCCCTGTGGTTCGGCGATTTCGGTGAATATGCCGTCAGGCTGTTGCGGAACCGGTGTGCCGTTGAGGATGATCTGCCCCTCGCGGACCTGAATGCGGTCGCCCGGCAGGCCGATCAGGCGCTTGATATAGTCGCGCCCGCTGACCGGGTGGCGGAAGACAATGACGTCGCCGCGCACGGGATCGCCGCCCCAGATGCGGCTTCCGTCGTCGCCCTGCATCCAGCCACAGAGATCTTCGGCGTCGATATTCAGGCCGACACTGGGGATGATCAGGCTGGGACATGAGGCGTAGGAATAGCCGTAGGCCATCTTGTTGACGAAGAGGAAATCGCCGATCAGCAGCGTCTGCTTCATCGAACCGGACGGAATCCAGAACGGTTGAAAGAAGAGGGTCCGGAACACGCCCGCGATCAGCAGGGCATAGACGATGGTCTTGATCGTTTCCCAGACGCCGCTTCCGGTTTTGGCTTCCTCGGCCATACTGCTCTCTCCAGTTCTCTGTGCTTGGCTTCGCTGCTACATGCGGGGGGGATGGGGTCAAGTCAAGGCTGTGTGACGTGATCTTGCAGAGGACGCGCCTCGATCACGACAAAGGCCTGTGCCCAGGGGTGGTCATCGGTCAGCGTGACGTGGATGATCGCCTCGTGCCCTGCGGGGGTCAGTTCGTTCAGGCGTTCGGCGGCCCAGCCTGTGACATGCATCACCGGCTGCCCGGTGCGCAGGTTGGTGACGGCCATGTCCTTCCACGAAATGCCCATGCGCAGGCCGGTGCCGAGCGCCTTGGAACATGCCTCTTTCGCGGCCCAGCGTTTTGCATAAGTGCCTGCGGTATCGGCGCGGCGTTCGGCCTTGCGCTGTTCGGTGTCAGTAAAGACACGGTTGCGGAACCGGTCGCCGAACCGGTCGAGCGTGCCCTGAATGCGGTCGATATTTGCAAGGTCTGTGCCGATGCCGAGGATCATGTGGCTCTCATTTCTCTGGTCGGGCCAATCAACGGCAATTGATGACCACACGCAAGCGGTTGGTTGCCGCATTCCGTGATATACTTTACCGGAATGTTCAATTTTTACGTTGGTGTGGGGGGACGCAATGTCGAAAATTCCGTTCATGGCAATCGCGGTGGCTGGCATTGTCGCAAGCACCGTTTTCCCCGCTTTTGCACAGGATTGCGGAACCGAGGATACCCCCTGTCAGGTAGGAGAGTTGTCCTATCGGGTGGTTCTGCCCGAGGCCGCGCCCGAGCCTCCAGCTGTTATCTATCTGCATGGCTATGGGGCAACGGCGAATTCAGCCGTGAATCTTTCCGGCCTCGCGGCGGCCTTTACCGACCGCGGCATCGCCTTTATCGCGCCGAATGGTCAGGTCGACATTGGCAACCCCAAGGTGTTGGACTGGGGGGTGCATGATGGCTATCGCTGGCCGCGGGATGATCTGGCCGCGCTGGAGCAGATCAAGGAAGACGCCATTGCCCGTTTCGACCTGAACGCAGATCGCATTTTGCTGGCGGGGTATTCACGCGGCGGATCACTGGTTTGGGACAAGGCCTGCACGGATCATTCCTTTGCCTTTGCCTATGCCTCGGCATCAGGGGCTTTTTGGGAGCCAATGTGGCGGCGGTGCAGCGGCCCGGTTCACATGCATCATTCCCACGGATTTGCAGACCGGACCGTCCCGCTGGAGGGGCGTTTTGTGACCTTTGGGGACTATGATTTCGAACAGGGTAGCGTTTTGAAATCCATTGAAATTCTGACCAGAACCAATGGATGCGGGCAGATGGCGAACAGCGTTTCAACAGAGGGCGCAACCTGGCGAAAGAAGTGGACCGAGTGTCAGGACGGCTCTGTCACCCTGGCGCTGGGGCCACATGGCCACGGCAGGCAACCCGGTTGGGCAAATGCCGTGGCGGAATGGTTTTTGGAAATCTCGAACGCGCCCTAGCGCTTCCACCGGCTTTTGCCGAAATCAATTTCGCCTGCTTTACAACAACCGCACCGTCAGGATCTTGTAACTCGCCACGCCAAAGAACCCGGCGAAGGCGAAATCGAACCAGCGGCGGGCGCGGCGGTAGGTGCGGACCATGCGGGCGGATGAGTACAAAAACGCATAGCCGATGAAGATCATCAGTGATCCTGCGTACAGCATGGCGAAATAGCTCAGCAGCATCGGCAGGCTGGCATCGCTTGGCGCGACGATGGCATAGATCGACCCCCAGCTGAGGATTGCCTTGGGGTTGGTCAGGTGGATCGCCGCACCTTTGGCAAAGATCGTGGGCAGCGTGCCGGTGACCGGTTTGCCCAGGGCGACCTCATCATCCGAGGTCATCGCGCGTTTCAGGGCCTTCAGCGCCAGCCAGCCCAGATAGGCCACGCCGACATAGCGGATCACCTCGAACAGCCAGACATTGGCCAGCATGACCGCCGACAGGCCCAGCGCTGCGGCAATGCCCCAAGCGGCCGATCCGGCGCAGATGCCAAGGGCAAAGGCCAGCCCGGCGGTGCGGCCTTCGTTCATGGCGGTTCCGGCAATGCCCATCGTGGCCGGGCCCGGCGAGCCCCCGGCCATCAGCCAGGCGAACCAGATGGCGATAAAGCCGGGGGTGATCACGCGCGCGCCTCGTCCATCAGGCGGCGCATTTCCCGAATGGCGGGGGTGAGACCCAGAAAGATCGCCTCGCCAATCAGGAAATGCCCGATGTTCAGTTCCATGACCTCGGGGAAGGCGGCAACCGGCTTTACGGAGTCATAGGTCAGGCCATGGCCTGCATGGACCTCGAGCCCCAGCGAATGGGCAAAGGTGGACATCTGGCGCAGCGATTCAAGCTCGCGCGCGGCGGCGTCCATACGTCCTTCGGCATGGGCGTCGCAATAGGCACCGGTGTGCAGTTCGATCACCTCGGCACCGATGCGGTGCGCGGCCTCGATCTGGCGCTGATCCGCGGCGATGAAGATCGACACGCGGCACCCGGCCTCGCGCAGGGGGGCGATGAAATGGGCCAGCTTGTTTTCCTCGCGCGCGACTTCGAGCCCGCCTTCGGTGGTGCGTTCCTCGCGCTTTTCGGGAACGATACAGACGGCGTGCGGTTTGTGGCGCAGGGCGATTTTCTGCATCTCTTCGGTGGCGGCCATTTCAAAGTTCAGAGGCACCGACAGAACCTCCATCAGCCCGTCGATATCGGCGTCCGAGATATGGCGGCGGTCTTCGCGCAGATGCGCGGTGATGCCGTCGGCGCCGGCCTCCTCTGCCAGCTTGGCGGCGCGCAGCGGGTCAGGATAGGCCCCGCCGCGCGCGTTGCGCACGGTGGCGACATGATCGATATTCACACCCAGACGCAGACGGCTTTCGGACATCATTTGGTTCCTTTTGCAGATTTTCGCCCCGACCTTAGCGATCTTGGCGCGGGACCGGCAGGTGTTTCTTCGGCCCGGCGTTTGATTTCTTCAAACTTTGCCTTGATCTTGGCGCGGCGGCGCAGCTGGTAGGTCAGGATCAGCGGCAGGCTGAGGTAGTAGCAGATGATGCCCGCCACGATGCCGGGAATGATGCCGCCAATCATGTAGGGATAGAAAACGTCGTGATAGAACTGCCCCAGCCCGTGCCAGTCGGCCACGCGGTCCGTGAACAGGGCAAGAAGGTTGTCCTTGAGGTCACCGATGGCGTCGGCAAACTTGCCCATCAGCCCCTGCGTGTCGCCTTCTTCATATTCGGTGCCCAGCAGGAAATGCCCGGTTTGCAGGCAGATCACCCCAATCGGGACATAGGTCAGGGGATTGCCGAAGAACGTGCCGCTGAGCGCGGCCAGAATATTTCCCTTGATCAGCCGCGCACCAATTGCGGCGACCAGAAAGTGCAGCCCATAAAACGGCGTGAAGGATGCAAAAACGCCCGCCCCGATGCCACGGGCAATCCGGTCAGGGGAATCCGGCAGGCGGCGGACACGGTGTTTGACATAGTGGAAGGCGCGGGTCCATCCGCCACGCGGATAGACGAGTTCCGAAGCGACCTGAACAGGAGAGCGTCGGTCTCGGCGCTTGAATACCACCCGTGATCACCCCTTCTCAGCCAGCCGCGGTCGCGGTTTTGGTCCGGTCCCGATAACGCTCGACCGCTGCAACGTCGCTTTCAGCCTCAAGCATCAGCATCAGCGAATGCAACTGTTCAAGGTCGCGCAGTTCGACATTGATCAGTAGGCGGTAAAAATCCGGTTTGCGGTCCACAAATTCCAAGTTTGAGATATTGGCCTTTTTCTCGCCGATCAATGTGCAAATGCGCCCCAGAACCCCGGCATCGTTGCCGATGGTCAGATCCAGTGTCGCCCCATAGACGGCCGGGTGCGTGCCAGAATGCCAATGCAGATCGACCCAGCGTTCCGGTTCGCTTTCATATTGGCTGAGCTTGTCGCAGTCGATGGCGTGCACCACAACACCCTTGCCCCGGTAGGTGATGCCGACGATCCGTTCGCCCGGCAGCGGCTGGCAGCAGGGCGCGCGGTCGAATTTCTGGCCGGGCTCAAGACCGATCACCGCGCGCCGCAGTGGGATGGCATCGCCGTCATCCTGAGCCAGTTCTGGATAAACGGCCTGAACCACCTCATGAGCGGTCAGTTCGGCACTGCCCAGACGGGCCAGCAATTCATGCCGGTCTTTCAGGCGCAGGTGCTTGGCGGCGGTATCAAGCGCCTTGTCGGTGGCCTTGCGACCCACATGGTCAAAGCCCGAGCGCGCCAGTTCCTTGCCCAGCTTGATGAACCGTTCGCGATCCACCTCGCGCAGGGCGCGGCGGATGGCGGTACGGGCCTTGCCGGTGACGGCGATCTCAAGCCACGTGACCTGCGGTGTCTGCCCGTCAGCGGTGATGATATCCACGGACTGGCCGTTCTTCATCCGCGTCCAGAGCGGCACACGAATGCCATCGACCTTGGCCCCCACGCAGGCATGGCCGATCCGGGTGTGGATGGCATAGGCGAAATCGATCGGGGTCGCACCGCGCGGCAGTTTCACCACGTCGCCCTTGGGGGTGAAGCAAAAGACCTGGTCCGAATACATCTCGAGCTTGACGGCTTCGAGGAAATCTTCGTGATCATCCTCGTTGTCAAATTGCTCGGTCAGGTTGGATATCCACTTCGCCGGGTCGACGGCAAAGGGGTTTTCCGTGCGCACCCCGTCCCGGTAGGACCAGTGCGCCGCAACGCCGGTTTCGGCCACATCGTGCATCTGGCGGGTGCGGATCTGAACCTCGACCCGTTTGCCGTCGCGCCCTGAAACCGTGGTATGGATTGAACGGTAGCCGTTCGATTTCGGCTGGCTGATATAGTCCTTGAACCGCCCCGGCACCGCGCGCCAGCGCTGATGGATGGCCCCAAGCGTGCGATAGCAGTCTTCTTCCGTCTGCGTGATGATGCGGAACCCGTAGATGTCCGAGAGGCGCGAGAAGCCCTGATCCTTTTCCTGCATCTTGCGCCAGATCGAATAGGGTTTCTTGGCGCGGCCAAAGACTTCGGCCTCAATGCCTGCCTTTTCCAGCTCGTGGCGCATGTCGCCGGTAATGCGGTGGATCACATCGCCGGTTTCGCGTTGCAGCGTGATAAAGCGACGGATGATCGACTGGCGGCCTTCGGGATTCAGGACGCGGAACGCGAGGTCTTCGAGCTCCTCGCGCATCCATTGCATCCCCATGCGGCCCGCAAGCGGCGCGTAGATATCCATCGTCTCGCGCGCTTTCTGAACCTGCTTTTCGGGCCGCATCGCCTTGATGGTGCGCATGTTGTGCAGACGGTCGGCCAGCTTGACCAGAATGACCCGCAGGTCCTTGGACATGGCCATGAACAGCTTGCGGAAATTCTCGGCCTGTTTGGTTTCGCGGCTGGACAGTTGCAGGTTGGTCAGCTTGGTGACGCCATCGACCAGTTTGGCGACCTCATCCCCGAACAGGTCGGACACCTTGCCGTAATTGGCCTTGGTGTCTTCGATCGTGTCATGCAGCAAAGCCGTAATGATCGTCGCATCATCCAGACGCTGTTCGGTCAGGATGGCGGCAACGGCAACAGGGTGGGTAAAATAGGGTTCGCCAGAGTGGCGGAATTGCCCTGCGTGCATCTGCTGGCCAAACTCATAGGCCAGCGCGAGACGTTCAGCATTTGTCTTGGGATTGTAGTTGCGGACCAGCGCAATCAGATCGTCAGCAGAAATCATCCGGCCCGCACCTTCGTCTTTGGAGCTTACCCCTGCCCTTGAGCCTCCATCAGAGCGCGCAGGAGCTTTTCTTCGGACATGTCGTCCATCGCAGGCTTGTCCGACTCGGCACCCATCAGCAGCGCCATCTGATCTTCTTCCGGCTCATCAACCTCGATCTGGGTCTGGTTGGCCTCGATCAGGCGTTCGCGCAGGGCGTCCGCGCCTTGGGTCTCGTCGGCGATTTCGCGAAGGGACACGACAGGGTTCTTGTCGTTGTCGCGGTCAACGGTAATCGCGGCACCGGCAGAAATCTCGCGCGCCCGATGGGCGGCCAGCATCACCAGTTCGAACCGGTTTGGAACCTTGTCTACGCAATCTTCAACCGTCACGCGGGCCATTGGGCGCTCTCCGTTTCTGAGTCCATGTCAGGAAGAGGTTTATCTAAGCGCGATTCCGCGCCTTGACAAGCAGGAAATGCTGCATTTGCAGGGATCACAGCGGCGTAACCGCCGCAACCTCGGACGGGGGCAGGTCGGCGACCATCTGGGAAACCGTGCGATCAAGCACAGGGTGGCGCCAGTCGGGCACAATATCCGCCATCGGCACAAGCACAAAAGCGCGGTCCTGAAGGCGCGGATGCGGCAGGATCAACTGTTCCGGTGCTTCTTGCCGCTGTGCCTCGGGCGGCAGAGTCAGCCAGCGGTCGAACAGGGCGCGGTCGGGCAGAATCTGATCGCCATAGCACACAAGATCCAGATCCAGCGTCCGCATTCCCCAGCGCTGCACCCGTTCACGGCCGAACTGGTGCTCGACCTCGTGCAGCAGGCGCAAAAGCTCGGCCGGGGATTTGTCAGTTTCGATCAGCACAGCCGCATTCACGTAGTCCGGACCAGCGCCAGCGGGGAAGCAGGGTGTCGCAAAAAACCGGCTGACAGAGCGAATCACTACGCCCTGCTGCGAAAGTGCGTCAATTGCGCGCTGTAGCGTTACAGCGGGCCCATTTCCTCTCAGATCGAGATTTGCGCCCAATGCCACAACCGCATTTGGCAAAGAATTGTACATATGCTACCCTATATTCGACACATTGCATACTTGCGATAACCGACAAAAGTTCTAATTATAAGCCCACCAGAGTGCGCCATATTATAACTCACACACCCACTCACTCACGTAACGCGGCGCAATCTGGATTATACCGGAAGGACCTATTTATGTTTTATAAGGACGAACGGCTAGCGCTGTTCATCGACGGCTCGAATCTTTATGCCGCGGCAAAAGCACTCGGTTTTGACATAGACTACAAACTTCTGCGGCAGGAATTCATGCGCCGTGGCAAGTTGCTTCGGGCTTTCTACTATACAGCGCTGCTTGAAAACGACGAGTATTCACCGATCCGCCCATTGGTTGACTGGCTTCATTACAACGGCTTCACCATGGTCACAAAACCGGCCAAGGAATACACCGACAGCATGGGGCGTCGGAAAGTCAAAGGAAACATGGATATCGAGCTGACGGTCGATGCCATGGAACTGGCACCGCGTGTGGATCATATCGTGCTGTTCTCGGGTGACGGGGATTTCCGCCCGCTGATCGCCAGCCTGCAACGTCAGGGCGTTCGCGTATCAGTCGTGTCGACCATCCGCAGTCAGCCGCCGATGATTTCGGACGAACTGCGCCGCCAGGCCGACAACTTCATCGAGTTGGAAGACCTGCGCGACGTAATCGGTCGCCCGCCGCGTGAAATGCCGGCAGAGCATCGCAGCGTCGCGGTTGCAGGCGGCAGCTGATCCGGCACCACTGCCTGTTGATGGGAAAAATTCGCGCGGTCAGGACCGGGGTCCTGGCCGCGCTTCTTTAACTAAGGATTGGTGCTGAAACATCCTCTGACTAACAACGATTCGTGTCAGATGAATGACAATGTCCTGTCTGGACCAAGGCCGGGAAAAGACTTACCTGTGCCCTAAGGAGACAGCCGAATGACCAAGCCGCCACTGACACTTTACCTGGCCGCCCCCCGCGGGTTCTGCGCCGGTGTGGACCGCGCCATCAAGATCGTTGAAATGGCCCTGCAGAAATGGGGGCCGCCGGTCTATGTGCGCCACGAGATCGTGCATAACAAATTCGTGGTCGACGGGTTGCGGGCCAAAGGGGCTGTGTTTGTCGAAGAACTGCATGAATGCCCCGATGACCGCCCGGTGATCTTTTCCGCCCATGGTGTTCCGAAATCGGTACCCGCCGAAGCCGCGCAACGTGAGATGATCTATGTGGATGCCACCTGTCCCCTGGTGTCGAAGGTTCATGTCGAGGCGCAGCGCCATGCGGATGCGGGATTGCAGATGATCATGATCGGCCACAAGGGCCATCCCGAAACCGTTGGCACGATGGGACAGTTGCCAAAGGGTGATGTGCTGCTGGTCGAAACGGTCGAGGATGTGGCCACCGTGCAGGTGCGCGACCCCGACAAGCTGGCCTTTGTCACCCAGACCACCCTGTCAGTGGATGATACCAAGGACATCATCGCAGCCCTTCAGGACCGGTTCCCGGCCATTGTCGGGCCGCATAAGGAAGACATCTGTTATGCCACCACCAACCGGCAGGAGGCCGTGAAGGCCGTGGCCCCCAAGGCCGATGCGCTGCTGGTTGTGGGAGCTCCGAACTCGTCAAACTCCCGCCGTCTGGTCGAGGTTGCCTCACGCGAGGGGTGCAAATACGCGCAGCTGGTCCAGCGTGCGACCGAGATCGACTGGCGCGCTTTGCAGGGCATCGAAAGCGTTGCGGTGACCGCAGGCGCATCTGCCCCGGAATTGCTGGTGAACGAGGTGATCGACGCCTTCCGCGACCATTACGATGTCACTGTCGAGCCGGTCGAGACCGCAACCGAAAACGTCGAGTTCAAAGTACCGCGCGTGTTGAGGCAACCGGCGTGACCGGCGTGCCGAAGGCGCCGCTTTATCTTGGGCTGGCGGGACTGGTCCCGTTTGTCTGGGGCGCGCTGACATATCTGAACGGCGATCTGAACGACTGGGGCACGCATACATTTGGCCCGCGCTTTGTCGGGCCTTATGTGCAGCTGTTTTATGGCTCGGTCATCCTGAGCTTTATGTCAGGTGTGCTGTGGGGGTTTGCCACCAAAACCTCGGGCAGCAAGGCGGCGCTGTGTTATGCGCTGTCGGTCCTGCCTGCGCTGTGGGCCTTTGCCATGACGGGCGGCGGGCCGGTCACTGCGGGCACCAATCTGATCTACGGGTTCACCGGCTTGCTGCTGCTGGACGCCCTGTTTTCATACTGGCGGCTGACGCCGGTCTGGTGGATGCAGCTGCGTATCCTGCTGACCGCAGTCGTTCTGGCCAGCCTAGCCGTCGGAGTGTACCTGTGAGCGACAAACGCACAATTGATGCCTATACGAAGAGAGTAAACGAATATCTGGCCATTCCTTTGCCAGCCGAACAGCTCAAGACCCGTCAGGATTTTGCCGATGCGGTCGGTGCGGGCGGCTATGTGCTGGATCTGGGGTCAGGACCCGGATCGGACAGCGGTTTCCTGATGCGTCAGGGGCTGAAGGTGCGGGCGCTGGATGCCACCCCCGCCTTTGTCGAACATGCCCGCCGGAACGGGGTGGACGCGCATCTGGGCACGTTCGACGACGTTACCGAAACCGCCGAATATGATGGCGTCTACGCCAGTTTTTCCCTGCTGCACGCGCCGCGTGCGGATTTTCCGCGTCACCTGAAAGCGATCCACACGGCCCTGAAGCCCGGAGGCCAGCTGTTTCTGGGCATGAAGCTGGGCTCGGGCGAGCATCGTGACGATCTGGACCGCTATTACACCTATTACTCGGAAGCCGAAATCCGAGAGGCGCTGACCCAGGCCGGGTTCACGGTTGACCGCGCGGTCGAAGGAATGGGCAAGGGTCTGGCCGGGTCGTACGACGGGTTTATTCTGGTGTTCGCCCATGCCTGAGTTGTTTGCCTATACAGATGGCGCCTGTTCCGGCAATCCCGGCCCCGGAGGCTGGGGCGTGCTGCTGCGCGCGATGGACGGGGACAGGGTTTTGAAGGAGCGGGAACTGAACGGCGGCGAGGCCGAGACGACCAACAACCGGATGGAGTTGCTGGCTGCCATCAGCGCGCTCGAGACGCTGGAGCGCCCGTCGAAGATCACCATTGTCACCGACAGCGCCTATGTGAAGAACGGCGTCACCGGCTGGATATTCGGCTGGAAGCGGAATGGCTGGAAAACCTCGAACAAGAAACCGGTCAAGAATGTCGATCTGTGGCAGCGTCTGGACGAAGCGCAGGAACGACATGATGTGACATGGGAATGGGTCAAGGGCCACGCAGGCCATCCCGAAAACGAAAAGGCCGATGAACTGGCTCGCGCAGGCATGGCGCCGTTCAAGCCGAAAAAGGCGCAGGCGTGAGCGCGCTGACGCTGCTGGATTATGCCTCGGTTCTGATCTTTGCGCTGACCGGGGCGCTGGTGGCCAGCCGGGCACAGCTGGATCTGGTGGGTTTTGCTTTCATGGCCTGCCTGACCGCAGTTGGCGGCGGCACGGTACGCGACCTGCTGCTGGACCGGCACCCGATCTTCTGGGTCGGCCAGCCGGATTACATCCTGATCGCCGTCGCGGCGGCGGTGTTTGTATTCTTTACCGCGCATCTGGTGGAAAGCCGCTATAACTGGCTGGTCTGGCTGGACAGTTTCGCGCTGTCAGTCGCCGTTGCGGCCGGAACCGGTGCCGCGTTGTCACTGGATCAGCCCGGTATCATCGTCGTGCTGATGGGAGTGACGACCGGGTGTCTGGGCGGGCTGATGCGCGACGTGGTCTGCAACGAGGTGCCGCTGGTGCTGAAACAGGGCGAACTTTACGTCTCGTGCGCGTTTGTGGGGGCGTTGACGGCGGTACTTGCGGTCAGGCTGGGGCTGGAGCCCGCCTTTGTATTGGGCCTGTGCGCTATTGTGTGCTGGGCCTTGCGGGCCGGGTCGCTGGTGTTTGGCTGGCAGTTGCCCGTCTACAAAAGCCGCCCGCCCCGAAACTGAACCTGTCGGTGGACGCGACCGGGGCGGGCTGATAGCTGTTTGGAACGCGCAGCCCGGAGGCCAAATGCCGTTCAGACTTACATCGATTGCGGTCTCACTGGCTTTGCTGGCCTCATGCGGCGCATATTATGCACCCGTCCGCTTTGTTGCTGAGGGTGACCGGATCATCGCCTCGGGCACGATTGACGAAACAACGCTGTCCGCTTTCGAAGACGTCACCGCCGAAAATCCCGAAGCGCGCACGCTGGTGCTGCAATATATTGAGGGATCAGTGGATGACGACGCCAATGTCATCTTCAGCCGCGAGGTGCGCAAGGCCGGGTTCGATACCATCGTGCCCTCGGACGGTCTGGTTGCCAGCGGCGGCACCGATCTGTTTCTGGCCGGACATCGCCGTGTTTTGCAGCCGGGGGCCTGCGTCGGCGTTCACAGCTGGGCCGGGTCGGGGCTGGTGGCCACGGAGCTGCCCGAGGATGACCCGGAACATGACCGCTATCTGGATTATTTCAGGGACATTGGCGTCGATGAGGCGTTTTACTGGTACACGCTGTATGCGGCCCCGGCCGACAGCATCCACTGGATGACCGCCGCCGAGGCGAACCGGTTCGATATGACGACGAAAGCTGCCCCGGCGCTTGGTTCAGCGCTGGAGTGCGACGAGCGCTGATCTGCTGCGCTATCTGTCGAGTGAAGGTTTCCGGGACGGAATGCGCGGCCCAGGAATACATCAGCGGCGCAGGTAGGTCTGCCAGATCCAGATCACCAGCAATGCGCCCAGAACAGCACCCACAAAACCCGACATCCAGCCCATGACGGTTATCAGAAACCGCAGAACGAACCCACCGATCAGGGCCCCTATGACGCCGATCAGCATGGTGGTTGGAATGTCCGCCTCGATCCGCATCAGGCGGGTGGCGAGGAACCCCGCGGCAGCGCCGATGATGATCAGGGCGACGATGGGCATGTCACTTCCTCCAATGCGTCGGCACGATGATCAGGGCGCCGATAGACGAGATCACCGCGTCCAGACCCGGAGGGCCAAAGCTGATGCCGAACATGATGCGGATGAAGTAGAACATGAACGCCCCGCCCACGCAGATGATGATCGACTGAAGATAGCCGTTATGGGTGAACCCGGTCTGTTCGGACAGATATCCGACAATCCCGGCAATCACGACGGTCCCCATCATCACCATGAACATCGGGCTTCTCCTAGGTCAGGCGGGTGCCGGTGGGAATGGGCCAGCCCCGCAGGAAGGTTTCCCTATCCTGCGCGCCTTTACCCGCCCGTTGCAAGCGCAGCAGTTCGACCGCACCCTGACCGCAGGCCACGTGCAGGTCGTCGTTCAGAACCTCCCCCGCTGCGCCCTGCCCGTCTGCCAGCCGCGATGCCAGCAGCTTGATGCGTTCGCCATTCATTTCGGTCCACGCGCCGGGAAAGGGTGACAGCCCGCGAATTTGCCTGTCGACCTCGACCGCCGGGCGTGTCCAGTCGATGCGGGCCTCGGACTTGTCGATCTTGGCGGCATAGGTCACGCCATCCTCGGGCTGCGGTTCCGGTGTGAGATCCGGCAGCTTGGCCAGAGCCTCGACGATCAGCGCGGCCCCCATGGCCGAGAGCCGGTCATGTAGATGCGCGGTGGTTTCTTCAGCCTCAATCGAGGTTGCCTGTCGCAGCAGGACCGGGCCGGTGTCCAGACCGGCCTCCATCTGCATGATGCAGATCCCGGTTTCGGCATCGCCGGACATGATCGCCCGGTGGATCGGGGCGGCACCGCGCCAGCGCGGCAGCAGGCTGGCGTGGATGTTCAGGCAGCCGTGTCGCGGCGCGTCCAGAATGGGTTTCGGCAGGATCAGGCCATACGCGACGACGACGGCGATATCGGCGTTCAGCGCGGCAAACGCGGTTTGTTCGTCAGCAGATTTCAGAGAGACCGGGTGGCGGACGGGCAGGCCCAGCGCCTCGGCCCGGGCGTGAACCGGTGTCGGGCGGTCTTTCTTGCCACGTCCGGCGGGGCGCGGGGGCTGGCAGTAGACGGCGGCGATGTCGTGCCCGGCCTTGACGAGTGCGTCCAGCACCGGGACCGAAAAATCCGGGGTTCCCATGAAGATGATGCGCATCGTTGGCTCCGGCAGTTGGGACGGGTGCCGGGCTGAAGCCCGGCCTAGGGACGTCAGGGTTGTTTGCGTGCCTTGCGCAGCAGCATGTCACGTTTGACCTTGCTAAGCCGGTCGAAATACATCCGTCCGTTCAGGTGGTCGATCTGGTGCTGCACGCTGGTCGCATCGATCCCGACGAAATCGCGGCGATCCAGCATGCCATGTTCGTTCAGGAACTTCACGGTCACCGCGCGCGGGCGTTTGATTGTGGCCGAGACGCCGGGCAGGTTCGGGCTGGCCTCTTCATGTTCGCGCAGCTCGATCGAGCTGTGCAGGATTTCCGGGTTTGCCAGACGCACGGCCCGGCCCCGTTCGGCAGAGCCGTCAACAACGGCAAGCCGCAGCATCACCCCGATCTGTGGCGCGGCAAGACCGACGCCGGGCATCGCCTCCATCGTGTCGATCATGTCGTCCCAGATGGCGCGGACCTCATCGGTGATCTCGGGCACCTCATCCGCCTTGGTGCGCAGGCGCTTGTCAGGCCATGGCAGGCAGGTACGAACGGTCATGCACGGGCCCGTTCGCGTTTGAGCTTTTGCATCTTGCGGGTGATCATCTGCCGTTTCAGCGGCTTGAGATAGTCAATGAACAGCTTGCCGTCCAAATGATCGATCTCGTGCTGAACGCAGGTGGCCCAGAGCCCGTCAAAGGTTTCCTGTTGCAGGTTTCCGTCGCGGTCCATCCAAGTCACATCGACCACTTTGGGGCGCGTCACCTCGGCGTATTGATCAGGGATCGACAGGCAGCCTTCCTCGTAGACATTGGTTTCTTCCGAGGCCGCGATGACCTGCGGGTTGAACATGATCAGCGGGCGCGGCGCCTCGCCTTCTTCCTTAATGCAATCCAGCACGATCAAGCGATCCAGCACGCCGATCTGTGGCGCGGCGAGGCCAACACCCGGGGCGTCATACATCGTTTCCAGCATATCATCGGCTAGTGCGCGCAGGTCGTCCGTGAGATCGGCCACGGGGGCGCAGACCTTCTTGAGACGGGGGTCGGGATAGATCAGGATGTTACGTTTCATGAGGCTGATTTAGGGCATCGTGCCCCGCGCCGCAACGCCCCCCTTGCACCTGCCTGAATTGCGGTTAGCTTTCGACCATCAGAATGGAGCTGACATGACTTTCAACGACCTGATCGACCGCCGGGGCACCAACAGTACCAAATGGGACAAGATGGAGATGCTGTACGGTGTCTCGCCCGAAGACGGGCTGGCCATGTGGACGGCCGATTCCGATTACCCGACGGCCCCCTGCGTGATCGACGCAGTGCGCAAGGCCGCAGATCACGGCGTGTTCGGGTATTCCTGGGCGCACCCGGAGTATCTGGCCTCGGTTCAATGGTGGATGAAAACCCGCCACGACTGGGAAATTGACACGGACTGGGTTCTGACGTCTCAGGGTCTGGGCAATGCTATTGCCCTGTCGCTGGATGTCTGGACCGAGCCTGGCGATCGCATCGTGACCTTCACCCCTGTCTACCATGAGTTTGCCCATAAGGTGAACAAGGCGGGCCGCCGGGTTGTGGAATGCCCGCTGGTGCGCGACGGCGACAGCTATGGGCTTGATCTGGAGGATGCGCAGTCGCGGCTGGACGGGTCCGAGAAGATGTTGCTGTGGTGTTCGCCGCAGAACCCGTCGGGCCGGGTCTGGACGCCAGAGGAACTGCGCGCCGTGGCCGCATTTGCCGAGCGCAACGGGCTGATCCTTGTGTCAGACGAGATTCACCACGATCTGGTCTATCCCGGTGCCAAGTTTGTGCCGATGGATGTGGCGGCCCCGGATGCGCGGCCTTGGACGGTGACGCTGACAGCGGCATCGAAGACCTTTAACATCGCCGGGCAGCGCACCGGCAACATGATCATTCCCGACCCCAAACTGCGCGAGGCGATGAAGCATCGGTTGACAACGCTGGATTATGGCCCCAGCGCGTTGGGTGTGGCGATGATCACCGCCGCCTACAGCCCGGCCGGCGCGGAATGGGCAGATGCCCAGATCGCGCATCTGGAGGAAATCCGGCGTCTGTTCGACCAGACCATCGCCGCGATTCCGGGCCTTTGGTCGATGCCCTTGCAGGCGACCTATCTGGCCTGGGTCGATTTTTCCGGCACCGGCATGGATCACGCTGAATTTGTCCGCCGATTGCGAGAGGACGCGCGGATTGCAACCTCGTCCGGGCCCGGCTTTGGCACTGGCGGAGAAACGTTTGAACGGTTCAACCTGGCCACACAACGGGCGCGGGTCGAGGACGCCTGCGTGCGGCTGAAGCGGGCCTTTGGCGACCTGCAATAAGCCAAGCGGTGGCTGGTTTGACTGGCCTCACGATGAACCGCGCCTGTTGTCCGGGCGCGGACCCGAATGGTGAATTCCAAATCGAAGGCCAGCCCTACGGCATGGTGGGCGTCACCCTGACTGAACCCGGGACGATGAAAATCCGAGCCTAGTCTTCGTAGCCCAGCAGTGCGATGGGCGCATCCGGGGCGCGGTAGAAATCCAGCGGTGCCTTGTCATGGGCGGCGGTGCTGCGTTTGAATTCATACCGCATCTCGCCGCCTTCATCCTGATCGGCAATGATCAGGCATTGATACATAAGATTGGCCCCGTCATAGATATCGACCAACCCGCGCAGGCGCGGTGTTGTTTCCGCCTCAACCGTGAAACCATCTTTCCACAATTTGAGAATTTTATAGGTATTGTCGCCCATTTGGACACGAAGGCGACTGGCCTTTTTCAATGTGGCGATTCGGGCCGCATCCAACTCGGCGCGTATTTCCTTTGAAACATAAGTACTCATTAAATCATTCCCCCGCTAATGACCTCTATTGTGCGGGAACTGTTGTAAAAATCCAGTGAACGCGTTCACGGAACTGGCTGTGCCTGCGGTTTGTTGCACAGAAATCCCAGCATTGGCTGTGCGCGCATGCAGGTCTTGTGCGCGGGCAAATGCATAGGAACGGGCGGGGCTTGGACCTATCTTTGACCAAACGCCTGTGCGGAGGATGAGATATGGGCCTGCTGGTCGACGGAAAATGGCAAGACACCTGGTATGACACCAAATCCACCGGTGGCGCATTCAAACGCAGCGCGGCGCAGTTTCGCAACTGGCTGACCGCCGATGGCCGCGCGGGACCGTCGGGCAAAGGCGGGTTCCGGGCCGAAGCCGGGCGGTATCACCTGTATGTCAGCCACGCCTGCCCCTGGGCGCATCGCACCCTGATCTTTCGCGCGTTGAAAGGGCTGAGCGATCTGATCCCGGTTTCGGTCGTGCATCCCGACATGCTGGACCAGGGCTGGACCTTTGAGGTGGATGATCACGGTGCCACGGGTGACGGTCTTTACGGGCTGAGCCATGCACATCAGATCTATACCAAGGCGGATCCGTCCTATTCCGGTCGCGTCACGGTTCCGATCCTGTGGGACAAGGTGCAGGAGACCATCGTTTCGAACGAAAGTTCGGAAATCATCCGCATGTTCAATTCGGCCTTCAACGATATCACTGGCAATACGGACGATTACTGGCCCGAGGCGATGCGGGTCGAGATCGAAGAGGTCAACACGCGCATCTATTCAGACGTCAACAACGGCGTCTACAAGTCGGGCTTTGCCACCACGCAGGACGCCTATGACGCTGCCGTACACCCATTGTTCGACACGCTGGACTGGCTGGAGGAGCGTCTGGCCCGGAACCGTTACCTGATGGGGGATCGGATCACCGAAGCCGATTGGCGGTTGTTCACAACCCTGATCCGCTTCGACCCGGTCTATCACCTGCATTTCAAGTGCAACCGGCGGCGCCTGGTCGATTACCCGAACCTATGGGCCTATACGCGTGAGCTGTATCAATGGCCCGGTGTCGCCGAGACCGTGAACATGACCCACATTGTGCGCCACTATCACTACAGCCATGACAGCATCAATCCGCACCGGATCATTCCGGTGAACCCGGTGCTGGATTACATGGAGCCGCATGGACGCGGTCAGCGCCCCGCAGCGTAATGTTCGACCATCGCCGCCAGATCCTCTGGCGGCGTTTCGCTTTGAACATAGGCACAGGCATTGGGACTGTGCGCAAAAATCGACCCGTCGGAAAAGAAGGTGGTGTTGGTGACAAAAATCACCCGCGCCTCGGGGCGGCGATAGCTGGCAAAATCGGCCACAGCCAATGCGCTTCCGGTTTCCAGAACCAGATCCAGCACGATGATATCAAAATCCGTGCCATAGAGCGCCAGAATGGCGGCCTCCTGAGCGTCAACCAGTGTGACTTCGGCGTCTTGCCGCTCCAGATGTCTTTTCCAGACCCGACCAAGGTCGGGGTTACTCTCAACAATCAGAACTTTCATTTGCAACAACCTCGGCACTTGGTATGGTGAGTGGTGCCGACCCCCGTGGTCCGTGATCTCGTTATTTCCTTAACAAAGTGTTAACAGCGGCCGCACGCTTGCGTGTTCGGGCGGATTTGCTTGTGTAAATGGCAAAAATCCGCTTGAAGCACCCCGAAACCGGTCAATCCCCGCAGAGAGAGCAGATGAGTACACTTGATCACGGCTTGGACCCCCGCGCAGTTCGCGACCACGGCGGGGGGCTGGACAGGGCGATTGTCAGGTATGGCGGAGCGCGTGAAGATTGGATCGATCTGTCGACCGGAATCAATCCGCATCCTTACGCCGTTGCGGGCCTGACCGCCGGGGATTGGGCCGAATTGCCGGATCACGGTGCCTTTGAACGGCTGAGTGATGCGGCCCGCAGGTTCTGGAACGTGCCGCAGGGGGCTGCGATCCTGCCGGCACCCGGTGCATCGGCTGTCATCTCTCGCATTCCGGCGCTAGCCGCGCCAGGGCGTGTCCAGATCACACCGCCTACCTATAACGAACACGCCGCCGCCTTTTCGGCGCAGGGGTGGCGTGTTCAGCCTGAGGGCGCGGCTGACGCCCGCGTGATCGTGCATCCAAATAACCCGGACGGACGTATCTGGCAGGAAAGCGACGTCTCGGCCCCGCTGACCGTGATCGACGAGAGCTTTTGCGATGTCACGCCAGAGGTATCGTTGATCCATCTGGCGGAACGTCCCGGCGTGATCGTGCTGAAGAGCTTTGGCAAGTTCTGGGGGCTGGCCGGGATGCGGCTTGGGTTTGCCATCGGGCGGCCTGAACTGATCAACCGCCTGAACGACCTGACCGGACCCTGGTCAGTGTCCGGCCCGGCCCTGCGGGTTGGGACACAGGCCCTGTCGGACGATGACTGGGCCGATGCCACGCGCGCGCGACTGGCGGATGAGGCGGCCCGGCTGGATGCGCTGATGCTGACCAGGGGCGCAAATATTGTCGGTGGCACCAGCCTGTTTCGTCTTTACAAAGTCGATGACGCCTTGGGCTGGCAGGACCGGCTGGCCCGCGCCCATATCTGGAGCCGTATCTTTCCCTATTCAGCAACCTTTCTGCGTCTGGGTCTGCCGCCAGAAAAGGGATGGGACAGGCTGGAGGCCGCGCTGTGAGCCCTGCCCTGATGCTGGTCTGCGCCCTGTGTCTGGACGCGGCACTGGGAGAGCCCGATTGGCTCTGGTCCCGCGTCAAACACCCGGCGGTGATGATCGGCAACCTGATCGGCTGGCTGGACAAACGCCTGAACCACGGGCGCGGTCGGCGACTGAAAGGGGTGGCGGTGGTTGCCCTTCTGATCTGCGGCGCATGGGGTCTTGGATGGGGTCTGTCGCAGCTGGGGCCGGTCGTTGAAATTCTTGGCTGCGCAATCCTGTTGGCGCAAAAGTCGCTGGTTGCCCATGTCCGCGCGGTTGGTGACGGGTTGCAAACCTCGCTGGAAGACGGGCGGGCGCAGGTGGCTATGATCGTTTCGCGCGACACGCAGGATATGACCGAAGCACAGGTGGCGCGTTCCGCCATCGAAAGTGCGGCAGAAAACCTGAGCGACGGGGTCATTGCCCCCGCATTCTGGTTTCTGGTCGCGGGGCTTCCGGGGTTGCTGGTGTACAAGGCGGTGAACACCGCCGACAGTATGATCGGCTATCGCACCGAAACGCACCGTGATTTTGGTTGGGCCGCGGCCCGGTTCGACGACCTGCTGAACCTGATCCCTGCCCGCCTGACCTGTGTGATGATCGTGGCGCTGTCCGGCCAATGGTCTCGCTGGTCTGAGATGGTGCGGGATGCGCAACGCCATATCTCACCCAACGCTGGCTGGCCCGAGGCCGCCATGGCCCGCGCCCTGAATGTCGCGCTGGCTGGCCCGCGCAGCTATGATGGGCAGGTGCGCGATCTGGCCTGGGTCAATGGTGACGCCCCGCGCGAGATCGGCGCATCAGAAGTTTTTCGCGCATGTGACATGCTCTGGCGGGTTTGGGGGCTTGCGCTTGGGCTCGTGTCAGTGTGGGTTGGGGCCAAACTGATATTCTGACGGACCTTTTCATGCGTATACTCTCTGGCCTGTTCGCCGCTGCCCTGTTCACCTCACCTGCGCTGGCGCAATGTGGCGGTGGTTTTAATTCCTTTGTCAAAGGGCTGAAGGCCGAGGCCGTGCAGCAAGGTTTGGACAAATCAGCAGTGAACGGGTTCTTTGACGGGGTGCAGCAGGACAGCGCCGTGCTGAAGGCCGACCGGGCGCAGGGCGTTTTTCAGAAGCCCTTTGTTGAATTTTCTCGTCGTCTGATTTCGCAAAACCGGATCGAGCGCGGGCAAGCGATGTCGCGCAAATACGATGCGGTCTTTGATCGGATCGAGCGCGAGTATGGCATTTCCCGCGGGGTGCTGCTGGCCTTCTGGGCATTTGAAACCGATTACGGATCGTTTCAAGGCGACTTCAACACCCGCAACGCCTTGGTGACGCTGGCCCATGACTGCCGCCGCCCGGAGCTGTTCCGACCGCAGATCTTCGCCGCCATCGAGCTGTATCAGAACGGTGATTTCGACCCGGCCCGCACCACCGGCGCATGGGCCGGAGAGATCGGCATGGTGCAGATGCTGCCGCGTGACATACTGGAAAACGGCGTCGATGGTGACGGTGACGGGCATGTCCGCCTGAAAAGCTCGGCCCCTGATGCGCTGATGTCGGGGGCCAGAATGCTGTCTCATCTGGGCTGGCGCGCGGGTGAGCCTTGGTTGCAGGAGGTCACCGTGCCCGCGCAGATGGACTGGTCCCTGTCCGGCCCCGGCAAACCGCGTTCGGTGGCGGAATGGCAGGCGATGGGCGTTCAGGCGCGCGGCGGGTCCTTGGCCAACCTGCCCGCCTCGCTGATCCTGCCACAGGGGCGCAACGGGCCTGCCTTTCTGGCTTACCCCAATTTCGACGTCTATTTCGAATGGAACCAGAGCTTTGTCTATGTTCTGACCGCCGCTTATTTCGGAACACGGCTTGAAGGCGGCCAGATCTATGATGCGGGCAATCCCGCGCAGGGCCTGAGTGGCGCGCAGATGAAACAGTTGCAGACCAAGCTTCAGGCCAAAGGATATGATGTAGGCAAGATCGACGGGATTCTGGGCGCCGGAACACGGGATGCAACGCAGGCCGAACAGAACCGTTTGGGCCTGCCTGCGGATGCGTGGCCAACGATGGAGTTGCTGGAAAAACTCTGATCCAGCGGCCCGCACTTCTGTGGTATGACGCGAACCCCCAAGATTATTTGACGATATCGGCACCGTCGCCGCTGATTATGTGACCGGATATTTCTTGGGGTCAATTCCATGTCTTTGACAGACAATATCAATGTAACTTCCCTTTGGAGGAATACCGCCAAATTTGCTGCGAATACCACTGCGGGTTTCGCCCTGGAAATGGTGAAACCGGGCCCAATCGGGTTCGTAGTCTTCAATGTTCTCGACCGGGTCCAGAAACCCGCGGCGCGGCCAATATAAATGCCAATGCTGGCCTCGGTCGATTTCACCGGTGACCCCCAGCGCCCAGCGGGTCACGCTTGGGCCGGTTGTCGTCCACGGAAGGTCGTAGAGCGTGAGTGTCTCGCCCGCCTCATAGCGTTTGACCAGTTTTTCAATGTGATCACTGCCCAACCAAAACGGGATCGGGACTTCTGATTCAAGGAAATTCAGGATCAGCTTCAGTGCCAGAGAATTTTTGGGAAGACGCAAAACGCAATTGTTCATCGCCTTATTGCGCCAGACGACACCAAACAGATAGTCCGGTGGAACATCCAGCGGCCGGATGCAGTAGATATCCAGATCAACCCACACATAGTCGGTTTTTTGCAGCATGTGGATCCGGAAGATGTCTGAATAGACCGCCATGCGTCTCCGGCCACCGGTCAGGTTTTCGGTGGTTTCATCTGTATAGATTTCGCGGGCATCATGAACAACGACCCCTTCGGGAACATCTATGTTCAGATCCAGCACGTACAGGTGGAAAACATAGCCATGATCCAGAAAGGACTGAATGCATACTCTTTCAACGCAAGATAACGGCGAGCCAAACCAGAAACTTGCAACTTGAAATTCCAATACAGCACCTCTTGCCCTAAGCCGAAACGGGGTCGCTGCTGCACTAACGAAGCGGTGCGTGGCTCGTCAACCGCGGCGGCGGTTTTGGCACGACTTACCCTGCTTTGCGCCAGCGCGCTGTGTCGAGGTGCCCACAGTTTGGTTCTGGCCTATCTTCGGGCGTGCATTTTTGGGCTAATGTTCCTGGCGTAGCCTTTGGCACCTGCCGCGGGTTCAGTACGCTGCACGGGTTGGTCCATTGCCAAAGTGACCGTCCTGAACTGCTGACTTCCTTATTCGGGCCGCACCGGGTATCGATCCCCTTTCTGATCGATCAGGATCAGCCGCTCGCCGCTGCGGACATACAGGTCGCAGCGGCTGAACCCGTTGCGGTACGCAATGCAGACGGAACCGTCATCGGCGATGGCGTAGGTTCCAAAGGCGGAATCTCCTCCCGCGTAGGTATAGGAATAGGCCCCACCGGCCGAAAACTTGGCCTGACCATCATCGTAAAAGGTCAGCGTCTGGCCCGCGAGGGCGTCAAGCTCGGCCACTGTCAGCGGGACATCGCCGGGTTTGACGGGCCAGTCGGCGGCGACAACCGGGGTGGCGGCGATGAGGGCGGAGATCAGGAAACGCGTCATGAGGCCAAGGTAGCGCGTTATGCCTGCAATCATCATAACGTTGCGGTGAGCGGTCAGGCCACCATCTGCTCGGCCTTCTTCAGATCGACCGAAACCAGCTGGCTGACGCCCTGTTCCTGCATGGTGACGCCGAACAGACGATCCATGCGCGCCATGGTCACCGCGTGGTGGGTGATGATCAGGAAACGGGTGTCGGTCTGGCGGCACATCTCGTCCAGCAGGTCACAAAAGCGGGTGACGTTGGCATCGTCCAGCGGCGCGTCAACCTCGTCCAGCACACAGATCGGGGCCGGGTTGGCCAGGAAAACGCCAAAGATCAGCGCGGTCGCTGTCAGGGTCTGTTCGCCGCCAGACAGCAGGCTGAGGGTCGAGAGTTTCTTGCCCGGCGGCTGACACATGATTTCCAGCCCCGCATCCAGCGGGTCATCGCTTTCGACCATGACCAGATTGGCCTCGCCCCCACCAAAGAGATGCTTGAACAGCATCGCGAAGTTCGAGTTCACCTGTTCAAACGCGGTCAACAGACGCTCGCGCCCTTCGCGGTTGAGGCTGGAGATGCCACTGCGCAGAGCTTTGATCGCCTCTTCCAGATCGGCCTTTTCACTGCTGAGCGTGTCAAATTCTTCCTGAACGTCCTTGCTGTCTTCCTCGGCCCGCAGGTTCACCGCGCCCATGGCGTCACGCTGGCGTTTGTGGCGGTTCACTTCGGCTTCCAGAGCATCCGCGGCGGGCATCTGGTCGGGGTTGACGTCCAGCTGGTTCAGCAACTGGTTCGGGGTCAGTTGCTGGTCTTCGGCAATCCGTTCTGCCGCCGCAAGCACGCTTTCCTTTGCCGCTTCACTGCGCGCCTCGGCTGCGGCGCGGTTTTCGCGGGCTTCCGAGGCCAGGCGTTCCGCCTCACGCTCGGCCATCACCACGTCGCGCAACTGTGTTTCTGCTTCGGCCAGCTTGTCGGCGGCATCGGCCCGCCGGGCTTCGGCGGCTTCGATCAACTCGTTGAGCTCTTCCCGTGCCTCGGCGATCTCACCGGGGGCGGCCATGGCCTCGGTCAGCTCCTCTTCCGAGCTTTCCTTGCGCTCGGCCAGTTCCGAAATCCGTTTCTCGGCCGTTTCCAGACGGTGCCGCCAGCCACTCAGGTCCTTGGTGACCTCCTGCGTGCGGCGGGTGCGGGCGTCGCCTTCACGGCGCAGCTCATCATGGGTCGAGCGGTGGGTCAGCATGGTGATCCGCGCCGCCTCGACTGTCTGTTTGATGTCCTCAACCTCGGCGCGGGCGCTGTCGAGGTCACCGAGATCGTTCAGCGCCGCCTCGGCCTCGCGCAGCTGCACGCGGGCGGACATGGCATCTTCCTTGTGTCGATCCACGGCAAGCGTCAGGGTTTCCAGCTTGCCCTGCGCGAGGTTGCGATCCGCCTCGGCGCGGCTGAGCTGGCGTGCGGTTTCGGCCATGCGCTGATCAGCGGCGCGGCGGGCTTCGCGCGCGCGGCGGTCGGCCTCGGTCACGTCCGCCAGTTGCTGCGACAAGGTTTCATGCGCGGCGCGGGCGCCATCGGCCTGCGCCTCGGTGCGGGCCAGTTCCTGTTTCAGCGCCTCAAGCTTGTTGAGCTGTTCCAGCCGCAGCGCCGCCGCACTTGGCGCATCTTCGGCCCAGGCGCGGAACCCATCCCAGCGCCACAGATCGCCGGAGCGGGACACAAGACGCTGGCCCGGCTTCAACGACGCCTGCAGCCGCGCGCCCTGATCCGCATCGACCAGTCCGATCTGCGCGATGCGACGGCTGAGCCTGTCCGGCCCCGACACGTGCAGCGCCAGCGGGTCGACCCCATCTGGCAAGGGCTGATCACTGTCATAACCTGCCACCTGAACCCAGCCGGACGGGCCGTCACCTTCGACCAGCGGCGCACGGAGGTCATCGGCAAGCGCAGCACCCAGAGCCTTCTCAAAACCCGGTTCCACGCGCAGCAGGTCCATCACCTGCCCGCCCTCGGCCGTGTCGCGTTCCACCAGCTTGGCAAGCGCGGTGGTTTCGGCGCGGATTGCACCCAATTCGCCTTCGGCCTCGGATCGTTGCGCGCGTGCCTCGGCTTCGCGGGCCTGCGTTTCATTGCGCAACTCATCTGCGGCGGCCAGCGCCTCTTCGGCGGCCTCGGCGGCTTCGCGGGCTTCTTCCTCGCTTTCCTGCGCGGTTTCGAACGCCTCGCTGGCACGGGTCAGGGCTGTTTTGGCCTCATCCACGGCCAGCCGGGCTTTTTCCTCTTCGCCCTCAGAGCGTGCCAGCGTCTTGCGGCTGTCTTCGACCAGACGCTGCGCCGACTGGTGACGGGCGACAAGACGCGCCATATCTTCGGTCTGCTGCGACAGGTGGTCTTCGCGGTCCTGAAGGATCGACGCGGCTTCGCGGGCAATTTCTGCGGCTTCCGCCACCTTCGCGTCATGCCCTTCGGCGGCCTTGGCCAGTTCGCGGGCTTCCCATTCCAGCCGTTCGATCATCTGGCCAGCATCGCGGTTCAGGCCGGTTTCCCGGTCGATATCCTTGCCGAGTTGATGAATGCGGCTGGTCAGTGTTTCAATGGTCTGGCGCGCGCGGGTTTCCTGATCGGTCAGTTGATCGCGCTGCACCTGCTGCCGTTGCAGGACAGCGGCGGCGATGGCCTCTTCCTCGCGCAGGGGGGGCAGGGTTTCTTCGATCCCGGCCCTTTTTGCTGCTGCGGCGCGGGCTTCGGCCTCGGCGCGGGAGGCCTCGGAAATCCGGGCCCGCAGCTTGTCTTCAGCCTGCTGGCGGGCCATGTCGGCCTCTTTCCAGCGGCGATAGAGCAGCATCCCCTCGGCCTGACGCAGCTGTTCGCCGATTTCGCGATAGCGTGCGGCCTGACGGGCCTGACGGGCCAGTTGCGCAAGCTGCCCGCCCAACTGCTCGAGCACGTCATCGACGCGGGTCAGGTTGGCCTCGGTCGCTTTCAGCTTCAACTCGGCCTCATGCCGGCGTTGATACAGCCCCGAGATCCCGGCGGCCTCTTCCAGAATGCGACGGCGGGCGCGGGGTTTGGCGCTGATCAGCTCGGCGATGCGGTTCTGCCCCACAAGCGCGGGGGAATGGGCACCGGTCGAGGCATCCGCAAACAGCATCTGCACATCGCGCGCGCGCACATCCTTGCCGTTGGTCTTGTAGGCGCTGCCGACATCGCGGGTGATCCGGCGCACGATTTCAAGCTGGTCGGTGTCATTGAACCCCGCGGGTGCCAGACGTTCGGAATTGTCCATGGTCAGGACAACTTCGGCGAAATTGCGGGCGGGCCGTGTGGCGGCACCGGCAAAGATCACATCCTCCATCGCGCCGCCGCGCATGGATTTGGGGCGGTTTTCCCCCATCACCCAGCGCAAGGCTTCCAAAAGGTTGGACTTGCCACAGCCATTCGGACCCACCACACCGGTCAACCCGTCCGCGATGATCAGATCGGTCGGATCAACAAAGCTTTTGAAGCCGGTCAGTTTGAGCTTGCTGAAACGCAATGGCCGCGTGTCCCGTGATTCCTATGAATTGAAAGTCTGCGCAAGGGATGGGGTCCGAGTCAACGCAGTTGCGCAGGATATGGGATATCAGTGCAAGTTATCCACAACATCTTGCCGAAATGCGCAGGAACACGCGTATGTCAGTATGGGCTGCATTCAAAGACCTGATAGCCGCTGTCGCCCCCGACATTTTCGTAGATACCATAGTCGATACATTCATATCTGGGCGTCGAGACGGCAGTCAGCAGCAGCCGTTCCCCCGCCTCGCGGTCACAACCCAGAACACCAACCGTGACAGCCGCGTCGCCCAGCACGTCGAGGATCGGGCAGCCCGAAACCTGCGCCATGGCCAGCGCGGCGCGATCCCGAACAGGGCCAAGCCGCGGGGCGTATTGCGCGTTGATCCGCACCGCCTCGGCCAGATCGCCGCGCACGCGCACGTCGAACACACTGCCGTTCACCGCCACGCGGGTGGCAGGAACGTCGCGGAAATGCGGGGTCCCGGCGGCGCAGGCGGCCAGCAGAAGAGGTGCGAGAAACCGGATCATGCCGCAGAGTTGCAGCATATTGGTTAACAGAACATTTCCAGACGTCAGGCGCGCAGAACCTCGCCCAACCGGCGGATGCCTTCGCGGATCGTCGCCTCGTCCGAGTTCGAGAAGCTGAGCCGGATCGTGTTTGCCCCGCTGCCGTCTGGAAAAAACGCCTGCCCCGGCACAAAGGCCACTTTCACCGTATCCAGCGCATGCGCCAGCAGGTCAGACTCGCTGATCCCCGCCGGGAGTGTCACCCAGACGAACATACCGCCTTCGGGGCGCGTCCACGCCACCCCGTCGGGCATGTGCTGTTGCAGCGCATCCAGCATCGCATCACGGCGCGCGCGGTAAGTGTCGCGCACTTTCGGGATATGGGTGTCAAAGCACGCTTCCGCGACCTGATGCACGGCCATCTGGTTGATGGTCGCCGAATGCAGATCCGCCGCCTGTTTCAGCAGAACCATCTGCGAGATGATCGGCTTGGCCGCAACCACCCACCCCATGCGCAGACCCGGTGACAGGGTTTTCGAGAAGCTGCCACAGTATATCGTCCGGCAGTTTTCGATCGACCCCTTGCGCGCCTGTTCCAGAGCCAGGATCGGCGGGATCGGATCACCGTCATAGCGCAGCGCCTGATAGGCACCGTCTTCGATCAACGCGCAGTCCAGTTCGTCGGTCAGGTCCAGCAAGGCCTCACGGCCCGGGCGGGTCAGGGTTTCGCCTGTCGGGTTGGCAAAATCGGGCGACAGATAGGCGAATTTCACGGCGCCATTCCCTGCCGCAGCCCTGAATTCATCGGCCCCCTTGTTGCCATTGAGCCGGTCAAAGCGCGGCTCATATGCGTTGAACGCGGCAAGAGCGCCCAGATAGGTGGGCCACCCGACCAAGGCCGTGTCGCCGGGGGACAGGAACAGCTTGCCCAGATAATCCAGCGCCTGCTGCGAGCCCGAGGTGATCAGGACGTTATCCATGTCACATTCCACCCCGATCTCGCGCATGTGCTGCACCAGCCACCGGCGCAGGGGCGCATAGCCTTCGCTGACCGAATACTGCAGCGCCTGCGCCTGCATGTCCGGCCCCAATGCCTGCTGAAACGCCTGCGCGAAAGCCTCAGCCGGGAAAAGCGCGGGGTCCGGAATGCCACCGGCAAACGAAATGATACCGGGCTGATCGAGCAGTTTCAGCAGCTCGCGGATTTCTGACGCCTTCATCCGGGAGGCCCGGGTGGCAAACAATGGGTGTTGGGACATGAGGCTCCTCCGATCTCATTTCGGCGCAGCCTATGCTTTATCAAATTAAAGTCAACACTTCTGACCTAATATTTCAGCGGATTTGACCGGGTATTCTTGAACAGCCCCCCTGTCCATGGTCAAATGAGTTGACCAATTTCGGAACGAACCATGCCTTTTCAGAAAGTTCAGACGGAAAAACTGTCGCTTGCGGTCGTTCGCCAGATCGAGCTGTTGATCCTGCGCGGCATCCTGCGCCCCGGTGAGCGTCTGCCGCCCGAGCGTGAGTTGGCCGAACGGATGGGCGTGTCGCGCCCGTCCCTGCGCGATGCGGTGTCCGAGCTTCAGGAACAGGGGTTGCTGACAACAAAAGCCGGGTCCGGGATCTATGTGGCCGAGGTTTTGGGGTCGGCCTTTTCGCCAGCACTGATCCGGTTATTCAGCAGCCATGACGAGGCCGTATTCGATTACCTGTCCTTTCGCCGCGACATGGAGGGGCTGGCGGCAGAACGGGCCGCGCGGCTGGGATCAGAGAGCGACCTGAAGGTTGTTCAGGCGATCTATGACAAGATGCGGGCGGCCCATGACCGGAACGCCGCGGACCAAGAGGCGCAGCTGGATGCCGAGTTTCACATGGCCATCATCGAAGCCAGCCACAATGTGGTGATGCTGCACATGATGCGGTCAATGTATGACCTGCTGGTGCAGGGAGTGTTCTATAACCGACGGACAATGTTCCGGCAGCGCGCGACCCGCGAGGCCATTCTGGACCAGCACAGCACTATCAACGCAGCCCTTCAGGCCCGCGATCCGGCAGCCGCACGTCAGGCCGTCGAAACGCATTTGAGCTTTGTCGAGCGCTGCATGATCGATCAGCAGAAGGCAGAGCGGAACGAGGCCGTTGCGCAGCAAAGGTTGCAGCACGAAACCCGTCAGGCCTAGCGCTTTCCGAAGGCCTTCCGGGAGCGGAGCTCAGGCGGCCCCGGTCTCGGCCTGGATCAGGTGTGACGGGAAGGGTGTGCCACTGCCTTCGCCCAGATCGTCATTCGGGGCGATGGTTGTCAGGGCCGGGTCGATGAACAGCCGCGCGCCCCGGTCCCTGAGGTGTTTATGCAGCATCACATGTTCGCACACGAGGTCGCCCTTTTCATCCCGGCAGGAATAGCGCAGGCCACGCAGGGCGCGTGTCTTGTACAATCCTGCGCCGCCAAAGGCGCTATCGACCGGTATCAGGGGCATATCGGACGGAATGTGATACTGGCGGTCGAAAACCGCTGATTTCAGCAGAACTTTCCGCCATTTGCGGCGCCCGAACAGGGGCTTGCGCGTTGTCCGAATTCTTTGCCAGACGTCTTCGTCGCACCAGCCTGCGCAGCGCAGGGCATAGATATCGTAATAGGCCGGTTTGGAATTGGCGAAGACACCTTCCCAGCGTGGTACGGAACGTTGTGCGGCCGTCAGAACCGTCTGAGCGTCCAGACAGACATTCGGCCCGTTCAGATCCAGCACCAAGGTCAGGTCGTGACCGCTGTCGCGTTCTTCCAGCCTGTTGAGGACAGCGTTTCTGGCCGCCGTGATGCGCTCGACCCGGTCTGGCAGTCTGGACGCCAGACCGTCCATGCGGACAAGGTCCACATTCGGGTCGCGGCGCGCGAATTCGGACAGAACCCGATCCGTACGATCGGTGTTGTCGTTTGTCGCAATGGTCACGGAATAGCGGTGCAAGCGGGTGGTCAGGTCTTCGATCCTGTTGATGCTTTCGATCAGCGCGGCCCCGCCGTTCCTGACCACTCCAACAATATTCATCGAAACGTCTTCGCCTGCCACGGCCCGTCTTTCCCTGTTCTTTTTGCACCCGTCGATCCCGAAGGGGACCTTCAGACCCTCAGAAGGGTACAGAATCCGGGTGATGTTGCGGTCAATACAATCAGCCCCGTCACCAAAACAAAAGACCCGACAGCGCAATGCTCTCGGGTCATCTGCGTTTTTTACCTGTCGGTGTCCCCGTCAGTGCAGCTTGGCGCCCACATCTGCGATCGAGACCTCGATCAGCTTGTTCGCCTGCGCGGCTGTCATCTGCTTGGCCAGAACCGAGCCGGCAGCGGCAATCGCAACCGAAACGGCCTGATCGCGCACGTCTTTCACAGCCGAGGCTTCGGCCGAGGCAATCTGGTCCTGCGCAGCAGCCAGACGGCGTTCGATCGACTTTTCGAGATCGACCTTCGCCTGGTCCGCAGCCAGAGCCGCGTCCTGTTTGGCCGCCTCGACAATCGCGTCGGCCTGTGCCTGCACTTCACGCTGCTTGCGCTCGTACGAGGCCAGCAGGCTGCGTGCTTCTTCATGCAGGGCGCGGGCTTCGTCCAGCTCGGCCTTGATGCCTTCGGCACGGTTGTCCAGCGCACCGCCGATCATGCCCGGCACCTTGAAGTAGAACAGGACCGCGATGAAAACGATGAAGCCCAGAAGGACCACAAAGTCGGTGTTGCCAAGCGAGAAGAACGGGCCGCTTGCAGCCAGCGCGGGGCTGGCGGCACCAACGATCAGGATAAGGGCAAGAGTGTTCCGCATGTCACTTATCCTTTCATCTGCGTGTCAATGGCACTGTCGATGGCTTTGGCATCCGCCTCGCCGCCCAGCGCGGTGACCAGTTCAGCCGCCGTATCCTTGGCGACCACTTGAATGCTTTCCAGCGCACCGGCACGGATTTCGGCAATTGCCTTTTCCGATTCAGCCGCCTTTGCAGCGATTTCCGCATCCGCCCTGGCAATCGCGTCATCCAGACCAGCCTGGATTTCAGCACGGGCTTCGGCCGCGATACGCTGCGCTTCGGCACGGGCATCGGCCAGCGCCTTGTTATAGGCCTCTTCGGCCTCGACCGCTTTGGCCTTCAGATCTTCGGCCGCAGCCAGGTCATTTGTAATGGTCCCCCGGCGCTCGGCCAGGATTGCCGCGATGCGGGGCAGAGCCACGCGAGACAGGACCAGAAAGATGACGACCAGCGTAATGACCAGCCAGAAAATCTGGTTGGGGAACCAATCGAAGCAGAGCTGCGGCATCCCGATGGCAGAGCCATGCGAGTCGACGCACGCGCCAACTACTTCTTCGCTAATGGGTTCAGTCGCCATGATGTCCTCCGTCGGAACGTTGTCTTTACAACAGGTGGGCCGCTATGGCTTGGACCCACCTGCGCGTAAGGATCAGGTTCCGCAGATTAGACGGCGAACATCAGCAGCAGCGAGACCAGGAATGCGAAGATCCCCAGGGCTTCTGCGAATGCGATACCGATGAACAGGGTTGCGGTCTGCGAAGCAGCCGCCGAAGGGTTGCGCAGAGCGCCGGCAAGGAAGTTGCCTGCAACGTTGCCCACCCCGATTGCGGCTGCGCCGGAACCGATTGCTGCCAGGCCTGCGCCGATGTGTGCGAGATCGCCTTCCATGATGTTTCTCCTTACGAATTGGAAGTTTCGATGTTGGGTTATCGGACCTTAGTGCGAAGGATGCAGCGCATCTTTCAGATAAACACAGGTCAGAATGGTGAATACGTAGGCCTGAATGAAGGCCACCAGGACCTCGAGACCGTACATTGCGGTGATCGCCAGAACCGACACGGGCGAGATCAGGGAAATTGCGGCAAAGCCTGCAAACACCTTGATCACCGCGTGGCCAGCCATGACGTTACCGGCAAGACGAATGGAGTGGCTGACCGGGCGTACGAAGTACGAGATCAGCTCGATGATCGCCAGGATCGGGCGCAGCGCCAGCGGCGCGCTGGAGACCCAGAACAGGCCCAGGAACGCGGCACCGTTCTTGACGAAACCCAGAATGGTCACGGTCAGGAACACGGCCAGCGCCAGCGGGATGGTCACGGCGAAATGTGATGTGGTGGTGAACGAGGTCGGGATCAGGCCCAGGAAGTTCGCGGTCACGATGAACATGAACAGGGTCATGACATAGGGGAAGAACTTGACGCCGTCCTTGCCGCAGATGTCTTCCAGCATCTTGTAGATGAAGCCATAGGCCAGTTCCGCAATCGACTGCATCCGGGTAGGGACGATGGCGCGCTTTGACGTGCTGAGAACCAGCAGGCCAAAGATCGCCACGATGGCCAGGAACAGCCACAGGGTCACGTTGGTGGGGGTGTACCAGGCAATCTCGCCACCGAACAGCGGCTTGACGATGAACTGGTCCATCGGGTGAAACACCAGGCTGCTGGCTTCTGCTGCGTGGTCTGCGCCTTCGGCGCCGTGTGCTGCGGTGGTCTCGCTTGCCACGTTCAGTCCCTCTCGTCCTTTTCGACCTGCATATGGGCCGCTTGTTTATCTTGAACCTCTTTCGCGCTGCGGAGCATAACCTTCACGCCCGCGACAAGGCCCAGCAATGTGAACAACACCAGAAAGATCGGGATTGTCCCGAGCAGGCTGTCCAGCCCGTATCCGATGCCAAATCCGATCCCCAGACCGGAAACCATTTCGATGACCATCCTCCAGGCAAGCTCGCCCCCGGATATGTCACTGTCAGCGCGGGCAGCCGGCTTTCTGGCCTTTTTCGCCGCCTCGATCTTGGCCTCAAGCTGCGCCATACGCTGCTTTTGGTCGTCATCGGTCACGGACGGAATCCTCGCGCTGTCTTGCGCATGGTGCTAAGGCGCGAAAGGCGCAGAGTCAACGGCGTTGATGGTGTGAAATGACGCAGGCTAATAATTTGTTTTTAAACAGTTATTTTTGGCTTGCTCGCCCGATCGAATTGCCTGCCTTTGGCCTGAGCGGCAGTAATCGCCCCAAAACCCATATTCAACCTTTTGGTTGATCTTTGCGCGCTAGCTGCGGCCACAGGCGTCGAACAAGGCGTCCGTCGATCAGCAAGAGCCCGGCAAAAATCGCCGCCATGCCCATCAAATGTTCGGGTTGCAGAGTTTCCCCCAAAACCCAGGTTCCAAGTATCAGGGCGGAAACCGGTGCGATCAGCGTGACGGTCGAAATGTTGGTTGGCCCGACTCTGGGCAGCAACCAGTAGAAGGCAATGAAAGCGGCCGAGGTCAGCACAAATCCGATCATCAACAACGAAAGCCATGTTTCAGTGCGCTCGATCATCGGCAGGCCTTCACGCCAAAGTGCCAAGGGTAAAATTGCCAAGGCCGCCCCGGTCAGTGCCAGGGCGACCAGCACCACCGGCTGCATGTCGCGGAAGGCCCGCGCAATGTTGACAGAAAACGCGTAACATATGGGTGCGCACAGGGTCAGCAGAACCGCCCAGAACTGAGATGTTTCGCCATTGTGCAAAATCGGGACGGACAACACGACAATCCCAATGAAGCCGCACACTACGCCAAGGGATTTCAACAGCGTCGCACGCTCGCTTCCCGGCCAGAAATGCGAAACGATAACGGCAAAGGCCGGTGTTGTCGCATTCACGATCCCTGCCACGCCGGACGCGATATGCTGCTGCCCAAGCGCATAGAACGCAAATGGTGCAGCATAGCTGAGCGCCCCGAACCCCAGCAGTCCAATGGCGCGCCCGAGTGTCAGGTGAACCGGCATACGGGCGGCAATCACATAGATCCAACAGCCCAGAGCCCCAAATGCAACCCGTCCCAACGATACGGATAACGGCCCAAGTTCGCGCAACAATATGGCGTTGAACATGAAAGACATGCCCCACCCGATGCCAAGGACGCAGATCACCAGCCAGTATTTCAGCGCCATTGCCGCCCCCTTTGTGCATCACCGCTGCACAGTGACGTGATAGGGTAAATTGTCAAACGGGTTCTCGCCCATTAGGAAAGACCCATGTCCAACGATCTCGACACCGTGTTCGCGGCCCTTGCCGACCCCACCCGCCGCGCCATTCTGGCGATGCTGCTGGAGGACGATATGGCCGTGACGGATGTCGCCGAGCCGTTCGAGATGTCGCTGGCGGCGATCTCGAAACATCTGGTCATCCTGACCAAGGCCGGGCTGATATCACAGGAAAAGCGCGGCCGGGTGAAGTGGTGCAAGCTGGAACCCGACGCGTTGCGCACCGCTTCGGTCTGGATGCAGGGGTTCGGTCAGTTCGAACCCATCAACCTGGATGCGTTCGAACGGTTTCTGGAAGTCGAGCTTCCGATCTCGGATGAGGCCTAGCGCACGACGAAGACCGACATGCTGGCATGTTTGGCCAGATATCCGGCGTGGCTGGAAAAGATGTAATCGGTGATCCGGGGCGCGTGGGTGCCCACGATGATCAGGTCTGCACCAATCTCTTCCGCCGCGCGGGTCAGGTCGCTGTCCACTTCGGCAGCAACATCAACCGAGTGAATCTTGCGCACCGCGACCTCGCCCGCGCCTTCTGATACAAGCTGTTCGGTGAAGTCGGCCAGTTGCTTGTCTATCTCGGCCTCGGCTTCCGAGGATGCACCCATATGGGCCCCGCTGACACTGACCAGAGTGATCTTGGCGCCCTGCCATTTTGCCACTTGAGCGGCGACATCTGCGGCCTTGCGAACCTCGGGCGGCAGGTGGCGGTCAATCGGCAGCATGATATGTTTGAACATAATCTCCTCCTTTTGTCCGCCTTCCAAGGTAGTCATGAGACCAAGGGCCTGCCTTGATCTGGCTCAACAGATTCTGCTTTTGGAGTTCGTGGGCAATCTGTACCGGTTTCAGACCGGGAGCGGCGTTACTCAGCTGCCCGGCGTTGGGGAATGGAGCGCGGGGCCTCTTCTTTCAGCAGCATCAGCAGCGCAATGACCGTCAGCGCCACACCGCCCAGGATCAATCCCGTCGGGACAGGTTTGCCCAGCGCGATTTCCCACAGGATCACCCAGCTTGGCACCAGATAGGTATAGGCCATGACCTTGGCCGACGGCAGCCGGAGCGAGGAGAATTGCACCAGAACGAAACTGGCCGCTGTTGCGAAGAACGAGATATAGAACAACCCGATCCAGACGATGGCGGGAAGAGCTGCCCAATCGGTTGCCTTCAGGTCAGACCAGCCGAACAGGACCAATAACAGGCACCCGGCAACCAGCGTACCGAACGTGAACACGACGGCAGGTTCTCCGCGGTTCAGTCTGCGGATCATGGGGGTGTAAATCGCGTGCGCGACGCATCCCCAGAAATAGATGACCTCGCCCTCGCCGATCTGGAAGGCGCGGAACATCTGCCAGTCGGCCCGAAAGATCACCCACAGCGCCCCAATCGCACCGATGGACAGGGCTATTGCCATGCGCGGCGTGGTGATCTGGCGCAGCAGGACCCAGCCCGCAATGGCCGAGACAACGGGGGTCAGGGTGAAAACCGCGGCAGCGCTGACCGGCGGGGCGGTTTGCAGCCCGTAAAACATCAGGACAAAGTAGGTGGCGAACAACCCGCCCAGCACCAGATACCGCCAGGGCGCCTGCGCGGCACTGCGGGGCAGACCGGTTGTTGCCAAGGCCGCCACACCAATCACCACAGCCGCGAAGGCAAAGCGCACCGCATTCAGGGCAGCAGGGGCAATTTCGTTGGCAATCATCGACCCAAGCGAGAAACTGCCTGCAACAAGGGCCGAAAAAGTCAGCATGGCCAGATGGCCGCGCATCTGCGGATTCATGGGCACCAGCCTTTGGAGGCCTCTTTCAGAAAACTCAGGAACGTTTGCACCTTGGTGGTTCGGTGCAGGTCCACATGGGTCACCAGCCACAGGTTGCCGAACCATTCCGGAAGCGGGTCGATCACTTCGACCAGACTTTCATGACGGGCGGCCTCCCAACGGGCCATGAAGCCGATACCGGCCCCAGCCAGAACGGCCTCGCGCATACAGAAATTGTTGGTGCAGCGAAAGGTAATGCGGTCGGCGGATACCGTGTTGCGCAGCCACCGGGTGAACGGCGCTCGGCTGCCTTCATCGTCAGAGCTGACGAAGTGGTGGTTCCCGAAATCCTCGATGCCCGAAGGTTTGCCGTGCCGTTCGATATAAGAGGTGCTGGCATAGAGGCCGACTTCTTCCTGCCGGAAGGGTTGCACAACGTTGTCGGGCTGATCCGGGGCTGATCCCGCGCGGATTGCAACATGCGCCTCGCCATATTCCAACCGGAACAGGCGGTCTCCGGTCAGGTAGCGCACGATCAGCTCGGGGTGCATCTTTTGAAACTCGGTCAGCGTCGGCACCACCAAAGGCGCGATGGAGCCCAGCGACGTCACCACCAGTTCACCCGATACATCGTCACCGCGCCCCTTCATCCGGCCGACAAGCTGGTTGAACTGGTCTTCGGTGGCCTGCGCCACGCGCAGCAAATCGTCGCCCGCTTCGGTCGGGGTATATCCCCGCGCGTGGCGCTGGAACAGTTTGACACCCAACCGGGCCTCGATCGCGTCGATGTGGCGGATCACTGTGGCGTGGTGCACGCCCAGAACCTCGGCCGCGCCGCTGACGGTTCCCATGCGCGCCACCTGATAGGCGGTCCGCACCTCATCCCAATTGTCCATCGTCACACCGTTCTGTGCAATTTCTAACAATAGCTGTTGATGTATCCGAGTTTTGTTCGCAAACGCAACAGCCATATTGGGATCAGAACAAGATTTCCCTGACCTAAAGGACCCGAAAAATGGCTAAAACCATCCTGCATATCGACGCCTCTGCCCGCCGCGCGGGTTCGACCACCCGCGACCTGTCTGACCGCATTGTCCGGCAGTTGGGTGCCGCCCGCATCATCCGCCGAGATCTGGCTACCCCCCTGCCCCTGCTGACCGAAGACTGGATCGCCGCCAACTTTACTCCGGCCGAGCAGCGCGACGACCTGCAACGCGACCGGCTGGCCCTTTCGGACGCGCTGGTGACCGAATTGCAAGAGGCTGATACCATCGTTATCGGCCTGCCGATCTACAACTTCTCGGTCCCCGCTGCATTCAAGGCCTGGGTCGACCTGGTCGCCCGCGCGGGCCTGACCTTTTCCTATTCGGAGAACGGCCCAAAAGGGTTGCTGGAGGGTAAACGCGCCATTCTGGCAATCGCGTCGGGCGGTACTGCTGTCGGATCCGAAATCGACTTTGCCACCAACTATGTGCGTCACGTTCTGGGCTTTATCGGCATCCATGATGTAGCGGTCATCGCCGCGGATCAGATGGCGGTGAACCCCGAAGCCGCGCTGGAAAGCGCCAAAAAGGCGGTAACAGAACTGGCGGCCTGATCGCCACTGGTCAATGATCTCTGAAACGTCCAGTCTGCTGGTCAGATGGAACTGGCGGACCGGATGGCGCGCATGAAGAAGATCGGAATTCTGGGCGGTGTGGGCTGGGCCTCGACCGTGGACTACTACAGGGCGATTGCCGAGGGTGCCGGGCTTCACTTTGCGGCGCGCGGCCACGGCGCGCCCTTGCCGATCCCTGCCATGACCATCGAGTCCGTCACACAGGCCAAGACCCGCGCCTTGCGGGGTGTCGCCGGGGACGAAGCCAGCTGGGCGGCGTTTGATGCGGTGTTTCGCGACGCGCTGCTGACGCTGGAGCGCGCAGGATGCGATTTTGGCATCATAGCGTCCAACACCCCGCACGCGCGGTTGCACGCGATCAGACAGGGTGTTTCCATGCCCATTCTCAGCATTTTCGACGCGACGGCAGAGGCCACGGCCAACACAGGCGTGTCTAACGCATTGGTGCTTGGAACAACCGTGACGATGCAGGCCACCAACTATGCGGATCGTCTGGCGGCCGAGGGCATCACTGCGAATGCGCGGCTGCCCGACCCCGAGATTTCCGAGATGCAGGCCATGATCGACAGTGATTTCTACGGTGGTGCCTCTGATGCAGCGCGCGCAAGGTTGCTGGCCTTTTGCAACAAACATGCCCGTCCCGGAACCGCCATTCTGCTGGCCTGTACCGAGCTGCCGCTGGCCTTTCCAAAGTATCTGGATGACCCGGTATTCGAGGCCGACGGGCACCTGTTCATCAACCCGTCCGCCGCTCATGTCGCCGCCGCGCTGAAACTGGCGCTTGAGTGATCAGGGCAGCCACATAACGGTGCAACCGATGCGATCGAAGAACGCCATCACGTCGGATTGTTTCATCACAACGGTACGGTCATTGACCAACGGGTGCATATAAATCACCTCGGCCCCTTGGGCAGCGGCGTCCATGAAAAATTGCACATCGTTCTGCACGCCGTTGATCATCGCCAGCGGGCTGACCGCACCGGGGCGAATACCAAGGTTCTGCAACAGCCGGTCTGCCGAACCGAAAGACAGGGCGCCGACACCCAGTTCTGCGCCCAGCGCCTTGAGGTCAATCTCGCGGCTTTGTTCCAGCGTCACCAGGTAGTTGCGCTTTTTCTTGTCGCGCAAGTACAGGTTCTTGACCCGCAACGCGTTCTCGCCCGGCACCATGAACTGGCCTTCTACGGCCTTGGAGTCCTCGACCGTACGCAAAGGAACATGGGTATGCAGGCGGTAGGGCAGCCCCCAGTCATCCAGCTGCGCCAACAGCGCGTCAGAACTGAGCGGCAATGTATCCTGAAATGTGGATGATGCGTCCATGGGGCCCTCCTGTTTGTAGCGCTCATCGCGCAACATGGCGGCGAATTCAAGCTGGGGCAGAGCAGAAAACGGTGCTAGCGTGCCGCCATGAAAGTCACTCGAAACACTCCGACCCAACTGATCCTTGCCGACTCGCCCTGGTTCATCGGGATCATGCTGGTCTTTTTCATACTGACCTTTGTCGGCGCAGGGCTGGTCATGGTCAGTGACGGCGGCGAGAATATCTGGTTCGGGCTGTTCTTTGCACTAATCGGCGGCGGGCTAGGTGTCGGGGCGTTCTGCGTTTTCGTGCGGCGGGTTCAGGTTATTCTGGACCGCACAAAGAACCGCATTCTGATCCGCAGGCAGTCTGTCTTTGGCTATGAAGCGGTCGAGCATCAGCTGTCCAGCCTGTCCCATGCCGAAGTTGAAAGCTCGACTTTCCGCAGCGACAGCAGCAGTTCGACGCTGTATCGCCCGGTTCTGGTGCTGGACAAGGGAATGAGCGAAGGGCGTCATCCGATTGTCGATGCGTTCTCGAACGGGCGCGGCGCGCATAAACTGGTTGACGCGGTCAACGCATGGCTGCCCGCGCAGCAGGAAGACACGAAGGAACAGGCCTGACGATTACAGGACTTGTCCATGCTCCAGCCAGGCTCGATCGGCCGGTGTCACCATTTCGGACAGGCGCGCGTCGTATCGGGCCATGTCATCGGCGGTCAGCTTGCCCTCCCATTTGTTGCTGGTCCCGGACGAGAAGAACTGCGCGTAATCCTGAAATGCGCTTTTGAAACCGGGCTGCTGCGAAGCGCGCCGGGCGTTTTCCTTCATTGAACCAAAGCTTGCGGCCTCAGCGATATCGTCGATCATTTCTGGTGCGATCTCGGTCCCCAAGATGTTTGCGATCCGCGCCACCTGCCCCGGCAAATCGCGGCTGAGTTCGGCGTAATGCAGGAAATGGATGTTTGGCAGATGCCGGAACGCGCAGAATGAACGGTAATGGTGGACGTATGAGGCCAGCGTCAGATCGTCGGTGCCCTTTGACGAGGCGGGCCGGTCCAGAAACATCGCGAAGGCTTCGGAAAGATCATCGGGAAACAGGTAGTCCAGCCAGTCGTCTTTCATGTTTTCCACATGGCGGCGCAGCGAGAAATGCACGTCAACCGGATGGCGATGCACCACCAGATAGGCCGCATCCGGGGAATAGGTGATCCCGTCCAATGGCGTGTGGGTCTTGATGCACCGTCTGTGCGTCTGTGCGGCAAGTATTCTGTCCTGCTCCTCACGATCTCTGAACCCGCAATCGAGCCAGGGAGAGACCGCGTTGTTGTACACGACTGGATCCGCGGTTTTGGTGATCAGCATTCGTACCAGCGTCTGCGTCCACGTGGTGCCGCATTTGGGAGGCGTGCAGACAAAGATGTCATCGGGACGGATTACGAAGTCGGACCAGATATCGGTATTTGTGACTTCACCGACATAATCCTTGGTGCGCTGCGGCAATGGTTGACTCATGACCAAACTCCAAAACTGACCCCGACCTTTGGACGCTACACCAAGTGGCCAGATGCTCAAAGCGTTTGCCTTGACTCGCAGCGCCCAGAGGCGTAGATGACCGCCAAACATCCGGAAGCGTCTTGATCTTCCGGTCCCTTGAGTCCTTCAGGGATCGCCCCCCACCAGCGAGTTTCGCCCGTGGGGGCGTTTGTGCATTTAACCGACGCATCCTATCTAGGACGCGCCATCAGATAACCGGCTAAGGAGGCCGAAGGCATGTTTGAAAATCTATCCGAACGCCTTTCCGGCGTCTTTGACCGGCTGACCAAACAGGGTGCCCTGTCTGAAGAAGACGTCAAGACCGCCCTGCGCGAGGTCCGCGTTGCCCTGCTTGAGGCGGACGTCTCGCTGCCGGTGGCGCGTGAATTCGTCAAGAAGGTGCAGGACCAGGCGACCGGTCAGGCGGTGACCAAGTCGATCACCCCCGGTCAGCAGGTCGTCAAGATCGTGCATGACGCGCTGGTCGATACCCTGCGCGGCGAGGAAGACCCCGGAAAGCTGAAGATCGACAACCCGCCTGCCCCGATCCTGATGGTCGGTCTGCAGGGTTCGGGTAAGACCACCACCACCGGTAAACTGGCCAAGCGCCTGAAAGAGAAAGAGGGCAAGAAGGTCCTGATGGCCTCGCTCGACGTTTATCGCCCGGCGGCGATGGACCAGCTGGCGGTTCTGGGCGCGCAGGTCGGCGTTGACACGCTGCCGATTGTACCGGGCCAGAAACCCGTCGACATCGCCAAGCGCGCCAAGCAGCAAGCCACATTGGGCGGCTATGACGTCTACATGCTGGATACCGCCGGTCGCCTGCATATCGACGAAGTGCTGATGGACGAGGTCGAACAGGTCCGCAACGCTGTTGACCCGCGCGAGACCCTGCTGGTGGTTGACGGCCTGACCGGTCAGGTCGCCGTTGAGGTGGCCGAAGAATTCGACGCCAAGGTCGGTATCTCGGGCGTGGTCCTGACCCGGATGGACGGGGACGGGCGCGGTGGTGCGGCGCTGTCTATGCGCGCGGTGACTGGCAAGCCTATTCGCTTTGTCGGTCTGGGCGAGAAGATGGACGCGCTGGAGACCTTCGAGCCGGACCGGATCGCCGGACGTATTCTGGGCATGGGCGACATCGTTGCCCTGGTCGAAAAAGCCCAGGAAACGATGGAGATGGAACAGACCGAGCGCATGATGAAGCGCATGGTCAAAGGTCAGTTCAACATGAATGACCTGAAGATGCAGCTGGAACAGATGATCCAGATGGGCGGCATGCAGGGCATGATGGGCATGATGCCGGGCATGGGCAAAATGGCCAAGCAGATGGATCAGGCGGGTCTGGACGACAAGATCCTGCGCCAGCAGATCGCCTTGATCCAGTCCATGACCAAACGCGAACGCGCCAACCCGCAACTGTTGCAAGCCAGCCGCAAGAAACGGATTGCAGCCGGTTCGGGGATGGAGGTCAGCGACCTCAACAAGCTGCTCAAGATGCACCGGCAGATGTCGGACATGATGAAAAAGATGGGCAAGATGGGCAAAGGCAAGATGCTGAAACAGGCCATGAAGGGCATGTTCGGTAAAGGTGGCCCCAGCCCCGAAGACTTGGCCGCTGGCATGGACCCCAAGGCACTGGAACAGGCGGCCAAGGCGATGGGCGGCAGGATGCCCGGTGGTCTGCCTGGTCTGGGCGGCGGCATTGGGCTGCCTCAGGGCCTGAGCGGGTTTGGCAAGAAGAAGTAATGAACGCCTTCGCCCAACATATCCCCCGGCTTGAAACCGAGCGCCTGATCCTGCGCGCGCCGTCCGAGGCTGATCTGGACGCCGATACCGCGTTTTTTGCCAGCGATGCGGCGAAGTTCGTCGGCGGACCACTGCGCCGGGATGAGGTTTGGCGACTGATCGCTTCGCTGCTGGGCCACTGGTCCCTGCGCGGTTACGGGTTCTGGAGTGCTGAGGAAAAAGCCTCGGGCACTTATGTCGGGCGGATCGGGCTTTGGTGCCCCGAAGGCTGGCCCGAACCCGAGATCGGCTGGACACTGATGAACCACGCCACCGGCAAGGGTTACGCGACCGAGGCGGCACTGGCCGCACGTTCCTATGCGTATGATGTTCTGGGGTGGGAAACGGCGATCTCGCTGATTGATCTGGACAATCATGCCAGCAAGGCGGTGGCGAAACGGCTGGGCGCGCAGTTCGAGTATCACTATGACCACCCCAAATTCGGCAGGTCCGAGATCTGGCGGCACCCCGCGCCTGCGGATCTGGTGAATGGCGGGATGGAGGCCTACGCATGACCGCGTTCACCATCCCCACCGTTGAAACCGAACGTCTGATCCTGCGCGCGCCGCATCTGGATGATCTGCCTGCGCTGACCGCATTCTTTGCGACCGAGCGCAGCCATATGGTGGGCGGCCCGCGGGACGCGCTGGAAAGCTGGGGCATGTTGGCCAGACGCCTTGGGCACTGGGCGTTGAAAGGATTTGGCCTCTGGCACCTGACCGAGAAATCCAGCGGTCGGTTCGCTGGCGGCGTCGGCCTGATTGACGCCCCCGGCTGGGACGAGCCTGAACTGGGCTGGACCGTGATGGAAGATTTCGAAGGCAAAGGTTTTGCCTATGAGGCCGCGCTTGCCGCCCGGTCCTATGCGGCGCGGCATCAGGGCCTAAACGGGGTGATTTCGTATATCGCCCACGAAAACGATCGCTCGCGCGCTTTGGCCGAACGGTTGGGCGCAACGCTGGAGCGTGACAATGCCGAACTGCTGGGCCAGCCCTGCCAGGTGTGGCGGCACCCCAAGATTGACGTTTCGACACCCGAAAGGACCGGCCAATGAACAACCCCGTGACACGCGCGGCTGCATTGCTGAAAGAGCATCGCGAAAGTATCGACCGGCTGGATGCGATCCTTGTCTATACGCTGGGCGAGCGGTTCAAACACACACAGGCCGTTGGCAAGCTCAAGGCCGAACACAACCTTCCCCCGTCCGATCCCTCGCGTGAGGCCACGCAGATCGCACGGCTTGAAGACCTGGCGAAAGAGGCCGATCTGGACCCCGATTTCGCCAAGGCTTTTCTGAATTTCATCATTCAGGAAGTCATCCGACACCACAGGAAACACCAAGGGTGAACCAGAGGTTCAGCAACCATCAGAATTAACCGGAAAACACACCGGCCAATCAAATACACGCCTCCGGCGTGATGCCATTCAAAGGAGATACCACCATGGCAATGAAAATTCGTCTCGCCCGCGCAGGCTCGAAAAAACGTCCGTTTTACCGCATCGTCGCGGCTGACAGCCGGATGCCGCGCGACGGCCGTTTCATCGAGAAACTGGGCACCTACAACCCGCTGCTGCCGAAAGACAGCGAAGAGCGTGTGAAAATGGACATGGAACGCGTTCAGCACTGGCTGGATCAGGGCGCCCAGCCCACCGACCGTATCGCGCGTATGCTGGAAGCTGCCGGCACCCGTGACAAGGCCGAGCGCAACAACCCCAACAAGGGTACCCCGGGCAAGAAAGCTCAGGAACGCGCGGAAGAGAAAGCTGCAAAGGCTGCGGAAGCTGCCGAAGCAGCTGCTGCACCGGCTGAAGAAGCGGCTGCAGAAGAATAAGCAGGCCGAAGCGTGCGGGATCAGACCTTTACTGACGCATTTCGCACGCAGTTCGATCTGTTGTTGCGGCTCCGGCGCGATGTGCGCCGGTTCCGAGGCGACGCGGTAGACGAGGCAGTGCTTGCGCGCTGCCTCGACGCGTTTCGGCTGGCCCCGTCGGTTGGGCTAAGCGAACCGTGGCGCGTGATCCGCGTCGAAAGCGCAGCGGCCCGGGCTGCGGCGCTAAGGAATTTCCAAACCGCGAACGATGACGCCCTGGCGGGCTATTCCGGCGACAGGGCGCAGCTTTACAGCCGCCTGAAACTGTCGGGAATGCAGGAAGCGCCGGTGCAACTGGCCGTCTTCTGCGACGACAGCACCGACAAGGGAATGGGTCTCGGCGCGGGCTCGATGCCCGAGATGCGGCGCTATTCCGTTGTCTCTGCCATCACCCTGTTCTGGCTGGCCCTGCGGGCCGAGGGGCTGGGGCTGGGCTGGGTATCCATTCTGGACCCCGAGCAGATGGCGCGCGATCTGGATGTGCCGGACAACTGGCGTCTGATCGGGTATTTTTGCGTCGGGTGGCCAGAACAGGTGTCCGACACCCCCGAACTTGAGCAGGTTGGCTGGGAAAACCGGGCCGACAGCCTGAAGATCGAAACAAGGTAGGGCCGCATGTTCGGATTGATACGCCTTCCCATTCTGCTGCTGATCGCCTTTATTGTGGGCGTGTTCTTTGAGCGCAACAATCAGCGCGAAGCCTGCGAAGGGCTTGGCGAATGGAGAAACGGGATCTGCTTGACGACGGGGGCTGCCAATGAGTGATCTGATCTGCGTCGGCAGCGTCGCTGGGTCTTATGGTGTACGCGGTGAAGTGCGCCTGAAAAGCTTCTGCGCCGTTCCCGAAGATATCGAGGCGTATTCGCCACTGACGGATGAAACCGGCAAGGAACGCTATCCGGTGGTTCTGACGCGTACGATCAAGAACGGTTTTGCCGCCCGTCTTGGCGGGGTTGAAACCAAGGAACAGGCGGATGCCCTGAACGGTTTGCGCCTGTTTGCGCGGCGCGACCAGTTGCCCTCGTTGCCCGATGACGAGTTCTACCACACAGACCTGATCGGGCTTGAGGTCTATGACACCGGCGGCACCCTGCTGGGCAAGGTCAAATCCGTGCAGAACCACGGGGCCACGGACCTGTTGGAACTACACGGGCCGGGCCTGAAGGCGACGGTTCTGCTGCCGTTCACGATGCAGGTGGTGCCAACCGTCGATCTGGAACAGGGCCGCATTGTGGCCGACCCGCCCGAAGGCCTGATCTGATGCGACGTGTTCTGCTGCATCTGGGTTTTCACAAGACCGGCATGACGGCAGCACAGTCCTTTCTGCATGAAAACCGCGAGCTGATCTGGCCTCATTTCGCTCTGGTCCTTCCGTATAAGACCCGCAAGGCCGGTTTAAGCGGAGCGGCCACGCGCCATTCGATCTATCGACTGGATGACACGCTGGCGGGTTTTGGCGGTCAGCTGCACACTTTTTTCGGCGGTCTGGATTTCGGAGCACGCCGGGGATTGATCCTGAGCGAAGAGAATTTTCTGGGCCTGCGCCCCAGCAGGAACAAAATCGAAGGATACGGGGCCGCACCCGAACTGGCGGAAACGGTCGTCAGCGTGCTGCGCCGCCGTCTGGTGGGCGAAGAAACCGACATTACTGTCTACCTGTCGTTGCGCAATCGCGATGTGTGGTTGCGCAGCCTTTGGGCCCACGATCTGCACCTGTCGCGCATGGTTCAGGACCTGGACGGCTTTTGCGCCGATCTTGCGCACCTGCCATCGCTACAGAACACGGCAGACCGGATCAGGGACCGGTTGCCAACTGTCACGGTACGGACCGCGTGGATGGAAGCGCTGAAAGGCCACCACCTTGGACTGGGCGCACCATTTGCCGAATTTCTCGACCTGCCACCCGGGAAATCTGCGCAGCTTGTGAAGCCCGCGCATGAAAGCCCTCAGCTGTCCGACGACGTTCTGAGGGAAATGCTGGCCCTGAACCGATCATCGCTGGACGAAGCCGCATTGATCACTCAGAAAAAGGCCCTGATTCGAACCGCCCAACATGAATTGGCCCGCCAGAAATGACTGACAAACCCGGCAAATCCTATGGTCGCAAGGCGATCCGGGCCACGCTGAAACCGCGTGAGCTGATGACACCCACCCCGGACCTGCATGGCGTCTGGAAAGCCAAGGTTATCACCCTGTTTCCAACCGCCTTTCCAGGCGTTCTGGGGGAAAGCCTGACCGGCAAGGCCCTGCAGGAGGGGTTGTGGCAGCTGGAAACCGTGGATTTGCGGCAATTCGGCGTCGGCAGGCATCGCAACGTGGATGACACGCCAGCCGGGGGCGGCGCGGGTATGGTTTTGCGGCCCGATGTGTTGGGCGAAGCCATTGAGCACACCATGGCGGGCATTCAGGGCAACTGGCCGCTGATTTACCTCAGCCCGCGTGGGCGGCGCATGGACCAGCGTATGATGCAGACCCTTGCACGCTGCGATGGCATGACCCTGCTGTGTGGCCGGTTCGAAGGCGTGGATGAGCGTGTGCTGGAGCATTACGGTGTGCAGGAGGTCTCGTTGGGGGATTTCGTGATGACCGGCGGTGAAATTGCAGCACAGGCCCTGATCGATGCCACGGTGCGCTTGATCCCCGGCGTTCTGGGCAATCAGGCCTCGACCGAAGAGGAAAGCTTTTCCTCGGGCCTGCTGGAGCATCCGCAGTACACCCGCCCTGCGGATTGGAAAGGCCGCCCGATACCTGAGGTTCTGATGTCGGGCCACCACGGCCGCATCGCCGAATGGCGTCACAAGATGGCTGAGGACATTACCCGCGAGCGGCGCCCGGATATCTGGGCCGACTATGCAAAATCCCGATCGGATTCGTCTGAGTGACAGGCCGGATTGTTGCGCACTTGCCGCAGGTCTAGTGTGCGCAACGCCTTTGGGGAAGAGCGGGAGCGCCGGTTGGACCATCTGGTTGGCGGCGGCACTATGGAAACCTACGGCGCACCAAAGACCTAACCCCCGGCCTTCCATCTGGCCCAGACGTCTGGTGTGCCGTTGAAGGTGTTGATGTCTACCCGGCCCTGAACGCCCGGCACCAGACCGGTGCCGGTATATTGCCAGAACCGCCAGACCGCGCGGGGATAGACAGTGCGGGGGTGGCCCGCGACCGATCTCAGCCAGAACTCGGTCTTGGGCAGGCGCCCGATATCGGTGTCTTCAAAGAAATCCACCGTGGTATAGACGATCGGGCGGCGGCCATAATGTCGTTCGAGAATGTCCAGAAAGCGCTGCGCCTCGGCGCGGACGGTTCTGCCATCGGGTCGCAGCGTGCAGGTCTTGGAATGCGGCGTCCATTCCATATCCAGCACATGCGGCAGGTCTGCCCCTTTGGGCACGTTCTGGATGAACCAGCGGGCCTGTTCCCGGGCCGAACGGCAGAAATAATAATAGTGGTAGGCGCCCCAAGGCACACCGGCCGACTGCGCGCCGCGGCGGTGATCGTCGAACAGGGGATCTGCCACGTCGCCGCCTTCGGTCGCTTTCAGAAACACAAAGCTGACACCTGATGCCCGGGCCGTGCGCCAGTCAATCGGCCCCTGCCAGCGTGACACGTCAAGGCCATGGATCGGGTATTGTCCGGGGTGGCTCCCTTCCCAGTCATGGGGATCCGCGTCGCCAAAATCGGGGTAGATCACAAGCGGTGCTGTCCTGTCCACGCCCGGAACGGGTTCGACTGCCTGAGGTTTCGGGCCGCCTCGACCGCAAGACATCAGCGCAACGGCCGTTATGGCCAGCATGAATGCCAATCGCATCATAGGGTCCTGTCTGAAATATCTGCTCATATTATTTGCCTCAGAATGCCTGATCTGGCCCGCTTGGCAACGCCTTAGTTTCAGGCTGGCGGATTCCTACCGGCCTGTTGGGCAAGTCAGGGCGTTTTTCCCTTGATCCCTGCCTGCAATACCCTTAAACGACCGCAATCCGGTGCCGCGTTCTGCGACGCCGGTGTTTTGGTTTGCACCATGGCGTGACGTCCCGTTTTCTTCGGCAGGGATGCGCCGGGTCAGGCCAGACCAAAGGAACATTCGATCTGACCTCTGGCGGGCTGTACGCAGGACCCGGTGAAGACCAAGAGCTCTCAGGCCGTGCCCAACTTCGTGGACCAACCACGAGCAGATAGGAGAAACTGCGATGGACCTGATCGCACAGCTTGAGGCGGAACAGATTGCCGCCCTGGGGAAAGACATCCCTGATTTCAAAGCCGGTGACACTATCCGTGTCGGCTATAAGGTGACCGAAGGGTCGCGCACCCGTGTGCAGAACTACGAAGGCGTCTGCATCGCGCGCAACAACGGCAGCGGCATTGCCGGTTCGTTCACCGTTCGCAAGATTTCGTTTGGCGAAGGCGTGGAGCGTGTATTCCCGCTGTATTCGACCAATATCGACAGCATCACCGTTGTCCGCCGCGGCCGCGTTCGTCGCGCCAAACTGTACTATCTGCGCACCCGTCGCGGTAAATCCGCGCGTATCGCAGAGGTTTCCAACTACAAGCCCAAAGCTGGCGCCGAAGCGTAAGGAGCGGAAAGATGAAAAAAGACATCCATCCCGATTATCACGTCATCGACGTCAAGATGACCGATGGCACCATCGTTCAGATGAAATCCACCTGGGGCAGCGAAGGCGACCAGCTGGCACTGGAGATCGATCCTTCGGTACACCCTGCATGGACCGGTGGTTCGTCGCGCCTGTTGGACGCTGGCGGCCGCGTGTCGAAGTTCAAGAAGAAATACGAAGGTCTGGGTTTCTAAACCTTTGCCAAAGTCTTTCAAAGGAAGGTCGCCAACGGGCGGCCTTCTTTCGTTTCAGGCCCCTGTTTTCCCCGGTTTCTGATCCTTTGGTTTTGTAAGTTCAGCCGCGTCGTGCAATGGCGGAATCGGACCGCGCAACAGCAGCAGCGCGATCACCAGCCCTATACTGGCGGCGATCGCGGCCATGAGCATCGCCGCATCAAAGGCATTATCCCGCAGATCACGCAGCGCCCCGGCCAGCGCTGAACCAGTTGACGGGTCAAGCCCGGCAATCAGCTGTTCCACCTGTGTTGCCGTGCCATGTGTCAGGGCGCGCGCAAGGTCGTCGCGCTGCGTCGATCCGGCGGGCAGCGCGGTGATGACTTCTGACAGGCCCGAGCGGATGGTCAGAGCTTCGGCCAGACCGCCGACAACCGATCCCATCGTGGCCCCGAAATACAGGAATGCGTTGATCACCCCGGACCCCTGTCCGACATGTTCGTCGGGCAGCAACCGAAGCCCAAGACGGGGCAGCAACGAAAAACAGATGCCGATGCCAACCCCCACAATGATCAGTTTCCACCAGATTTCAGCATAGCTGTCGATATTCGAGGTTGTTGTCAAAAGCAGGAAGCCGCAGGCCATCAACCCCATTGCAGCACTCACCGGCCATTGGAAACTGTAAGGTGCAAGCAGGCGCGGCGCGGTGACGGAAATGACAAACATGCTCAGGCTCAGCGGCAGGATTGCCACGCCCGCCTCAACCGGTGAATAGCCGAACGCATCCGGGGACTGGACGAACACGTTGAAGTAGACAAAGAAACAGAACAACGCAAATCCCGCAAAGAACATCCCCGTTGCCGCCATAAGATAGCGCGGGTGCCGGAAGTACCGGAACTCGACCAGCGGATCGTCGCTGCGCCGCGAGGTGTAGACCAGACCGACAACTGCCAAAGCGGCGACACCCAAAGGAACGATGGTCAGGGCATTGCCCCATCCGTGTGCCTCACCGTTGCTGAGTGCGAAAGACAATGGACCCAGCAGCAACACAATGGCAATCGCCCCTGCGGTATCGAATTTTGCACCCTGAAGGCGCGTATCCGGGACATAGTTCTTCCTGCTGACCTGCAGGCCGATCACAAACGCAATGGCAAGTAACACAAGGTCTGTGGCGAATACCCCGCGCCAGCTCAGGAAGTTGGCAAAACTTCCTCCGACTATGGGCCCGACGCCTATCGCAAGGCCCACGATTGCGCCCCAAACACCGGTCACGCTGGCCCGTTGTTCCTCGGGCGTTGCGGCGGTCAGCAGGGACAATGAGGTGCCGAACAGGGCCGCAGCCCCCGCCCCCTGCGCGCCACGCCCAATCAGCAGCATCGCCGCGTTCTGTGAAAACAACACAGAAGCAGAGCCGCAGGCAAACACGATCATGCCAAAGAAAAAGATACCCATCTTGCCCGTGATGTCCCCAAGCCGACTTACAATCGTCACAAGGGTCGCGCTGGCCACCGTATAGATCGCCATCACCCATTGCAGGCCCGAAGGTGTCAGGTCGAACTCGGCCTTCAGATATGGAAGGATGGTCGCAACAGCGGTTGTGTTGAAGCCAACGACCATCATGCAAATGGCCGTCATTGCAAGAACAACGTGTGAACCGCCTGAACTTTCCGCAGCAGTGTCCGGCATGCCAATGCCCCTTTCACCTGCTTTGAAGATGAACCGAAGAGGACCCGTGCAAAGCCTGCAAGGTTATTCGGTGTAAATCTGTTTGGTATTTAACCAAATTTTCCGCCCCCCGCATAGTTTTCACGATCCGGACCAAGCGGCGTCACCGCGAAAGGACCCTTTGGGAGCGCGATCTGTACATGTGTGAATCAGGCAAACGGCGCGATTGATTCCAGTGCGGATCGTTGCAGGCAGCGGTTGTTCAAGATGTTCGGGACTAGGCGCCGACACGGCGATATCGCTGCCAAGACCGTGATCGGATAGCCGATCAAGGCAGATCACCAGACTGGTGCCTTCCCGTAACCCGCGCACTGCGCTGTGTTTTCCAAAATAGAGTCCGATAATGCCCAAAAGCGCCGCTTGAGGTTCTTTTCATCGTAGGCGACACAACATATAGTGGGTGCCAACAACGTGTAGTCAAACACGGCAAGACTTGGGAATACAAGCATGGCACATATCATTGTGGTCGGTAACGAAAAAGGCGGCGCTGGAAAATCGACCGTGTCGATGCATGTGGCAACCGCACTGGCCCGACTGGGGCACAAGGTCAGCACGCTGGATCTGGACCTGCGGCAGCGCAGCCTTGGACGGTATTTCGAGAACCGGAACAACTTTCTGAAAAGCGCGGACCTGACGCTGCCCGGCCCACGCCATCACGACCTGCCCGAGATTGATGCCAGCACGTTGAAACCGGGCGAGAATATCTATGACCACCGCCTGTCTGCTGCCGTGTCGCAACTGGAAAGCGACAGTGACTTTATCCTGATCGACTGCCCCGGCTCCCATACACGCCTGAGCCAGGTGGCCCATTCGCTGGCCGACTCGCTGATCACCCCTTTGAACGACAGTTTCATCGATTTTGACCTGCTGGCGCGGATTGATTCAAAGGGTGAGAAAATCCTTGGCCCGTCCGTCTATTCCGAGATGGTCTGGAACGCCCGGCAATTGCGGGCGCAGGCCGGGCTGAAGCCCATCGACTGGGTCGTTGTGCGCAACCGTGTCGGTACCCAGCGCATGGTCAACAAGGAAAAGATGCAGCGCGCGATCGAAATGCTGTCGCAGCGCATCGGCTTCCGCGTCGCTTCGGGCTTTTCCGAACGGGTAATCTTTCGCGAACTGTTTCCCCGCGGCCTGACCCTGCTGGACCTCAAGGATATTGGCGTCAAACAGCTGAACATCTCGAACATCGCAGCACGGCAGGAACTGCGCGACATGATGCGAGAGCTGAACCTGCCGGGTGTCGAAGTCGATTTCTGATCAGTTGTATTGGGGGCTGGCCTGCGCGGCAAACGGGCAATTCAAAACGCGAAATTCTCAGCCCCTAAGCCAGTCAGTGCTGGGTAATGTCGGGGCCATAACTGACTGATTGATCCGAAAAGACTACGTGACCACGTCTTTTCAACTCATCAACCAGCCTTTCCAGCTCTTCCTGCTCCAAGGTCTTTAGAAAAAGTGCGTTCATCGTTCCCTTAAGGGTTTTGATCTTCCTAGGACGCGAAGTTCCTCTAGACTTCAAGCTGTCAACAATCGCATCAATTTTTTGATCCAGCGAGCTTGCATTCGAGATTTTGACGAATGGGATCTCGGATAGGTCTGCATGACGGAAAGCGGGGAGCTTCCTTTGTCGCAGATGTGCAATCAATGGGTCGAAGCCTTTGTCGCGAGAAATAACATGAAAACACGCATTGGCGTCTTTGGTAGAGAGTTCTCCTAAGTAGAACGCAATATGAAAGTCCAAGGCGTTCGAGCCATTCCCTGCTATCTTCTGATAAACAGCATTTTCTCCCAAGCTTTGCAGTGCTTGTGCAAAGTCATAGGGTATGCTTTTTTGATTGGCTCCTACGAAAACAATCAAGGTGCAAACATGTCCCCGAAGGAGTTCGAGGTTCTTGGGTTGAACATTTTCAAAGTCGATTAGTATGTAGTTGTTTTTCAAAGGCCGCACTCCAATTCGAGCTCAATGCAAATACAGGACGCCGGATCAGGTCAATATGAAGGTTTCCCTGATTACCCTGCTTAAAACCGCATTGTCGGCAATGGCCTCAAACCCGCCATTCGTACAAATCCTCACCATTCTCGAACATTCGCTCCAACCCGCCGCTCGTACCCAGCTAAACAAAGGTGTTCCTTCACGACTTTCAGTTTCGGAATCGCTGAACGGAACAGCCTCGGTTTCACCCGGTAACTGATGGCCCGCCGGGACTGTATACCGTGAACAGCTCTTTGGGTTCGTTCACCCCGCGCAGCATGTAGCGCCCGACCGAGATGAGGTCTTGTGCGCAGGGGCGTGCCGCGACCGCGACGTCGTCCGAGATCAGGATTCTCTGACCCAGCGACCGGTGCATTCCCGCGATGCGGGCGGCCTGATTGACGGCGGGGCCGATCACCGTGAAATCCAGCCGTGTTTCGGACCCGATATTGCCATACAGGATTTCGCCGGAATGCAGGGCCAGCGTGAAATTCGCAACCGGCAGCCCCTTTGCCTGACGTCTGGCGTTCAATTCATCCATACGGGCTTGCAGCAAGGGCACCGCGCTGAGCGCGGCACGGGCGTCCTCGTCGATTTCGCCGACATCGAACATGGCCATCAGCCCATCGCCCATGAATTTCAGGATATTCCCACCCTTGTCGTGCACAACGCCCACGGCCACAGCCAGGTAATCATTCAGCATGTCGATGATCTCGTGGCCCGGCAGGTCTTCTGACAGGTTGGTGAACCCTTCCAGATCGAAATTCCAGATCACCGCATCGATTTGCTGCAATGATCCGCGACGAATCTCACCTGACAGGACGCGGCGCCCGGCATCACGACCCAGATAGACCCGCATCAGGTCTTCGGTCAGGTTCTGGTTCTTGGCGGATTTGAGCGCCAGCCCCAGATGCGGCAATACCGCATGAATGTGCCTGAGATCTCTGTCATCAAACCCGGACGGTGCATCGCTGGTCCAGGACATCAGGACGCCATCACTGACCTTTTTGGTACCGTCGGGGCGCATCTTTCCCGCCCCCTCATACGAGATGCCGGTGGCATAATAATCGGTCGCCCCAACCTCTCTCAGGTCGTTCAACAATGGAAAGCGGCTGGGTTCATTATGGTCGACAAGTTTGACCCGGATTTCATCCAGATCCTCGTTCAGCAGCGCATAAAGCGGGCTTTGTTGCCACATTTCGCTGGGCGTATCCGTGTTTTCAAACTTCTCGGATTCACCGCCGGTGCTTTTGTACCAGCTATATCCGGTTCCGCCATAAACCGGGTGCAAGGTTGACTGCGCCGCATGAAACCGCATCAGCGGAATGCCCATATCGACCAGACTTGTGCAGAACCCTTCCAACAACTCTTCCTGCCCGGCACCCTCAAGCCCCTTTTGGACCAACCAGTCGATCAGGGTGTGTGCGGATACCTTGGCAGGTTCAAATGACGTCATTTCAAATTCCGTATCAAGCATGACACACATCTGGGGACGGCAGGCGCTAATTACCAGTGGTCAATCCACGCCTGCCAACCGTTGCAACATCTGGCGCAGCAAGGCGGCCTCTTTTTCGCTGAACAGGTCCGACAGCCTGGCGTCATAGCTTGCCGCCACCCCGTACAAGTCGCGATACACAGCTTGCCCGGCGGGTGTCAGTGTCAGCCATTCCGCCCGCCGATCAGCCTCGTCCCGTGTGCGTTTCAGGTACCGGCGCTCCTCGAGCTTGGCAACTGCACGGCTGATCTTGGTTTTGTGCATTCCGGCCCGTTCACCAATTTCCTTGGCGGTCATTTCGCCAAACAGCCCCAGATGGAACAGCACCCGCCATTCGGTTCTGAGCATTCCGTACCGTCCCTTGTAGACAGCCTGAAATTCCAACGAGGCGCGCTCGGCTGCCTGGTTCAGCAGAAACGGCAGAAAATTCTGCAGGAAAAAGTCATCATTTTTTTCAGATTCGTCGTGTGTCATGCTTGTTAGTTACAAAATCAACTATTAACCGACAAGCAGCAAACGGAGGAATACGTAATGAACCGTCCGACGGATCCGCATTCATTGACGCAAGCAGCAACGCCTGTTGGTACCCATGCCGGTTATATGCCCGGCTTTGGCAACGACTTTGAAACCGAGGCGCTGCCCGATGCGCTGCCGCAGGGGATGAACAGCCCGCAAAGGTGCAACTACGGACTTTACGGTGAACAGCTGAGCGGCACGGCCTTTACCGCCAACCCGCCTGAACGCACCTGGTGCTATCGTATTCGCCCGTCGGTAAAGCATTCGCACCGTTACGAAAAGATCGACTTGCCCTATTGGAAATCGGCCCCGTGCATCGACCCGGACGTGATCAGCCTGGGCCAGTATCGCTGGGACCCGGTGCCGCATTCCGATGAAGGTCTGAACTGGATGACCGGGATGCGGACCATGACGACGGCCGGGGATGTGAACACCCAGGTTGGCATGGCCTGCCACATTTATCTGGTTACCGAATCCATGGTCGACGACTATTTCTTCTCGGCTGATTCCGAGTTGCTGGTGGTGCCACAGGAAGGGCGACTGCGCTTTGCGACTGAACTGGGAATCATTGACCTTGAGCCCAAGGAAATCGCGATCATCCCGCGTGGACTGCTGTACCGGGTTGAAGTTCTGGAAGGCCCGGCACGTGGCTTTGTGTGCGAGAATTACGGCCAGAAGTTTGAACTGCCGGGTCGCGGCCCGATCGGGGCCAACTGCATGGCCAACCCGCGCGATTTCAAAGCTCCGGTCGCTGCCTATGAGGATCGTGAAACCCCGTCGACCGTGACGATCAAATGGTGCGGCCAGTTTCACACCACGAAAATCGGACACAGCCCGCTGGATGTGGTGGCGTGGCACGGCAATTATGCGCCCTACAAATACGATCTGCGCAATTATTGCCCGGTCGGCGCGATCCTGTTTGACCATCCCGACCCGTCGATCTTTACCGTTCTGACGGCGCCCTCGGGCCAGCCCGGCACCGCAAATATTGACTTTGTCCTGTTCCGCGAACGCTGGATGGTGATGGAAGACACGTTCCGCCCACCGTGGTATCACAAGAACATCATGTCGGAACTGATGGGCAACATCTACGGTCAATATGATGCGAAACCGCAGGGCTTCGTTCCCGGTGGCACCAGTCTGCACAACATGATGATCCCGCATGGCCCCGACAGGGAAGCCTTTGACAAAGCATCCTATTCCAATCTGGGGCCGGAAAAGCTGGACCAGACGATGTCGTTCATGTTCGAAACCCGGTTCCCCCAGCACCTGACGCCGTTTGCCGCCAATGAGGCACCGTTGCAGGACGACTATATCGATTGCTGGACATCGCTAGAGAAGAAGTTCGACGGCACACCGGGCAAGAAGTGACCCTCAGACTGGGTTACCCGGACAGCACCCGTCCTGATGGCGATGAACATACCCATTCCGGTTGCAGGCGTACTGTCGCTGCAACCGGAAAACAAAGACGGGGCCTTGGCAGCCGACCTGCCGCAACCGCGCCCGTTCTGGGCTTTGGCGCCTGTCTTTCAGGGGTTATGATCGTTTCGAACCACGTACCAAGTACAACAAAATAGGGGCAAAATATGCCTTTGATGAAATCCTGGGTGGCCTCGGCCAACGACGCGGCGCATCCGTTTCCACTGAACAACCTGCCTTACGGTGTCTTCTCGACTGAAGGCGATGATCCACGCTGCGGTGTGGCCATTGGCGACATGATCCTGGACGTTACCGCGGCCGAAGCCGAAGGCCTGATCACCCTGACCGATGAACCGCTGTTCGATCTGCCGTTCTGGAACCCCCTGATGGAAGAAGGCCCCGCTGTCTGGACCGCCCTGCGTGAGCGGCTGATCAGCCTTCTGGCGGACGGCTCGGACGAACAAAGCAAGGTCGAACCGCTGCTTGTACCACAGGCCGAAGCCGAGATGCACTTGCCCTTCGCGGTCAGCGAATACACCGATTTCTATGCCGGGCGGAACCATGCCTTCAACGTGGGCACCATGTTTCGTGGCCCGGAAAACGCGCTGCCGCCGAACTGGTTGCACATTCCGATTGGTTATAACGGACGGGCGTCCTCGGTCGTGGTGTCCGGCACGGATATCCGTCGCCCTTGGGGACAGCTGAAATCCCCCGATCAGGACCTGCCCGCCTTCCTGCCCAGCCGCCGCTTTGATATCGAGTTGGAGATGGGTGCGATTGTCGGCACGCCCTCGGATGGCCCGATCACGGTTCAGGAAGCTGACGACCACATCTTCGGCTACGTTCTGCTGAACGACTGGTCGGCACGTGATATACAGGCCTGGGAATACCAGCCGCTGGGTCCGTTTCAGGCCAAGGCAACCGCAACCTCGATCAGCCCTTGGATCGTGACCAAGGCAGCCCTCGAGCCGTTCCGCTGTGATACGCCAGCCCGCGAGTTCGCGCTGCTGGACCACCTCAAGGATTGCGGCCCGATGCTTTATGACATCGATCTGGCCGTCACCATGGCACCCGAAGGCAAAGACGTCACGACCATCGCGCGGACCAACTACAACCAGATGTATTATTCCGCCGCGCAACAATTGGCCCACCACACCACATCGGGATGCCCGATGAACACCGGCGACCTGCTGGGGTCAGGCACCATATCCGGACCAACCAAGCCCGAACGCGGATCGTTGCTGGAACTTAGCTGGGGTGGGAAAGAGCCGCTGACGCTGAACACAGGTGAAACCCGCACCTTCATCGAAGACGGCGACACGATGACCCTGACCGGCGCGGCCAGGGGCGACGGCTATACGATCGGGTTCGGCGACTGCACCGGCACCGTTCTGCCTGCACTCAATTCCCCATTCGAGCGATGACGCACTGAGCTTCATCTTTTCCCAAATACTCCCGCCGGAGGCATCCAATCCCTGCCTTCCGCGCAACCGCAAAAGGACAAAACCAAGATGGCCAAAGCATTCGCGTCCCAGGGGGACATGTCGGAAAAGAAAATCTCGTTCACCGAAGTGGGCGAGGGGCTCTATGCTTTCACCGCCGAGGGCGACCCGAACTCGGGCGTGATCATCGGCGATGACAGCGTGATGATCGTCGAGGCGCAGGCGACCCCGCGCCTGGCCAACAAGGTGATCGAATGCGTGCGGTCTGTGACCGACAAGCCGATCACCCACGTGGCCCTGACCCATTATCACGCTGTACGGGTTTTAGGTGCCAGCGCTTTTGGAGCACAACAGATCCTGATGTCCGACATGGCCCGCGCCATGGTGGTTGAACGCGGTCAGGAAGACTGGGACAGCGAATTCCAGCGCTTCCCGCGCCTGTTCGAAGGGCATGAAAGCATCCCCGGCCTGACCTGGCCCACAACCACATTCAGCGACACGATGACCGTTTATCTGGGCAACCGCCGGATCGACCTGATGCATCTGGGGCGCGCCCATACCGCCGGTGATATCGTCATCCATGTGCCTGACCAGAACGTGATGTTCACCGGCGACATCGTCGAATATCACTCGGCCTGCTATTGCGGCGACGGGCATTTCAGCGACTGGGGCGACACGCTGGACGAGATCAAGTGGTTCGATGTCGACGCCATCGCACCGGGACGCGGCGACGCGCTGGTTGGCAAGGACATGGTCAATGCCGCCATCGAAAACACCCGCGATTTCGTCGAAAGCACCTACCGCCCCGCAGCCAAGGTTGCGGCGCGCGGTGGCAGCCTGAAAGAGGCATGGGACGCAGTCCGCGCCGAATGTGACCCTAAATTCGCCAGTTACGCGATCTACGAACACTGCCTGCCGTTCAACGTCGCCCGCGCCTATGACGAAGCCCGCGGTATCGACACGCCTCGCATCTGGACCGCCCAACGCGATCTTGAGATGTGGGAGGCCCTGCAGGGGTAAGGAAAAACGGCCCAGTTTGATCCAGATCGTTTTAGGCGGCGGGATTCAGTGAAACCATATGCCAAAGGTTTCGGCACGTGCTGCCGGGGCACAGGACATGCAGCACTTTGGCGCATCTGCTTGGGGGGAAGCCCATGAACAAGATCTTTGAAACTCCGCTTTACGGCTATGAACGCAGCCCCGATCAGGACAGCCCGACGCCGGTTCGGCACAAGGTTATCGTGATCGGCGCGGGTCCGGTTGGTCTGGCCGCCGCGATTGATCTGGCGCAGCAAGGGGTCGACGTCGTGGTTCTGGACGAGAATGACAAGGTCAGTTTCGGCAGCCGCGCCATCTGTTTCTCGCAACGCACGCTGGAAATTGCCGACCGGCTGGGATGCGGACGCCGACTGGTCGACAAGGGCGTCCTGTGGGATCGGGGCAAGGTGTTCTTCGATGACCGACAGGTCTATGACTTCAACCTGCAACCGGAACAAGGTTATGCCAACCCTGCCTTCATCAACCTTCAGCAATACCATTTTGAGAACTATTTCGTTGAACGGGTCCGCGAGTTGCAGGCAGAAGGCGCACCGATTGAGATACGCGGGCGCAACAAGGTCGAGGCGATTGGCACGCATGACGATCACGTGCGGCTGGAGGTCGGGACGCCCGAAGGACCTTACACAATCGAAGCCGATTGGCTGATTGCCTGTGATGGCGCGACCTCCCCCGCCCGGCGGATGTTGGGCATTGATTTCGAAGGACGGATTTTCGAAGACAACTTCCTGATTGCAGACGTGATCATGGATGCGGATTTTCCGTCTGAACGCTGGTTCTGGTTCGATCCGCCGTTCAATCGGGGGCAATCCGCATTGTTGCATAAACAGCCCGACAATGTATGGCGCATCGACTTGCAGCTGGGTTGGGATATCGACAAGGAACGCGAAAAGCGCCCCGAGAACGTGATCCCCCGCCTCAAGGCAATGCTTGGGGATGATGTCGAGTTTGAGCTGGAATGGGTCTCGATCTATACGTTCCAGTGCCGTCGCATGGAAAGCTTCCGCAAGGGCCGTGTCCTGTTTGCGGGCGACAGCGCGCATCAGGTCAGCCCCTTTGGCGCGCGCGGGGCCAATTCCGGCCTTCAGGACACCGACAACCTGTGTTGGAAACTGAAGCTGGTTCTGGATGGGAAAGCACCTGAAACTCTGCTGGACAGCTACAACGCCGAACGCGTGTACGGGGCCGATGAGAACATCCTGAATTCCAGCCGGTCGACCGATTTCATCACCCCGAAATCCGAGATGTCGCGGATCCTGCGCGATGCGGTACTGGACCTGAGCGAGCATTATGACTTCGCCCGCCCGCTGGTGAATTCTGGCCGCCTGAGCCAGCCCTGCACCTATGATGGAACTTCGCTGAATTCTGCGGACGCGCTGAACGGCCCCGCCGGAACGCGACCGGGTTCGGCCTGTCCCGACGCTCCGCTTGGTGACGAGTTTCTGCTGCCCAAGCTTGCAGGCAAGTTCACGCTTCTGACCATCGATGCAGACGCCCCTGATACCCTGGAAGAAGATGGGATCGAGGTCACGCGACTGGCGCTGTCGATCAAGGATGATATGACGCTGGCCCTGAAACGCCGCTATCTGGGCGACGCGACCAGCGCAGTCTACCTGATCCGCCCGGACCAGCATGTGGCCGCCCGGCGTGACAGTTACGAAGAAAACACCTTCCGGCACGCGATCCGCAGAGCCTGCGGTAAGGAGTAAGCCCTATGTCAGACCTGATCCTAACCCCGAACATCAAAGACGCCGATGACTTCTATGCCGAACTTCTGGCCGCACATGAGGGCCTGGAAAAAGCCGACAGCGACGCGCTGAATGCGCGGCTGGTACTGGTGCTGGCCAATCACATCGGTGACAGTACGGTGCTGACGGACGCCCTTCGCGCTGCCGCTTTGACTGACAGTTGACAGGCCCGGGCGTGAGCGAGGTCGTTCTTTATGACTATTGGCGATCCTCGGCCAGTTACCGGGTGCGGATCGCCCTGAATCTGGCCGGGATCGCGTATCGCCCGGTTGTTGTCGATCTGGTCGGCGGCGCACAAAAGAGTGATGAACATATCGCTCGAAACCCGCAGGGCTTTGTGCCGGTTCTGGATATTGACGGGCTGCGGTTGACGCAATCGCTGGCCATCCTCGACTATCTGGACCGGACCCGGAAGCTGAACCTTCTGCCTGATGATCCGGCGGAACGCGCGCGTGTTCAGGCGCTGGCTTATGCGATCGCCGTCGACATCCACCCAGTCTGCAACCTTTCCGTTGCGCGCTATGCCACCACCCTGAGCCATAACGCCCCCGACATGCCCGGCGACTGGATGCGGCATTTCATCAAACCCGGGTTGCAGGCGTTCGAAACCATGTTGGGGGATTTCGAACAGACCCCCTATTGTGTTGGGTCAAAGCCCGGTCTCGCCGACCTCTGCCTGATCCCGCAGATTTATAACGCACGCCGGTGGCAGGTTGATCTGTCGGATATGCCCCGCCTGTTGCGGGTTGAAGAGGCCTGCGCCGATCACCCCGCCTTTGTCGCGGCGCATCCCGACGCACATGCGCCGCACTAAACCTGCACAGACCCTGTTTGCATGTGCAGCTAGGTTTTTTTCCTTTTAGGCCTTAGCTTTGAGCCAACAAAGCAGACGAGGTTCCTATGCCCGAGATCACCGGCTATCACGCCCATGTCTATTTCGACGCCGACACGCAGGACACCGCGCGACAGGTCTGTGAAGAGGCGGCCCGCCTGTTCCCTGTTCAAATGGGCCGGATGCACGCCCGAAACGTCGGCCCCCATTCGCGCTGGAGCTGCCAGCTGGGCTTTGCTGCAAGCGCATTCGACCAAGTCATCCCATGGCTGATGCTGAACCGGCAGGGCCTGACGGTCTTCACGCATCCTGAAACCGGTGAACATCTGGAGGATCACCGCGACCGCGCGCTCTGGATGGGTGAGATGCTGGCGTTGGACCTGTCGATCTTCGACAATCTTTAACCCAGCGCCCGTGCCTGATCCCGCAGAACAAATTTCTGCACCTTGCCGGTTGATGTCTTGGGCAGGGTGCCGAACACCACCGTTTTGGGTGCCTTGAAGTGGGCCATGTGGTCGCGACAGAAGGCGATAAGCTCTGCCTCGGTTGCGGCTGCGCCGGGTTTCAACTCGACAAAGGCGCAGGGCGTTTCGCCCCATTTCTCATCGGGACGGGCCACCACGGCGGCCTCCATCACCGCCGGATGCTTGTAGAGGATGCCTTCGACCTCGACAGATGAGATATTTTCGCCGCCCGAGATGATGATGTCCTTTGAACGGTCCTTGAGCGCGATATAGCCATCGGGGTGCATGACACCCAGATCACCGGACGCGAACCAGCCACCGTGAAAGGCCTTATCGGTAGCGTCGGGATTCTTGAGGTATCCTTTCATCACCACGTTGCCCTGCATGAATATCTCACCCATGGTTTCGCCATCAGCCGGAACCGGTTCCAGCGTTTCCGGGTCGGCCACCATCAGTCCGGACAACGCTGTATAGCGCACCCCTTGCCGCACCTTGAGGGCCGCGCGGTCTTCAGGCCCTTTGCTGTTCCATTCGTCTTTCCATGCGCAGACAACCGAAGGCCCATAGGTTTCGGTCAGGCCATAGACATGCGTGACCTCGACACCCATCGCCTCCATCGCTTCGATCACGGCCGCAGGCGGCGGGGCACCTGCCGTCATCACCTTGATCTGGTGGTCAAAGTCCTTCAACTCATCCGGAGCGTGGGCCAGCATGTTCAGAACGATCGGCGCACCGCAGAAATGGGTCACTTTCTCGTCCCGGAAAGCAGCATAGATCGGTTCGGCCCGCACCGCGCGCAAGCAAACGGAAACACCTGCATTGGCTGCCATGGCCCACGGGAAGCACCAGCCGTTGCAGTGGAACATCGGCAGGGTCCACAAATAGACCGAATGCCTGGGCATATCCCAGTCCAGCAAATCCGACTGTGCGTTCAGGGTCGCGCCGCGATGGTGGTAAACCACGCCCTTGGGGTTGCCCGTGGTGCCCGAGGTATAATTCAATGTGATCGCGTCCCATTCGTCCGCTGGCAGTGACCAGTCAAACGCGGGGTCGCCTTCGGCCAGCAGGGCATCATAGGTCAGGCGGCCCAGCTTTTCACCGCCGTCGAAGGTGGGGTCTTCGATATCGATGACCAGAATGTCATGATCGACCTGTTGCAGCGCATCTTTCACCACATCCGAAAACTCGGGGTCAACTAGCAGCGCCTTGGCTTCGGCATGGTTCAGGATGAATGCGACAATCGGCGCATCCAGCCGCGTGTTGATTGCGTTCAGAACAGCGCCCGTCATGGGCACGCCAAAATGCGCCTCGTACATTTCCGGGATGTTGGCCGCGATAATCGACACGGTGTCACCCCGTCCAATACCGCGCGCAGTCAGTGCGCTGGCCAGACGCCGGCAGCGGGCATAGGTTTCGGCCCAGGTATACCGGCGATCCCCATAGACCACGGATGGGTAATCCGGGTAGACCTGCGCCGTCCGTTCAATGAACGTAAGGGGCGACAGGGGTGTGTAATTCGCCCGGCATTTGTCCAAATGACGCTCGTAGATATGTGTCGCTGCCATCCGCTGTCCTCCCGAAACGCAGTTTGGGCGAATTGAGCACAAAGTTCGCGTTCTGACAAACCCGTAGAAATACGGCGGCAAAATCGACTGGCAATACGGGATGATACGATCTGGCCCTATCTACAGCAGGGCTTTCGCGGTGATCTGAAGCATCTTAAACACATGCTGGGATGTGGTATTCCCATATCCCGCGCACCGCTTCCTCACTGAAAGGACATGTCATGGACGGCACGTTCAACGAAAACGATCTTTCCCGCGTAGTCGAGGCTGACCGCGCCCATATCTGGCACCATCTGATCCAGCATAAACCCTTTGAAACCAATGACCCACGCATCATTGTCGAGGGCAAGGGCATGCGTGTCTGGGACCAGAAAGGCAAAGAGCATCTGGATGCCGTTTCCGGCGGCGTCTGGACCGTCAATGTCGGCTATGGCCGCGAATCGATCTGCAAGGCGGTTTACGACCAGCTGATGAAGCTGTGCTATTTCGCCAATTCGGCCGGTTCGATCCCGGGTGCGCTGTTTGCCGAGCAACTGATCGACAAGATGCCGGGCATGAGCCGCGTCTATTACACCAATTCAGGTTCCGAAGCGAACGAGAAGGCGTTCAAGATGGTGCGCCAGATCGCGCACAAAAAATACGGCGGCAAGAAAACCAAGATCCTGTACCGCGACCGGGACTATCACGGCTCGACGCTGGCGACCATGTCGGCAGGCGGTCAGGACGAGCGCACAGCGCAATACGGCCCCTTCGCACCTGATTTCGTCCGCGTGCGGCATTGCATGGAATATCGCAAGCACGAGCTGGACGGCGCACCCGAAGAGAATTTCGGCGAATGGGCCGCAGATCAGATTGAAGCCGTCATCCTGCGTGAAGGCCCCGACACCGTTGGCGCCCTGTGCCTTGAGCCGGTGACAGCGGGCGGCGGTGTGATCGAAGCGCCTGAAGGATACTGGCAGCGCGTGCAGGAGATCTGCAAGAAATACGATGTGCTGCTGCATATCGACGAGGTTGTCTGTGGCGTGGGCCGCACCGGCACATGGTTCGGGTACCAGCAATACGGTATCAAGCCCGATTTCGTGACCATGGCCAAGGGCGTTGCATCGGGTTATGCCGCGATTGCCTGCATGGTCACCACCGAGGAAGTCTTTGACTTGTTCAAAGACGATGCCGCGGACCCGATGAACTATTTCCGCGATATCTCGACCTTTGGTGGGTGCACCGCTGGTCCGGCAGCGGCCATCGAGAACATGCGCATCATTCAGGATGAAAACCTGTTGCAGAACTGCACGGACATGGGCGCGCGTATGACGAACAACCTTCTGGCGCTGATGGACAAGCACAAGGTCATCGGCGATGTGCGCGGCAAGGGCCTGTTCCTGGGGGCCGAACTGGTTGTGGATCGTGGCACCAAAGAGCCGGTGGACGAGAAACTGGCGCAGGCCGTTACCGCCGACTGTATGGCGCAGGGCGTGATCATCGGCGTCACCAACCGCTCGATCCCCGGTCGCAACAACACGCTGTGCTTCTCGCCTGCGCTGATCGCTACGGCCGACGACATCGACCAGATCACCGACGCGGTTGACGGCGCGCTGGGGCGTGTGTTCGGGTAAGATCACCGATATTGGCTAAAAAGAAACCGGCGCGTGTTGCGCCGGTTTTTTTGTCGGGATGCCGGTCGTGAATGTGTACGCTCAGCCGTGATTATTCGGCCGCAACACCAACCTTTTCGCCAGTTGCGATCAGGCTGTCCGGAAGAACGAATGCAACCAGAACAAAGACGGCACCCAGTGCGATACCGAGGATATCGCCGGACAGTGACAAAACACCTTCGTAAGTGGATCCCGGAACTGTACCCAAGGTGACTTTGCCGCCAGCAATTTCATCGAGCAGGCCCGTGGCCTTCCAGGCCGGATATGTCGCCATATAGGCCGCAGCGCCTAACAAACCGCCGACGATGAAGAACAAGGCGTCACGGCGACCGGACGCAGCGGCGCAGACCCCTGTTCCCGGACAGTAGCCCGATGCAGCCCAGCCCGCACCCAGTAACAATCCGCCAATGAAGACACCAACATAGGCCGATTTCACCGACATATGGCCGACATCCACAAACCCCAGCATCTGCCCGCCGAACATGAGGATCGAACCGGTTCCGATTGCCAGGAGGATCGTTTTCATCAGCTGGAGTCGACGCAGTGTCAGCATGCCCACAATCCAATTTGGATTCGCTGCGCCAATCCGGTCAAGTACGGCTCCGAAAGCGGCGCCAATGATGATCGCAAGAATGATTTCCATCGCCTTATCCTTTCCGGTAGATCAGCATTGCCGTAGGAATTGCCGCTGCAAATGCCCCGGCTGCAAAGATGTAGCCTGACAGGGCAGTCTGCATCATACCGGACATCATGTGACCGGATGTGCACCCACCTGCCAACCTGGCGCCATAGAGGACGACAAAGCCGCCCAATAGCGCGACCAGGTTTCGGGCCAAGGGCGTATCGCCATAGTTTTCGCGCCAGATCATGGGCAGCTTGCCCTCGCCGCGTTCCAGACCACCTCGCGCCTTGACCGACAAGTACGCGCCCGCGGCCATAGCCAAAACGAAGACAAAGCTGTAGTTCAACGGATTGGATACGTATTTGGCGTATTTGCCATTGGATTTCGCCATGTATGCGTTGGTTGAACTGTAACCGTCATCCGTCTGTGTTACGAATTCTGAATTGACGGTGTCCGCGATAATTCCGTCAAGGATGACGAATTGGGTCGAAACACCGATCGGCTTCACCAGAAGAACTGCCCCGAAGAACACGAGCCCTAGCAGAACACCTCCAACTTTCCAGTTTAGTGTCATGATTTCACCCTTGTCACTTATATTCATAAAATCATATATAATGTGATCCGAGGAATGTTACATGATCTAGATCAAACCGGTCATGCCTGAAACTGGTTGGCGTCATCCCAACGCAGAAGGGATGGATGCCCTGATCCAAGAGGCGCTTGGAATGCGCCGCGTGTTGCAACAAAAAAGACCGCCCCAAGGGGACGGCCTTTCTTTCACTGTCTCTTTTCAGAGGTTCAGGCAGCCAGAGCAGCCTGAGCTTTGGCGACGATCGCGCCGAACGCTTCCGGTTCGTGCACGGCCAGGTCGGCCAGAACTTTGCGGTCCACTTCGATACCGGCCAGGTTGAGACCGTTGATGAAGCGGGAATATGTCAGAGCCTCGTCATGGCTGCGCACAGCAGCGTTGATCCGCTGGATCCACAGCGCGCGGAAGTTGCGCTTGCGGTTCTTGCGGTCACGGGTCGCGTACTGGTTGGCCTTGTCGACGGCCTGAGTTGCGACTTTGAAGTTGCTCTTGCGACGACCATAATAGCCTTTTGCGGCCTTGATGATCTTCTTGTGACGGGCGTGAGTTACGGTTCCACCTTTAACGCGGGACATCTCTTACATCTCCTCTTAGCGGTCGTAGGGCATGTAGCCCTTGACGATCTTTGCGTCGGGGGCGGACAGGGTGGTGTTGCCACGGGCATCGCGGATGAATTTCTTGGTCCGCTTGATCATGCCGTGCCGTTTGCCGGCCTGGCCAGCAAGGACCTTACCGGTCGCAGTCACCTTGAAGCGCTTCTTGGCGCTTGATTTGGTCTTCATCTTAGGCATTTCCGTCTCCTTTTCCGGGTTCGGTTTCAGACGCGACTCGGCATGCCATCTCGGCCGGTCACGCGATCAGAAGCGCCGTTTACGCAAGTTCGGTCATACTGGCAAGGGGGTTTGGACCAGAATCTATGCTTTTTGCAGGCTGGTCAGGCACCGGGGCGACACAGGCCGCCCCGGTAATTGGACTTAGTGTTCGAATTTGCGGATTTCACCGCTCTTCAGCCTTGCGGAGTAGGACGCCAGTTCCTGCCGCACCACTTTCATCAGGAAGTAGAGGGCAAAGACGTTCACAACCGCCATCGCAAAGATCGCCGCATCCGAGAAGTCGATAACCGGACCGAGGTTGGCTGCAGCGCCGATCACCACGAAGACGCAGAAGATGATCTTGAAGATCAGCTCTTTTGTGTGACCTTCTCCGAACAGGTAGGTCCAGGCCTTCAGGCCATAGTAGGACCAGCTGATCATTGTCGAGAAGGCAAACAGGATCACCGCGATCGCAAGGATGTACGGGAACCAGCTGAACGCGCTGGCAAAGGCGGCAGAGGTCAGGCTGACGCCGGAATTGCCACCCACTGTTGCGATGGCGGAACCCGCCTCGTTCAGCATGTAGTTGCCGGTTTCAGGGTCGATGATCAGCTGTTGCGTGATGATGATCACCAGTGCCGTCATGGTACAGATCACGACGGTATCGATGAACGGTTCAAGCAGCGATACAAAACCCTCGGTGATCGGTTCCTTGGTCCGAACCGCCGAGTGCGCAATCGCCGCCGAGCCAACGCCCGCCTCGTTCGAGAATGCCGCGCGCTTGAAGCCCTGGATCAGCGCGCCGACCATGCCCCCTGCTACGCCCAGCCCCGTGAAGGCACCGGCAAAGATCTGACCAAAGGCCCAGCCGATCATGTCCGCATTCATCGCAATGATGACCAGTGCGGTGGCGACATACAGCACACCCATGAACGGCACGACCTTTTCAGTCACCCGAGCGATGGATTTCAGACCGCCAACAATGACCATGAACACGACCGCGGCAAAAACAATACCGGTAATCCAGCCCGGATAGTCGCCAACGATACCGGCGATCTGCTGATGCGCCTGGTTAGCCTGGAACATGTTCCCGCCGCCCAACGCGCCCAGAATACAGAAGATCGAGAACAGCACCGCCAGGATCTTACCACCGGGCAGGCCCAACTCGTCAAAGCCCTTGGACATGTAATACATCGGGCCACCTGAAACGGTGCCGTCTTCGTATTCATTGCGGTATTTCACGCCCAGCGTACATTCGGTGAACTTCGATGCCATGCCCAGAAGACCCGCAAGGATCATCCAGAAGGTTGCGCCTGGCCCACCGATGCCAATGGCAACGGCCACGCCCGCGATGTTCCCCAGGCCCACAGTGCCGGACAGCGCTGTGGCCAATGCCTGAAAGTGGCTGACCTCGCCCGCGTCGTTGGGATCGGAATAGTCACCTTTGACAAGGCTGATCGCGTGACCAAAGAACCGCAACTGCACAAGCGCGAAATACAGCGTGAAAACCGATGCAGCGATGACCAGCCACATAACGATCCACGGAAAGCTGGTTCCGGGCAGCGGTGCAAAGATGAAGCTGACAAACGGTCCGGTCAGGTTTGCAAAGGCCTGATTGATTTTTTCGTCCAGTCCCGGCGCCTCTTGCGCAAGGGCAGGGCTGGCGGCAATGGTGGCGGCCGTTACGGCGCCAAGTGTTTTTAGCGTTCTCATTTTAGCCCTCCCCTCAGTTCACGACCGTAACCGGAACGTCGGCATGCATCACCAGATATTGCGTCGAACTGCCGAACAGGCGTTTCTTGATCCCGTCCGCAGATGCCCGGCCCACGACGATTTGCGAGCCTCCGTTTTCGACAGTGATGGCGTTCAGCGTTTCCGCCACATCGCCATGGCGCACAATGCCCTGCGCCTCGAAACCCGCTGCCCTGAGGGCCTCTACGGCAGGTGTCACGACACGCGACAACGCCAGATCAACCTCTTCTTCGCGGCGCTTGTGGCGCTGGGCGTTTTCTTCAGGTGTCTGGAATGTGTAAGGTGACCATTCGATCACATAAGCGACCAGCAAATCGCACGTTCCGATCAGCTTTGCCAAATCCTTGGCAAAGGCAATCGCACGCTCGCCGGTTTCAGTCCCGTCGAGTCCTATGACAATCTTTGTTGTCATTTCGTTCCTCCGTTTTTGTTGTTAAGGCCGGGGCCCACGCCCCCGGCAGGGCGGCCGGAACTTGGAACTTTTCAACAAGACCACCCTTTGGTAAGTATTAGGAAATTTCACTAGGAATTGGAGATTTTTTTGGGCCATTTTCAGTGTAATTTATCGAATTGCGCCAAAAATACAGGGAATATTACTGATTAGCAGAGATTTAGACAATATCGATCAACGCATCCTGTACGAGCTGGAGGCCAATGGCAGGCTCTCGATAGTTGAGTTGGCGGCGCGCGTGAACCTGACCAATACGCCCTGTTCCGAGCGTGTAAAACGACTTGAGAAGAATGGCTATATAAAAGGGTACAGAGCCGTCGTCGACAAGGAAAGGATGGGGCTGGCGCTGCTAACCGTGGTGCAGGTATCCCTGGTCGCAACTGCGGAACAATCCCTTGTGAAATTCAATGAGGCTGTTCGGAATGTGTCGGAAATCGAAAGCTGCCTGATGGTGGCGGGCTCGTTTGATTATCTTCTGACCGTTCGAACGCGCGATATTGCGCATTTCCGGCTGGTTCTGGGCGAGAAGATCAACAAGCTGCCGGGGATACATCAGACCAGCTCTTTTACAGTTATGGAGATTGTAAAAGAGCCGGTTGGCTGACACGACACTCGGGCCCGAGTGTCGGGGTGCGGTTATTCCGGATCCGTGCTGTAGATCAGCCGTTCATCACAAGGGGCCACGCGCAGAATGTTAGTCGTGCCCGGTACGTTGAAGGGGACACCGGCCGTAACCACGATCTGGTCGGTTTCGGTTGCAAACCCCCCTGCCCGCGCCGCGCGGGCCGCGTTGACCACGGCACTTTTGAACCGCTGAAGTTCGGGCGTCATAACGCAATTGCACCCCCAGCTCAGGCAAAGCCTGCGCGCGGTCCCCATCAACGATGTCATCGCGATGATCGGAACACCGGGACGTTCGCGGGCTGTCAATGAGGCGGTCGTTCCGCTTTGCGTAAAGCAGCAGATGGCTTTGATATCGGTCTTTTCAGCAATCTCTCGGGCGGCCGCGACGATGGCATCGGCCACAGTGCTTCCTTTTGCCGTGCGGGACGCGGCGATGATCTGGGAATAGGTCGGGTCGGCCTCGACCTCGATGGCGACCTCATTCATGGTCTGCACAGCCTCAACCGGATAAGCACCTGCCGCCGATTCCGCGCTGAGCATAATGGCGTCCGTGCCCTCATAGATCGCGGTGGCCACATCCGACACTTCGGCACGGGTGGGCATCGGGCTTTCGATCATGCTTTCCAGCATCTGGGTGGCGACAATGACCGGCTTGGCGGCACTACGGCACTTGCGGACCAGCCTCTTCTGAATGGGCGGCACCGCGGATACCGGCAGTTCCACGCCCAGATCGCCCCGCGCCACCATGATCCCGTCCGAGGCATCGAGGATGTCGTCGAACGCCTCGACCGCGGCGGGCTTTTCGATCTTCGACAGGATCGCGGCGCGTCCATCAGCCAGCGCGCGGGCCTCGAACACATCTTTCGCACGCTGAACAAAGCTCAACGCCAGCCAATCGACACCCAGTTGGCACACAAACTCCAGATCATCACGGTCCTTCGCCGACAAGGCCGCCAGCGGCAGCACCACATCCGGGACGTTCACGCCCTTGCGATTCGAGATCGTACCGCCGACTTCGACCGTGCAATTGGCAAAGTCCTGACCGCAATCCTGAACGATCAGACGGATCTTGCCGTCATTGACCAGAAGGCGCGCGCCCGGTTCAAGGGCCGCGAATATCTCGGGGTGCGGCAGGCACACGCGGGTGGTGTCGCCGGGGGCTGGATCAAGGTCCAGACGGAACGCCGCGCCCTCTTCCAGCTCCTCCGTATCATTTGCAAAAACACCAACCCGCAGCTTGGGGCCCTGAAGATCGGCCAGAATGGCAATTGGGCTGTCCAGATCCTTTTCAACCCGCCGAATGATCCTGTGGCGTTCACGTATCTCATCATGGCTGCCGTGGCTCATGTTCAGACGGAACACATCCGCCCCGGCCTCGTGCAGGGCACGAATGGTGTCATAGTCGCTGGACGCCGGTCCCAGCGTCGCCACGATTTTTACATTCCTCAGGCGTCGCATTGGTCTTGACCTCCTCATGCCGGTTCAGATCACGCAGATCAGCTTTTGCAAAATGTTACCGCAAACACTGCTATGGCGCTTATTGCGCAATTCCCTTTTTAAAGCAACTGCCCTACACCTGCGACAAACTAGATGACAGGCTTATGACTTACACCCCGTTTTTCGTTCACGGCGCGGATCGCCCGTCCCGGTGGCTGATCACATGCGACCACGCAACCAACACCGTCCCCCCCGAGGTCAACGACGGAGACCTTGGCCTGCCACGCGAGGATATGGAGCGCCATATCGCCTATGATGTCGGAGCGTATGAGGTATCAAAACATCTGGGCGAGATTCTGAACGCACCGGTGATTGCCGCCAACTTCTCGCGCCTCGTAATCGACCCGAACCGAGGGGAAGATGACCCCACGCTGTTGATGAAACTGTATGACGGGTCGATCATCCTCGGCAACCGCCATGCCGATGCCGCCGAGCGCGAACGCCGCCTGGACATGTGTTATCGCCCCTACCACACAGCGTTGGCCGAGATGGCGGCACTGCCACATGCGGTAATTGTGTCGATGCATTCCTTCACGCGCCAGTTGCGCGGACGTGATCCGCGTCCGTGGCACATTGGCGTATTGCACACCCCAGACGAGCGGTTTTCGCGCCCTTTGATCAACCGGCTGCAACAGGAAGATGACCTGTGCGTTGGTGTCAATGAACCCTATACCGGCGTTTTGCCAGGTGACGCGATTGACAAGCACTGCACCGCTTTTAGCCGCCCCAATGCATTGATCGAGCTGCGCAATGATCTGATTGCCGACCATGCCGGTCAACGGCATTGGGCCGAGCGGCTGGCGGTAATCCTGCAAGATGCGCTGGACGCCAGCGACCTTTGACCGCAAGGTTTGCTGGGGCATTCCGCCCCTCACGCCATTGTGAGCAATGCCCCTGATCCCCATATAATGCGGGAAAGGGGATCGTCATGACACAGGAGTTTCTGACAACGTTTTTTGGTTGGATGGCCGCGCTTAATATCGCGGTATTGCTGTTCACCACCGTCATGATTCTGCTTTTGCAGGACTGGATCGCTGGCATTCACGGCAGGATGTTTCAGATGGATCGCGCCGACGTGAAACGAGCCTATTTCAGATTTCTTGCCAACTACAAGATCCTGACACTGATCTTTTGCATCGTGCCCTGGCTGGCCTTGAAACTGATGTAGGTAGCACTGACCACAAGCACCGTTGTTGTAACGACACGGCAGGATTGTTACGTCAGAAGAAACACACACTGCCTTCCGGAGCCACAAGATGGACAAGCAAACCGAAATCGAACTTCAGGCTGCCGCCTTTCGTCGGCTGAAAAAGCACCTGATGGAAGACCGCACCGATGTGCAGAACATCGACATGATGAATCTGGCCGGGTTCTGCCGCAACTGCCTGTCGCGCTGGTATCAGGAAGCGGCCAATGAAAAGGGGATCGAGATGGGCAAGGACGAGGCCCGAGAACTTTTCTACGGCATGACCATGGATGAATGGAAAGCCAATTATCAAACCGAGGCCAGCGCTGAAAAACAGGCCGCCTTCAAGATCGCGTTTGAAGAGAATGTAACAAAAAAGGGCTAGGTCCAATGCGAAAAAGGCCCGCCAGATTGGCGGGCCTTTTTCTTTAGATCGCCGCCTTGCGGCTTTCGTCCAGATAAATCTCGCGCAGGCGTTTTGCAATCGGTCCCGGCGTACCGTCACCCAGCGCAACTCCGTCGATTTCAACCACAGGCATCACAAAGGCGCTGGCCGAGGTGGTGAATGCTTCATCAGCCTCTTTGGCTTCGTCGATGGTGAACAGACGTTCTTCGATTTCCATCTGCGCCTCAGCCGCCATGCGCAACACGGCCTTTCGGGTGATGCCGTGCAGAATGTCGTTGGATAGCGGGCGAGTGACAATCTTGCCGTTTTTGACGAAATAGGCGTTGTTGCTGGTGCCCTCGGTCACAAAGCCGTCCTCGACCAGCCATGCGTCGTCGCAACCTGCCTTCTTGGCCATCATCTTGCCCATCGACGGGTAGAGCAATTGCACCGTTTTGATGTCGCGCCGGCCCCAACGGATGTCTTCGATCGAGATGATCTTGGCGCCTTTCCTGGCCGCCGGGCTGTCAGCCAGCCCGGGCTTGTTCTGCGTGAACAAAACGAGGCTGGGCTTGGTATCTGCCGACGGAAACACGAAATCCCGGTCGCCATCGCTGCCGCGCGAGACCTGCAAATAGACCAGACCTTCCTCGATGCCGTTCAGCTCAATCAGCTTGCGGTGGATCTCCAGCAGTTCGTCCTTGGTGCAGGGCTCCGCCATCTCCAGCTCGTCCAGCGAGCGCTTCAGACGGACAGAGTGACCTTTGAAGTCGATCAGCTTGCCGTCCAGCACACTGGTGACTTCGTAAACCGCGTCCGCAAACAGGAAGCCACGGTCAAATATGGAAACCTTGGCCTCGGTCTCCGGCAGGTATTCGCCATTTACGTAAACGGTACGGGTCATATTCGTCTCCTCAACCCCAAAGTGCGGCCGCAGGCGGGTGCACTCCGGCGTCGTCAAAATCCAGCGGGGTGTCGCGGTCTTCGGCCAACAGAAGCGGACCGTCAAGGTCCGTTACCATCGCACCCTGTGCCAGCAATGTCGCAGGTGCCATGGCAAGCGAGCTGCCGACCATGCATCCCACCATAATGTCATAACCTTCGGCAATCGCTGCCTTGCGCAACTCCAGCGCCTCGGTCAGGCCCCCGGTCTTGTCGAGCTTGATGTTGATGACATCATATTTACCCTTCAACTTGGGCAGGCTGGCACGGTCATGGCAGGATTCGTCAGCGCAGACTGGCACCGGGCGCTTCATCCCGATCAATGCATCGTCATCTCCTGCGGGCAAAGGCTGTTCCACCAATGCCACGCCCAGCCGCACCAGATGCGGGGCGAGGTCGGCGTAAACCTCGGCCGACCAGCCTTCGTTTGCATCCACAATGATCTTGGAATTCGGAGCACCGGCGCGCACCGCCTCAAGCCGGGGCATATCATCGGGCGTGCCCAGCTTGATCTTCAGAAGCGGGCGATGCGCGTTCCCGGCGGCCTGCGCCTGCATTGCCTCGGGGGTGTCCAGCGACAATGTATAAGCGGTGATCTCGGGGCCGGGCTTGGGCAGACCCGCCAGGTCCCAGGCGCGCTTGCCAACACGTTTGCACTCCAGATCCCACAGGGCACAATCCACGGCGTTCCGCGCGGCGCCTGCAGGCAGCAGATCCGTCAGCGTCTGGCGGGTGACATCCGCGGGCAGACCGGCAATCTCAGCCTCAACAGACTCGAGCGTTTCGTCATAACGCGCGTAAGGAACGCATTCGCCCCAGCCGTGATGGCTTCCGTCCGAAACCCGAACCGTCAGCACCTTTGCTTCGGTCCGCGACCCGCGCGAGATGGTGAAGACCTGCGCCAGCCGGAACACATCGCGAGAAACCTCAATCTGCACGCACCCGCTCCTTCATCTTTTCCCAAATACTCACGCCGGAGGCGGAACAGTCCGCCACCGGCGCGTTGTTCAGATCATATTGCGGCCAGCGCGTCCACCAGCTTGCCCGAACCAAAACGGAACGGGTCGGTCGCAGGCAAGCCCATATCCTCTTCGATCTTGGCCAGATAGGCGGTCGCGTCTGCCTCGGACATGTGCTGGGTGTTGACCGAAACGCCAACAACCTGACAATCCGGGTTTGCCACCTTGGCCAGCGCCAGCGCGGTGTCGCGCAGGGCTTCCAATGTTGGCAGTTGATAGGTTGGCAAGCCGCGCATATGCGCACGGGTCGGTTCATGGCTCAGGATCAGGGCGTCCGGCTGGCCGCCATGGATCAGTGCCATGGTCACGCCGGAATAGGATACGTGGAACAATGACCCCTGCCCTTCGATCAGGTCCCAGTGATCATCGTCATTGTCCGGTGTCAGCCATTCGACCGAACCCGCCATGAAGTCAGCAATGACTGCATCCAGCGGCACACCGTCACCGGTGATCAGGATGCCGGTTTGGCCGGTCGCGCGGAAGGTCGATTTCATCCCGCGCTCACGCATCTCGGCGTCCATCGCCAGCGCGGTGTACATCTTGCCAACCGAACAGTCTGTTCCGACGGCCAGACACCGCTTGCCCTTGCGCTTGATCCCGTTTGCAATCGGATAATTGATTTCAGGCACCCGCACGTCGTGCAGTTTCCGTCCTGTTGCTTCGGCAACCGCTACCAGGTCCGGCTCATCCCGCAGCAGGTTATGCAACCCCGAGGCCAGGTCGAACCCTTCCTCAAGCGCCATGACCAGAACCTTTTTCCAGTCCTGGCTGATCACACCGCCGCGGTTTGCCACACCGATCACCAGTGTCTTGGCACCGGCTTCCTTCGCTTCGGTCAGGGTCATGTCAGCCAAGCCCAGATCGGCCTTGCAGCCGTCCATTCGATACTGGCCCACGGCGTTTTCCGGACGCCAGTCCTTGATCCCAACAGCCACTTTGGCCGCCAATTGGTCGGGCGCATCGCCCAGGAACAGCAGGTACGGTGTCTCGATCATTGCGGTCACTCCTTTGATTCCGGGGCAGGCTAGAGAAGCGGTAAAACGAGCGCTTCGCGTTTTGGCCCGTCAACCACGGCCTATGCGCGAGTTTCTTGCGCAGTGTTCTCGATGTGCGCAAAAATCTTCGAAGTTTTTAAAGTGATTAAACTTTAATCACCCCACTTGGGCAGTTTTGAAGCTGCTTTCTGCAACCGCATTGCCGCATGTGCACAATCGCTCTTGCGCCGCACCGCGCAATTTAATACCTCATTGAGCAGGAAAATCGTAATTTCATTACTCAGACGAGGTCCAGATGAGCTTTCGCATCCAACCTGCCGCACCGGCGCGTCCCAATCGCTGTCAGCTGTTTGGCCCGGGGTCGAACACCAAACTGTTCCCGAAGATGGCAGCATCCGCCGCAGATGTGATCAACCTCGATCTTGAAGACTCGGTTGCGCCTTCGGACAAGGATACGGCCCGCGCCAATGTCATCGAAGCACTGAACACCGTGGACTGGGGCAACAAATACATGTCCGTTCGCATCAACGGATTGGACACCCCGTACTGGTATCGCGACGTTGTCGATGTACTGGAACAGGCGGGCGACCGTCTGGATCAGATCATGATCCCCAAAGTCGGCTGCGCGGCGGATGTCTATGCGGTAGACGCACTGGTCACTGCCATTGAACGCGCCAAAGGTCGTGCCAAACCGATCAGCTTCGAGGTTATCATCGAATCCGCAGCTGGCATCGCCCATGCCGAAGAAATCGCGGCCTCCTCGCCCCGTTTGCAGGCTATGAGCCTGGGAGCTGCGGATTTTGCTGCCTCGATGGGGATGCAAACCACCGGCATCGGCGGCACGCAGGAAAACTATTACATGCTGCACGAGGGTGCGAAACACTGGTCCGATCCATGGCACTGGGCACAGGCCGCCATCGTTGCCGCATGCCGCACCCATGGCGTGCTGCCAGTCGACGGGCCCTTCGGTGACTTCAGCGATGACGAGGGGTACATTGCGCAGGCCAAACGTTCGGCCACGCTGGGCATGGTGGGCAAATGGGCCATCCATCCCAAGCAGATCGCGCTGGCCAATCAGGTGTTCACCCCCTCGGAAGAAGCCGTGTCAGAGGCCCGCGAAATCCTCGCCGCGATGGAGCAAGCCAAAGCCAATGGCGAAGGTGCGACGGTTTACAAAGGACGTCTGGTCGACATCGCTTCGATCAAGCAGGCCGAGGTGATCGTGGCACAGGCCGAGTTGATCGCGGCCAACGGCTGATGCACAATAAAAAAGGCGCCCGACCCGGCGCCTTTTTCCAACTTTGTTCTGGTATCACCGCCCAAAAACAGCATTCGGCGTCCAGGTGAACCTTTCGCCCTTTTTACCCGACTTCATCATCAGGCAGGATGTTCCAAGCTTTTGGAAATAGATGATCTTGAGCGGGTACCACCCTGCCTTGGGCACTTCGACTTCGGTCCGCTGGTTGGCCTCACAACCCTGAATACCCGTGACATAGCCTATATTTTGGCCTCCGACGAATGCTTCTATCCCGTCATTCGACCAGGTTTCCAACTCGTAAACCCCAGGCGAGTCGAACCGCATATATCCCGTAATCTCGGCAGCAACATTGTAAGCGCCGTCGAATGTCATGACATTGTCACCCTGACTGGTGTCCCTGTAATCCAGTCCCTGCAGCGGTTGCCCAGGCTGCGCTTTGGACAGCATGCTTTTTGCCTGACTCAGATCGCGGATCTTCTTGTGTTGATTGCCTGTGCCAATGTACTTCACATTCAGCCCCGCCTTCGGAGAAGGCTGCGGGTTGGCAGGTTGCAGTTTCAGCGGGGCAGACAAGGCGGCCCCGGCAACCACTGACAAGGCAACTGCGGCCGCCACTGTTCGAACGCGTTTCATCGTAATCTCCCTGTTTGCGTGCCGTTCTGGCTGGGCATATCCCAAGGCAACGTCATTTCCATGACTTTAGGCTGTGAGTTTTCGCCCTGCAAGAGAGTGTGCCTTCACAATTCAAGACGTCACGCTCGCAAATTCTTGGGTGAATCCATGACCACATAGGATGTGATCGAGGTGACATGCGGCAGGGTCCCCAACACCTCGGTATGGAAGGTCTTGTAAGACGGCAGGTCTGCACATTCGACCCGCAGCAGGTATTCGATTGTTCCCGTGATGTTGTGGCATTCGACAACTTCCGGGGCTAGTTGGAGCGCTCGTTCAAACCCCTCCTGCGCGGCCTTCGTATGCTCGCCCAGCCCTACACCAATATAAGCGACAAAGCCGATACCCATCGCCGCCGGGTCCAGAACCGCGCGATACCCCGTGATCACCCCGGCCCGCTCAAGTTCTTGCACACGGCGCAGGCAGGCCGAAGGGGAAAGGCCCACACGCTCAGCCAGATCCAGATTGCTGATCCGTCCGTCACGGGTCAGCTCCTGCAATATCTGGCGGTTTATTCTGTCATTCTTCATCATTGATTGCACAACTACAGGAAACACGCACAAAAAAGCAATTTCATTTGCCGCAGAGCGGACAATACTTCGCGCCATGACTTATGACATCCTGATGGCCCTGATCGCCTTTGCCTTCGTAACCTCGATTACACCGGGGCCGAACAACCTGATGCTGATGGCTTCGGGGGCAAATTTCGGCTTTCGACGTTCGATTCCGCATATGCTGGGCATTGGGCTTGGCTTTACCTTCATGGTGCTGCTCGTCGGATCTGGTCTGGTGCAGGTCTTTGATCGGTATCCCGTCAGCTATTCAGTGCTGAAAATCCTGTCGGTGATTTATCTGCTCTATCTGGCCTGGAAGATTGCACATGCCGCGCCGGCAAGCAGCGCCGAGGTGACCGGAGTGCCGATGACATTCCTGCAAGCCGCAGCGTTTCAATGGGTAAACCCAAAAGCCTGGGCCATGGCCCTGACCGCCACCACGGCCTATACACCGGATCGGACGATGTATGCGATTGCCATCGTTGCGTTTGTCTTCGGAGCCGTCAACTTACCGTCCGTCAGCACATGGACCGTTCTGGGACAGCAGATGGCGCGGATGCTGACAAACCCGCGCCGATTGGTTGTCTTCAACTGGACAATGGCTGTGCTGCTTGTGGTTTCGCTCTACCCCGTGCTTTGGCCGGAATGAGTTTCCCCATAAGTCGATTTCAGCGATTGTTCTGCTGGGCATGTCGGGAATGTGCTGGCAAGAGAAAGAATCTCTTAATCTGATCAACGGCTTTTGACATGAACGATGCCGCTTCAGTGTCATCTAGTTGCATCTGAGGCCAGCCAGCGGCATATAGCTAGGAAATTTCACGCAGATGAGGCGTCATGACCCAGTATCTGGATTTCGAAAAACCGCTGGCCGAAATTGAAGGCAAAGCTGAAGAGCTGCGCGCGCTGGCCCGTGCCAACGAAGAAATGGATGTGGCAGAAGAAGCCGCCGCGCTGGATGCCAAAGCCTCCAAGCTGCTGGATGAACTCTATCGCGACCTGACACCCTGGCGGAAGTGCCAGGTGGCGCGTCACCCGGAGCGCCCGCATTGCAAGGATTACGTGGACGCATTGTTCACCGAGTTCACCCCGCTGGCCGGTGACCGGAACTTTGCCGACGATCTCGCCGTTATCGGTGGTCTTGCGCGCTTTAACGATCAGCCGGTGATGGTGATCGGCCACGAAAAGGGCAGCGATACCAAGTCGCGGATCGAACGCAATTTCGGGATGGCCCGCCCCGAAGGCTATCGCAAGGCAGTTCGTCTGATGGAGATGGCCGGGCGTTTTGGACTGCCTGTCATTACCTTGATCGACACTGCTGGCGCCTATCCGGGCAAAGGAGCAGAGGAACGCGGCCAATCCGAAGCGATTGCCCGGTCGACCGAAATGTGTCTGAAAATCGGCGTGCCGCTGGTTTCGGTCATCATCGGCGAAGGCGGCTCGGGCGGCGCTGTGGCGTTTGCGACCGCAAACCGCGTGGCGATGTTGGAGCATTCGGTCTATTCGGTGATCTCGCCGGAAGGCTGCGCATCGATCCTGTGGAAAGATGCCGAAAAGATGCGTGAAGCGGCCGAGGCGCTGCGTTTGACCGCTCAGGATTTGCACAAGCTGGGCGTATGTGACCGGATCATCCCGGAACCCAAGGGTGGCGCACATCGCGATCGACCGGCAACGGTTGAGTCGGTGCGCGCGGCCATCACCGCCATGTTGACTGAACTGGACGGCAAGGATGGGGCGGCCCTGATAAAGGACCGCCGTCAGAAATTCCTTGATATCGGGTCGAAGGGGCTGGCGGCGTAACCGTCAGCCACCCAACCTGCGCAGCAAAGCAACCGAAGGCTCACCTGTCACGGGCAGACCGTTGGCGCTTTGATAAGCGCTGATGGCTGTGGTGGTGTTGTTTCCGATCACGCCATCTGCGCCTTGCGTGTCATACCCCGCAGATGTCAGGCGGCGCTGCAATTCCTTGCGGTCGTCCAGCGTAAGCCCACTTGCATCCGGCCCGAACGAGGCCTGAAACGGCGCCCCGCCCGCGATCCTGTCCGCCAGATGACCGACGCCGATCGCGTAGCTGTCCGAGTTGTTATAGCGTTTGATTACCTGGAAATTGCGGAACACGGCGATGCGGGGGCCCGGTATTTGCGGCTGCAACACGGCCACCGGAGTACCGGAAACACGCCCCGCCTCTCCGCCCCAGGGTTGACCCCGCACCCAACCTGCGCGCGACAGGTAAGCAGCGGTGGAAGCCAGCGAATCCGTCGGATCATCCGACCAGATGTCGCGCCGCCCGTCGCCGGTGAAATCCACGGCATAGGCTAGATACGAGGTCGGAATGAACTGCGTGTGCCCCATCGCCCCGGCCCAACTGCCGGTCATGTTGGCAGGCGTGGTATCGCCGTTCTGAAGGATCTTCATCGCCGCGATCAACTGACTTTCAAAGAACTGCCCACGCCGGCCATCATAAGCAAGCGTCGACAGAGCCGATACAACTGGTACATCGCCGCGACGCGTGCCGTAGCGGCTCTCCAGCCCCCAGACGGCCACGACGATTTCCTTATCCACGCCATATTGCGCCTCGATCCGCGACAGGGTGCCGTTATGTTGCCGCAGCATCTGCTGGCCAGTGCTGATCCGTTCGTCCGACGCCGCGATGGCTAGGTAGTCTTCGAGGCTGCGCTTGAATTCGACCTGATTTCGGTCGCGTTCAATTACGTCGGGCAAATACCCGGCCCCCTGAAAGGCGCGGTCAACGGTTGTCCGGGAGATCCCCTGCGACGCTGCCCTGCCCTTGAAACCGGCAACCCAGGCATCCCACCCGGCATTAGGAACAGCCCGCATCCGGGTTGTAGGCGTATCGGACGGAGCGGCACCGCCTGTACAGGCGGCCAAAAGCGTTGATCCGAGGCAAATGGAAAAAGTCCGGCGAGTGATCATGGTTTGGGTCTGCTCTTGTTTGTGATTTGCCGCAAGAGTAACCCAGCCGGGTTGCACAGGCCAGAACAGTGACACCTAGGACGGGCGCTTTGACGATGTCGGCAGGAAGCCGCTCAGCTGACCAGCAAACGCAGCCCCTGCGTCACATCCGAGCGCACAGCCAGCCGCAATCCCGGCTCGTCCCCGGCCTTGAGCGCGGCAATGATCAGCTTGTGGTAATGTGGCGGCTCTGCGCGCCTGAGACGTCCGTAAAGCGCCCGCATCGTTGGGCCAAGTTGCAGCCAGACGGTTTCAGCAATGGCCAGCATCGCAGGGGCCTGAGCGCGCAGATACAGGGTTCTGTGAAATTCCAGGTTTGAACGGATATAGCCAACCGCATCCCGTTTGGTCACCATCTCGGCAACTGTCATGTTGATGCTCTGCAACCTATCGATCAGGGCCATGTGTGCCCTGGGCAAGGCCCGGCTTGCCAGTTCGACCTCAAGCAAGGCGCGCAAGGCAGCCAGTTCCTCAATCCGGTCATTCGTCAGCTCCGGGGTCGAAACCCGGCCCGATGTGGACAGGAACAATGCCCCTTCTGCGGCCAGGCGGCGGACCGCCTCTCGCGCCGGAGTCATTGAAACACCAAATTCCTTGCCGATGCCCCGCAGCGTCAGGGCCTGCCCCGGTGCCATCTCACCATGCATGATCCGGGATCGCAGCGCCCGGTACACCCGGTCATGTGTTGCGGTCTGGGTTTCGGAAGGGCGCGCGGTCAACATATGCTCATGTGATCACAAAAAGGCGCCACGTCAACTCGGCTCTGTGTCAAATCTGTAGCGATGCAACTCGGCCCCGTTGTCGCGCAACCAACGGCGGGGCGGCTGATACGGACCAAAGATCTTTTCAACCTGCGCCCAGAAGGCAGGCGAGTGGTTCATCTCGGCAAGATGTGCCACCTCATGCGCCGCGACATAGTGCAACACGTCAGGAGGTGCCAGAATAAGACGCCACGAAAACATCAACCCGCCATGCGAGCTGCACGACCCCCAACGCGACCGCGTGTCACGCAGGCTGAGTGTCGTGTACGAACGCCCCAGCATAGCTGCATAATCATCACAGGCGCCGGTCAACCGGTCTCGCGCCAGTTCCTTCAGGAACCGGCCCAGTCTGCGGGCCTCGGCCCCTGTCGGCACGGCAACCTCATCTGCATTCAGCATAACCCGCCGCCCGGTGGCAGGGACGATTCGGCGTGCTTTCCCCTCGATCGGGATCACTTGCCCAAACTGCACGGTGGCCATATCGGGCCGACCCTGAAGATGCTGCCGGATCCACTCTTCCTTGGTGCGCGCAAAGCTCAAGGCCTCGGATTCCGGCACGCCCTTCGGGTAAGTCAACGTGACGCGCCCATCCAGCTGGGAGATTCGCAGGCTGATACGCCGCGCCCGAGCCGATTTGCGCAATCTCAGTGGCACCGGCGGTGTCCCTGGCAATGCGTGCTCTCCCATATCGCGACCTCTCTTGCGCAAAGACTTTGACAGTGCCCTCTGCCTGTGGCAGGTGAGCTGAATCATTTAGACGACTCACCTGATATCAAGGGGATTTGACATGCCCAAGGAAGAATGGGGCGTAAAGCGTGTTTGCCCGACAACTGGTAAGCGGTTTTACGACCTGAACAAAGACCCCATCATCAGCCCCTACACTGGCGAGATTGTGGAGCTTGAAACAGTCAAAAGCCGCATGATCGCGGCGGATGCGGAAGACGCGGCTTCGGTCAAAGCACGTGAAAACACGGCGGATGACGATCTGGTTCTGGACGATGATGACAGCGTCGACGTGGATTTGGATGACGATCTGCTGGACGACGATGATGACGACAGTGATGACGTTTCACTGGACGACATCACCGACATGACGTCAGACGACGACAACTGATCAAGTAAAAGGCGATCCCCTTGGATCGCCTTTTACTTGAGAGGGACAGCCCGGACGGAAATTCGCGTCCAATTCCAATTTTGGACTTGCACTCGCAGCCGCTGTCTCCTAAACGTCCGTCCACCATACCGATGGTACAATGATGGGGCCTTAGCTCAGTTGGGAGAGCGCTTGCATGGCATGCAAGAGGTCAGGGGTTCGACTCCCCTAGGCTCCACCAAAACCTAACAGAACAACTAGATAGCAAGCATTAGAGCGGTGTGACACACAGGTGTGACACAAAATGAAGCTGCATGCGTACCTCTCACTGTCTAGACACGGCATATATTACTTCCGTTGGCCCCTGCCCGACACAAGACCAAAACCCCACACTGGACCAAGCACCACACATCGGACAGTGCATTGGGCTATCGCCCACCAGCCCCGGAAACCATCATTCCAATGGATCAGAGGCCGACGATGCACTAACAATCAAACTGGACTAGTCAAATGAGGCTGTTCACTATCAACAGCGGCCTCGTGATCAACAAACATAAACTGGCTAGACTGGTTGTTTGCGAGTGCGTCCTTGCAAAGTAGCTTACTCAAACGCCCCACAACGAGCTTCGCCGATAGCGTCATGGTGAGGTCCATAGCATCCCTCTGCACCATGGCCGTGCCAGTCACCGTGGTGATGCCTGTCCGTGCATGCGGCCATAGCTATAAGTATAGCCAAAAACGCCACCGTTCTCCGGGTTGCTTTTATGCTGTTGCTCTGACCCATTTGCGAAGCACCTTACCAACAATTTGGCAACCTACGCTTTGACACAAGTCAACACTCAACTGCGACGTCGTCCACATCACTGCAGTTAGGGGTTTAGTACGAAGGACCTTCTCATGTTGCTAGCTACGAGGAGGCGGGCCCAAAAAGCTCGAAATTAAGTTGGTCACAATCCATAATTATAAACGTGATGGCGTTGTCATGCTTGGTCTGCTGCAGTAGCGTCCTGAACCATGGTCATCCGACGATACTCAATTGTGCTACTAGTCAGCGTTCTGGTCACCCTGACCGGTTTTGGCACCGTTGTTCATGCGCTATCAGATGGCTGCATCGGCCTTCACTGTGAAAGCCACATGCAATCAACAGAACACGCTTCCGTGGCTAAAAATAGCATCGATAAGTCGTCCCCAAACAGCCACCATGACCCGGACAGTTCAGGAACCGGCGAGTGTAATCCCTCTATCTGCCAAGCCATTGTTTTGCTCGCCCAGAACGGAGAAGCCGCGCAGGATCAACGTGAAATTGATCCAGAGTTTCAGATTGGAACTCAAGCCAAGCCGATTGAACCGGATAACCCATACAAGCCCCCTGACCTTTGAAGCAGCGTAAATCCTTGCGAACATCTGCGACCTGCACGTGCCGCTGTTCGCAATGAACCGCAGCACTATAAGCTTCCAAAATGTCAGGACCAATCCATGAAAAAAAGTTACTTACTAGTCGGTGTATGCACCGTCGCTGCCGTCGCCGCTTTCATAACCCTTCGGCCCGGTTCAATCGAAGAGACTACGCCGCAGGAGGCACTTGAAGGCGATGCTATGGTCGCAATTCAGATGCCGTCAATTGAGGGCAATGCTGTAATCGGTCAGCGTGTCTTTGATGTCTCCTGCGCTACTTGCCACGGCGTCAACGCGGTCGGAGTAGAAGGCGCAGGACCGCCTCTGATCCACAAGATATACGAGCCCAGCCACCACGCTGACGAAGCCTTTCAGAGGGCGGTTTCACAAGGTGTAAGAAGCCATCATTGGCAGTTTGGTGACATGCCGCCGGTCGAAGGATTGACGCGAGGCGACGTTGCCATGGTGATCGCGTACATTCGTGAAATCCAGCGTGCTAATGGAATAAATTGAGGACAGAACCATGAAGAAGATCATAACGCTCGCAATCATGGCTGCTATTCCCAGCGGGGTACTGGCGCATTCCAAGGCCGAAGAAACGACACCTGCCAACGGGGCTACTGTAACCTCTGTGCCCGCCGAAATTGGCCTCAGCTTCACCAAGGACATCCGGTTGACACGGATTGAGATGGCCCATGAAGAGCAAGCGGCGATACGCTTGGATTTGGGGGACCAAACAAGTTTCCGTCAGGTGTTCACGATCCCATTGCCGGGCAATGGAACCGGCACCTATGTCATCGAGTGGCGTGGTTTAGGTAAAGACGGCCATGCGATGCAGGGCGAATTTTCCTTTTCCGTGGAATGAGCATGCCAGACATTTGGGGAGTTGTCGCAATCCTCGCAAAGCTGGTGCTCTACATCGGCATTGCTGGGTCCACCGGGCTTGTCGTCGTGAAGTGCCTCTATTCCGAACTAGTCGCGCCGATAAGCCTTGCGATGAAGCGCCAAGCCATGGTCTTGGCGTGGCTTTCCCTCGCAGCAACGGTATTTGGCTTCATGCTCCGAGGAGCCGCCTTAACAGGCGGAGTTGACGGCATGGTCGATCCAGAGATGCTTGGCTTGCTTTGGCAAACATCCGTAGGCGACGTACTTGTTTATCGCCTTGCAGGCGCAGTGTTGATCCTTGTGGGACTGTCTGTTCCTCGCTTTGGCCTATGGATCGCGCTGTTGGGTGGCGCATTGGCCATGTGGTCCTTTGCACAGATCGGACATGTGCCGGAACTGGAGAGTTTTGGTGTCCAACTCTTGCTCCTGTTGCATCTTCTATGTGTAGCCTTTTGGGTGGGTATCTTTAGCCCGCTGCGGGGTATGGCTCTCATGCCTGAGCACCTGACAGATGCTGCTGAACTAGGGCACAGGTTCGGACAAGCTGCTGCACTGATTGTGCCAACGCTGGTCGCGGCGGGTCTCTGGATGGCTTGGTTGTTTGTTGGCAATCTCCAAGGGCTCTTGTTCACTAGCTACGGTCAGGCTCTGTTGCTCAAAGTGTTCCTTGTGGCGCTGTTGTTGATCCTCGCCGCTGCCAACAAGCTCCGATTTGTTCCGGCCTTACAAAGCGGAGAGGCTAAAGCAGCGCAACGCCTCGCCCGATCTATCGAGGTTGAGGCAATAGTCGTATTTGCGGTTCTGGCGACAACGGCGACACTCACCAGCGTACTAACGCTTCCGAGTTAAGGTAGGTAGAGATGAACAAACACCTGTATGCACTCGCTATATGCAGTATTGGTACTAGCGTCGCTGCAGATCATGAGTTGTTAGACCGGGACCTCGCGAATGGGCAAAAACTCTACGCAGAGTACTGTGCCTCGTGCCATGGAGTTAATCTGGAAGGCCAACCCGACTGGCAAACACCCGGCGATGACGGAGTGTTACCCGCCCCACCACATGACGTGACAGGGCACACATGGCACCATGACAACCAGCTACTGTTCGAGTATACCATACTAGGTGGGGCAGACGCATTGGCAGCACGCGGTATTAAAGACTTCAACAGCGGCATGCCGGGCTTTGAGGGCACCCTGACTAACGACGACATATGGGACGTGCTGGCTTACATACGCTCCACTTGGCCTGACGATGTTCAGCAAATGCAGGCTAGTCGCAACCTTCCTCATCAGTAAAGGACAGTAATCTGGTATCGGTTTGGGTATACACAGTTCAACGTAGCAGATTGAGTGCTTCTAAGTGTGACACTAAGGTGAGACACTCTGTAAACCAGCACACTACAATAGTGTTTACTATCAGGGCATTAGGCGTTCGGCAGCGTTTCCCCCAGGCTCCGCCAAAACCTAACAATACAACCAGTTAGCAAGCAATAGAGCGGCGTGACACACAAGTGTGACGCAAAATGAAGCTGCATGCGTATCTCTCACTGTCCCGACACGGCATCTACTACTTTCGTTGGCCCCGACCCGACGCGGCACCAAAACACCGCACCAGACTAAACACCCCGCGTAGAACCTTCGTGTTTCATTGCGTACTAGATGCCCTAATGAGACTGGTACTCTGGCACGGCGTCTTGCAGTGTGCGGTGACACAATAGGAAAGCACATAGAAACATCGGGCACGAACCACGGCGAACTCCGCACAAAGGTGCATGAGCACTTCACTTCCTACATTGGCATCCAAACCCGTTGGAATGACCCTGACTTCTTTTTGTGACAATCAGCGCAGATACGCAGATCAGTTGCCGAAAGCGCCTGTTCTTGCTGATCCGCCACGTGGCGAACGCGGATGCGCTTGGGCAAGCGAGCCTGTCTGCTGGGCCGCACTACACCCATTCCGACTTCACTCAGCGCCGTGTAATTGTCATATCAAAGAAAAATGCAGCATCAAACCGACCCTGATTGGAATGCACGGTTTTGCCACTGGTAAATTCCTTCGAAAAACTCTGAGTGACCGAGAATGGTACAACTCGGGTTTTTCCAAACAGGTATCCCACGTTTCCTGAGATCCGCAGTTTTCCGTTGTCAGACAGCGATGCGCGAAACCTTTGCGGACGCGACGCACCGGTTCCAGTATTGTCTTGAGCACTAATAAGTTGAAACCCGGCGGCCGATTTGCGGTACACCACTCGCAGCATTGTTTTAGGCTTTTCGTTGGCAAGTTCGCCGCCATTGTAACGTGGGTCCGGTCGTCTTTTGAATTCGATGACATAGTCACCATAGAAGGCGTTTTGGGCGTTCTCGTTTGGGGGCGACTTGGGTACGGCCACCAGTATCTGAGGGTCTGCTTGTTGGTCGCTTTGCGCGGATGGTTCTGGTTTTGCAACATTTTTCAGAACGGCGTAGCTCTGTGCTGTGAGGTATCCGGTTCTTTCTGCGCCATTTTGCCTCTGAAACTCTTTCAGAGCTTCACGGGACCGAGGCCCGAAGATCCCATCCACTGATCCAACTGAAAACCCAAGCGCGTTCAGGCCGCGTTGAATGCTCCGGTAATCGTTTCGGTTCAGATTCAGACTGGCCTCGATGTCCGAATTCGAGCGTGGCAACGGTGCAGGCGCGTCAAGGCGGTTTTCGGTTCCAGAGGGTGAAATCGTCGTTTTCGGGGTGACGAGTGTGGCAATCTTCCGTTTTGTGCGTCCGACCACATCCGTAACCTGTTGAGAATATTGCCCCGCGCGGGTGTCTGGATAAAGCTGCGCGATCAGTTTCAAAGCGCCCTGCTTTGCACTTTCGTCTTCCAGTTGCATGGCCTCGCCCAGAAGACGTTGTGCCGACCGCTCGCGCTCATCGACAGGGCGAACGGCTTTGGCAGCATCTATAGTGGCATCGTTACTATTGATTGGCTCTTTGAGTGCTGCTGGGACAAGGAAAATGTCATGACCGGGCAAAGACCCATAGGTGAATGGCTCCTGATACCCATCTGTCAGTTCGTAAACCGTATCCCGCACCTTCCGGAACATTTTCCCAAGCTCCAGCCCGGGTACCTCGATATGTTCCAAAAAGGCCTCTGCATACGGGCTGTTGCGACCGTCACCATCCAGCGCCAACGTCCCGCCTCGCGCTGAATACCCGACAAGAACCCCACTGGGGTCGATGCGGCCCAACCCTTGACCGATTGATCGGGTTGCAGTGGTTCGAACCATATCGCTCACAAACGGGTTGTTCCGACAGGCATCCACTATGACCAGCTTCAAACCTTTCGCAGTCGAAACGGCGTTGAGCACCGTCTCCAGGCGGATTGCCTCGAATTCTACGTCCTTGTCACTTCTGAGTTCGGCATTGGTCGGTATCAGGTAATTTGTATTGTCGATTTCGATCCCGTGACCTGCAAAATAGACTAACACCATATCGGCATCGACCACATCCTCAGAGAAGTCTCTTAAGGTCAGGCGCAATTCTCGGTAGTCGAGGTTTTGTTTGGAGGTGACATGAAAGCCAATCCTCTTGAGGGCGGCAGAGATATCCTGGGCGTCATTGGCTGAGTTTGGGATATTTGACACATGCTCATATCGTGCATTTCCAATTACCAAAGCCACACGTTTTGCATGAGGTGTTTCCGCCAATGCGGCATTCAATCCGAACATCAAAACGAAGCTCAGACATACCCACGATCCAAAGAAGCCTTGGCGTAATTGGCGCGTTAACATGGCAAAATCGTCCACTGAAACCGGACCTAATATAGCATAAATGGAGTTTATGGGCGACGTTGTTGTCAAACCAACTGCTTCACTTGGGCCTTTTGTGACGTCAGCACCCACCGGACAGATTTAGGGGTTTGAGCAACGGAGGATTTCTGGTTCTCCGCAGCGGGCACTGAAAAGCCACTTGGGACTTACCGAACATTCCCGGTGTTTTGGGACGGCAATCCCTATCTGGATAAATACGATCTGCTTCTCAAGGAGCGTCCCAGCAGGTTTCGCGTGCCCTCTCTGCGCAATGTCGCGCTGACCGCGCGCTATTTCCACAATGGCTCGGTAAGAGGTCTGGAAGAGGCGATCAAAGTTATGGCCGTTTCTCAGTTGGGACGCACCCTTTGCGATGATCCTTTGGCCGACATTCGCATTGTGGCCGCGAGCGTTGAAGACACGGTTCCAGGGCTGAATATTGACATGTTCACAAATCGCACGGTGAGCCGACAAGAGGTGTCTAACATTGCCGAATTTCTGCGGTCGCTCACAGCGGCCACGCTTCCCGATTAGGTTTTTTGCATGAAGAATACCCCAGAAGGGACGTTGGATCGATCAAACGACTTTGCCAGTTTCGATTGTTGGGGATCACGATGCCCACCGCTCAGGGTAAACGACAAAAAGGTTACATCCGTGGAGTACGCTCCGAGACGATATTCTCGATCGCATCGGCAAGGTGGACGTCGGCAATCGCAAGATCACCACGTTCAACGCGCAGCCTGTGCGCTTCGGCCAGAACGTCACCATGAGTTGCACCTTCAGGCGGCTCAAAGCGGTAACTCGCAAGCTCGATCCTCAAACCCAACGGATCGTGGAAATAGATCGAGTTCATGAAGCCCCGGTCTTTGATTGGCGTGTGCTTGATACCCCTCTCGTCAAGCCGTTCCTCGACCTGCATGAGAACCGAGCGTGACACCGCGAAGGCCAGATGATGAACCGCGCCAACCTGATCCCTGAGCAAACTGCCGGACGGTTTTCGATCTTCATTGGTGAACACCGTGATCGTCTGGCCGTTACCAGCGGCAAAGTACAAGTGACCCTGTGAATGATCGTCCAGGTTTGGTTGATCGAAGATAAGCGAAAACCCGAGAAGACCCTCCCAGAAGTCTATTGACGTTTGCCGGTCTGCACCAGTCAGGGTGATGTGGTGAATGCCCTGTGCCTGCAATTTGCGCATGTTGAGTTTCCTCCCGTTTGATGAGTTCTCACCTCGCCCGGCTAGTTGAAGGTGAGAAGAAAACAAGCGCCTTGATTGCTTGGTACAACACTGAGTTGCCCACCAATTGCTTCCATGGTCGCTTTGACAATATTCAGGCCCATACCTGTGCCACCGGCCTCTCTTTTTGTCGTAAAGAAGGGCTGCAAAATCTTGTCCTTGTTCCCTTCACTGATACCGGCGCCATTATCCGCAATTTTTAGACTGATGACACCGTCGTTCTGATAGGCTGTCAGCACGGCATTCTGCGCGCCGTGTTGCTGAGCGTTCTCGAGCATATGTGTCAGTATGATGTGCAGGGTGGGTGCCGCGACGGGCAAGGGCAAGTTATCGTTTTCAGCCTTGATGGCAAGCGCCGGGAACGTCTGGACGACCTGATCAGTGATGTCGTTCAGACAGCATGTACCGTTGATGGCACTCTGATCGGCCAGGCTGAAGGCGCGCATGTTGGCCAGCAGATCCTCCATCCGCTTTCCGCCCTTTTCTACAGTGTCCAGCAGGCGGTGTTTCTGCGCAGATGGCAAATCGTCGTCGCGCAGCAGCTCTGCCGCGCCTTTCAGGGCGGTGAGGGGTGACTTCAGCTCGTGGGTGACATGGGCGGTGTACGTTTTCAATCCGTCCTGCTTGTCCTGCAAGCGTTCCGTCAGCGATTGAAAACTATGGCTCAAATCCGCGATTTCCCGCGTGCCAAGCTGGTCTGGTGGTTCCCATGCCTGACCACCGTGGCCCGCCATCTGGCTGCGCTGGATCAACAGGTGGATCGGCCGAGTGATGAACCGCCAGAACACGTACCCGATAAGCGCCGCAGACAAAGCGACAAATGCCGCGGCCTTGGCAAGGTTGAAACGTTCGCCGTACAGAAAGCGGAAAATATGGTTCGGGGTGCGGCTCAGGTAAACCGCCCCGATCAAGGTCTGATCCACGTACACTGGCATCGCCACGAAAACGCGCACGCGGGCACCGCGGCTGAGGGTATAAAGCGCAGGCGTTGCGTCCTCGCGCACGCGGGTGCGCGCGACCGAGACGGTTTTCCCTGAAAGGGCCTCGCGAACCTCGTCAACATGGCCCAGCTTCTGCCCGATTTCCGCGGTTCCGGCAAACACGTTCCCATCGACATCCAGCATCCGGTAACCCGCAAGGGTTTGCGCTTGGGCGGCGTTGGCGATGCGGCTTAGCGGGGCGGCGATGGCCTGATAAACCGAACCGGGTCGGACGGTTGCGGGCCGCGCGTCCGGGCGCGGTGGCAGAACCGTTTCGCGATTGACCGACAGTGATGGGAACACCGCGTGCTCGGTTGAGATTGCACTCGGGCGGGGCGGCTTGATCCCGGCTGCATCTGCATAAAGCTCGGCATACGCCGCTGACATAACCGCAGCCTGTGTCAGCAGGCTTTCTTCGGTCTGTTGCACCAGTTGACTATCATAAAAGCGGAATAGGACCAGCCCGGCAAAGGGCAAGCACAGGACAATGCCCAGCACCAGCAGAACGATGGTCCACAATCTGGGGCGCCATTTGCGGTTCAGCCGGGCGTGCATGCACCCATCCTGAGGCCGACACCGTGAATGGTCACGATCCCCTCGGCACAGCCGGCCTGGGCAAGTTTGGCACGGACATTGCGTATATGGCTGTCAATGGTGCGGTCCGAGACGTGGATGTTATAGCCGTAAAGCGCATCGATCAGCTGCGCCCTGGACAGAACGCGGTCGGGACGGGCCATCAGAGTTGCCAGCAGCCGAAATTCCGATCCGGTCAGCGTCACAGGGGTTGAAGCGAACCTGCACAGGTGCCGCTCTGCATCCAGGTGCAGGCTGCCTTGCGACAACACCGGGTCGGGCTGGGCAGGTGTCGGCGCGCTGCGTTTCAGGATGGCCTTGATCCGGGCCACCAATTCGCGTGGGGAAAAGGGTTTCGTCAGATAATCATCGGCGCCCAGCTCCAGCCCGACGATACGGTCGACCTCGTCATCGCGGGCGGTCAGGAACAGGATCGGCACGTCCGAGGATTTGCGGATTTCCCTGCATACTTCCAGACCATCCTTTTCGGGCAACCCGATATCCAACACGATCAGGTCGGGGCTTTCCTGGCGGTTTGTGTCAAGCGCGGTCAGGCCGTCACTGGCCAGAAGTGGCGCATATCCTGCCTTTTCAATCGCGAACCTTGTCACCTCAAGGATATCCGGATCATCGTCGACAACAAGAATGCGTGCAGGCATCAAATGGGGTCCTTCAACTCTGCTGCTGATAATAGGCTTGGATTCGCCATCTCCGAAAGCCCCATTCGCGCCAGTTGGTGATTGCATCCTTTTTCAGATCATATCGCATCCACGCGTCACAGACTTGCTGTCCCGTTCTGGTTTCATGATCGCGGATAGCGGGGTAAGCATCAGCGCCAAGGCTGCATATGTAACCAGTGTCCTGTTGCATCAGAGCGCTGCCGTGGCTCAGATTGTAGCTGGCAATGACTGATGCGAAATTCACAAAGTTGCAGGTATACAAGACCACCAGCAGCGCTGCAAAACAACGCCGCAGAAGCCAGGTTGCACCGAAGCCGCGATGGATTTGCACCACGGTCAGCAGCAGGCCGGTGAGAACCAGTGCCATCCAGATAAAGGCGGCGACCCGCAAATAGGTAAGCGCATAGGCGTCGACGTAATGATGCAGCCGGATGGCAGCTGTCAGCACCAGGAACATGTTCTGCGCCAACCACATGTAGATCAGAAAGCGCAACGTCCGGTCCGCGCCGATCATGCTGTGAGTGACCAGAGTGAATACGCCCGCCAAAAGGGCCGTCACCACCAGCGGATAAGCGCCTCGGTGGGCATAAGCGGCATAGCTCATCCCTTGAGGCAGGGATACACCGCCGGTCAGGATGCCGAGGTCCATCACGGTTTGCACAAGGAACATCAGGTTGAACAGCAACAGCGAATTGCGCACCGAGATTGGATTGACCAGAAATGCGGCCCGGCTTGGGCCTGTCTTGGGCATGGTGGCGGGACGGGCAATGCCGCCCAGCCATGGATCGCTGAGGTTTAGGAACGGCCACAGCAGCGAGGCCATTACACTCCAGAACAGAAGTCGCAGCCAGAAGTACCCTTCGAACAAAAGACTTGGGTCCAGCTCAGCCAGAAGGTCTTCCAGCACTGGATTGGCGGCGGCCAGCAAAGCAAGGAAGACCGCGCCCAATAGCAACGGCAAGGCCAGCGAGGCTGCGTGGCGGCGGCTGTCGGACCCAAGATCGGCGGCCACAGCGGTACGACATGTGTCGCGCAGCAAAAGCGTCGCGCCGATGGAAGGCAGGCGCAGGGCGGTGCGCAGCAGCAGACGTTCATTTACGGTCTGACCGAAGAGCGCCCAGGTCGCCAGACTGACCAAACCAGCAAGGCTGAACAATAAAGATAGAAGCTGCAAATCGATGACTACCGGAAGGTTGGTGATCAAGGCAAATGCGGCGGCTATGAGCCACTCCTTTGCAGTCGCACGCCGGGGTTTCATCGCCATGATCGCGGCGGACAAAACCAGCATGAAGACCGTGACTGAAATGCCTAGCGGCTGTTCCCAAAACAACCAATCAGCAAGCGCAACCAGCGATGCAAGAAGCGGGATTGCATGGCGCATTTTCAGCGTGGACATCAGAGAACCACCCTGCTGTCGTCTATTGCCTCCCCATCGGGGGGCTTCGTCCATCTTTCCCAGCCACCACGCGTCCAGCACGATGCTGTCCGGTACGCCGCGAATTGTCAGTTCCTGCCTCATGTCCTGTCTCCTGCTTGCAGGTTTGTGTTCCCGGCAGATTGCCTGTGGCGCTTGCATCTTTGGCGCGACGTATCCGCAGCCTTCATGGGGCTTTCGTGCAGAAAATGTGCAGAGGCGGTGAAAGGCTTTACCAACCACGATTTCCGAGCTGCAACTCGCGCTGCGCAGTAAATGCGACGTGTCCAGACATTGAACTGCAAGCAAAAGCGCAGTGTGACACAGTTGAACCTTCCCCTGAGAAGCGGTTCGCCGTTATGGCTGAGGAAACGGAGGATCGAACATGGCTAACCCTCTCTATGATGATCTGTTTGGCATTCACACCGGCAAAGATACGGCTTTCCTGTACCTGACAGACGGGACGACCATCACCTATCGAAACTTTCTGAGCACAGCCGCCCGGATCGCCCATGTGGCCACGCAACTGGGTCTAAAACCCGGAGACCGCGTTGCGGCTCAGGTCGATAAATCGCCTGAGGCGCTGGCGCTTTACGCGGCATGTGCGCAGGCCGGTCTGGTTTTCCTGCCGCTGAACACCGCCTATACCGTGGACGAACTGACGTATTTCATCGAAAACAGCGGCGCGTCACTTGTTGTCTGTGATGGCCGAAGCAAAGACCAACTGACCCCGATTGCCGCGCGTTTTGGGGGCAGGGTCGAAACGCTAAATGCGGATGGCTCTGGCTCGCTGATGGATTTGGCGGCTGCAATGCCAGACAGCTTTGCGACCGTGGATCGGGACGGTGAGGATCTGGCGGCGTTTCTTTACACGTCGGGCACCACCGGACGTTCAAAGGGGGCGATGCTGACCCAGAACAACCTGCTGTCCAATGCGCGGACACTGGTCGAAGAGTGGCGGTTTGCGTCCGAAGACGTTCTGTTGCACGCGTTGCCTATCTTTCACACACATGGTCTGTTTGTGGCCACCAATATCATTCTGGCGGTTGGCGGAAGCATGATCTGGCTGCCAAAATTCGACCCTGATCAGATCATTGACAGGATGCCCGGAGCCACGTCGATGATGGGCGTGCCAACCTTCTACACGCGCCTGCTGGCAGACGCGCGTTTTACCAGGGGGCTGACCGAACATATGCGCCTGTTCGTATCGGGCTCAGCCCCTCTGCTGGCGGATACCCATACACAATTCAAGGAGCGTACCGGTCATCGTATCCTAGAACGCTATGGCATGACCGAAACCAATATGAACACCTCGAACCCCTATGACGGCGAACGTCGCGCGGGCACGGTCGGGTTTCCCTTGCCGGGGGTGGAACTAAAGATATGCGATGCAGACGGTAACCCTTTGCCGCAGGGTGAAATCGGCGAGATCGAAGTGCGTGGTCCGAACGTGTTCAAGGGATATTGGCAGATGCCGGAAAAGACGGCTGCCGAGCTGCGTGAAAACGGGTTCTTCATCACCGGTGATCTGGGACGGGTCGACGAAGATGGGTATGTCCATATTGTCGGGCGCAACAAGGACCTGATCATCTCGGGTGGCTACAATATCTACCCCAAGGAAATTGAGCTGGTTCTGGACAGCCAGCCCGGTGTTCTGGAGAGCGCAGTGATCGGCGTGCCGCATCCCGACTTCGGCGAAACCGTGCTGGGCCTGATTGTTGCCGAACCTGGGCAATCTCCGGATCTCGACGCGTTGATGGATACTGTGCGCGACAGCCTGGCGCGGTTCAAACATCCCCGCACGCTTATTCAACTGGATGAATTGCCCCGCAATACAATGGGAAAAGTCCAAAAGAACATCTTGCGCGACCAGTTCAGGGACATGTTCAAAGCCGGGTCACAAGGCACATAATGGCAGAGCCTAGATAAGCGTTGGAAACTTGATATAGTCCTCAAAACCAATGGGGATAGAAGAATATGAACAATCGTTTGCGCAAGATCACCATCGTAGGTGGCGGCACGGCAGGCTGGATGACCGCGTTGATCCTGGACATGGTGTTTTCACGCACTTCATCAACAGCGGACCGGCCACATATCTGCCTGATCGAAAGCCCTAATATTTCGACCGTGGGTGTGGGTGAGGCTACGGTGCCGCGCATGCCGGTCACGCTCCGTCAGGCGGGCATTTCCGAACGGGATTTTTTTCGCGAGACGAACGCGTCCTTCAAGCTGGGCGTGAAGTTCTGCAACTGGAACAAGGACCCCAAAGGAAAACGCATCGATTACGTGAACCCCTTTGCCCATGGCCAGATGCTGGAAGGGTTGGACGCCGCCGAGTATTTCCTGCGCTTTTGCAACGGAGAACGGGACTTTACACAGTCCATCTCGCCCCACGATCATCTGGGCCGTCTGTGCAAAGGCGCGCGGCAGCTGGGTCAGCCCGAGTTTGAACAGCGTTTTGGCTATGCCTATCATCTGGATGCCGTGAAGTTTGCGGGCATGCTTACCACGGTCTGCACCAAGCGCGGCGTCGAGCATATCCAGGACGAGGTACAGAAAGTCGAGCTGGATGAACAGGGCAACGTCAGCCATCTGATGCTGGAGCGCGCGGGCCGTCATGACATCGAAATGGTCATCGATTGCACCGGGTTCCGCGGTTTGATCATCAATCAGGCGCTGGGCGAGCCGTTCTTGGATTATTCGGACTATTTGCCTAATGATCGCGCCATGGCGTTGCAGGTCGAACACCGCAATCCCAACAAGATCGAAAGCCTCACGCGGTCGACCGCGCTGGGCGCGGGATGGACATGGCGGGTGCCGCTCTACAATCGCGTGGGTACGGGCTATGTGTTCTCGTCGGCGCATCGAACGGATGATCAGGCGGCAGACGAATATCTTGAATGGCTGGGTGACAGCGGTAAGGGTTTGACGCCGCGGATCATCCCGATGCGCGTCGGGCGCGTGCGCAATGCCTGGGTCAAGAATTGTGTGGCAATCGGTCTGTCCGGCGGGTTTATCGAGCCGTTGGAAAGTACCGCGATCCACATGATTGACCACGCAGTACGCTGGTTTGCAGAACACTTGCCGACGCGCGACGTCGCCCCGTCGCTGCGGGCAAGATACAACCGGCAGATGGATAAGCTTTATAACGAGGTTCTGGAATTCATCTGCCTGCATTACCGATTGGGTAACCGAAAGGATGACCCGTATTGGATCGACGCGCGAACAGAGATGAAGATACCGGATCGCCTGGCCGAGAATCTGGAATTGTGGCAGCACCGTCTGCCGATGGATCACGATGTGGAATTTGCCACGCTGTTTGATCATCGCGTGTACCAGACGGTTCTGTTGGGCAAACAGGTCTATGATACGGGTTACGGTACCGGCATCCGAGATCGTTTGCGGCCGTTGAAGAAAGTGATCTGGTTCCAGGGCATGCAGCGTGCGAAAGAGGATCTTGCGCAGATCGTCAAAGTGATGCCGGATCATAAAACGCTGCTGCGCGATATCCGGGGGGAGCTGGAAAAACCGGTCTTTGGAATGGCGAACGTGGCGAAACCGACGGTTGCGATGCCGGGCACGAAACCCGCACCTGTTACGATCCAGAACATGCCGAACTTTGCTGAAATCCAAAGCGGCGCGAAGGATTTGCAACTGTTCTAGGGGTTCTCTGCCCGTACGAAGGAAATTTGATAAACTGAAGGGCGAGGCATTCAGCCCCGGCCTTCAGGGCGGTTTAACGCCAGCTCATACCCCGGTCAGACAAGTGCCTTTGCACCCGACCCGGATAATCAGAAACAATGGCATCCACACGCAGGTCGATCATCTTGGCAATGTCTACAGGGTCATTGACCGTCCAAACCGCAACGCAAAGGCCCAAATCCTTGGCCAGTTCGACGTTTTCGGCAGTTACATCTGCATAATACGGGCACCACAGTGAGCCGCCCGCTTGCTTGACCAATAGCGGAATATCGCCTTTGCGGCCTCGAAAATCCGGGCAGACTGCTTTTGAAGAATCCTCCCCTACATCCTCGGCGTTTTCGGGAAGTTGGGTCAGATAAGAAGATGGCATATCAGGCGCTTGCCGCTGACATTCTTCCAACAGATTCCAGTCGAAACTGTGCAGCACGGCGCGCGACGACAGGGCCCTGGAACGGACCTCTTGCAGGACAAGGCGGACAAACTTCTCTCTGTAGCGCGCGTCATGGGCCAAAGCGGGGTCCGACTTCAGCTCGAGCATCAGACAGGCATCGCTATGTTGGGGGTCACTCACCAGATCCAGCAGGTCAAGCAGCCTTGGAACGCGAACGCCATCCATTTGTGCCTGATCAGGAAAACGCTGACCATAGGCAGAATTCCCATCCAACCGCCCGACATCGAACTTCTGAATCTGCTCGAATGTCAGGGTTGAAACCTTCGGCTCTTCCCCGGTCAGAAACTGGCCGTCAGCATCGCGAAAACTGGGGGCGTGCAGCCGGTGATTATGGGTTATGACAGGGATGTCGTCAGCCGTGAGAACAACATCAAACTCCAGAAGCGGCACGCCAATGGACAACGGAAAGTCGAAGCCAATCATGCTGTTTTCAGGCAACACACCTCGCGCACCCCGGTGGCCTACGATGCGGATCAGGTTGTCGCGCCCCCGGAAAGCCTCGACCTGAGGGAATGCCATCAGCCTTCCAGCCTTTCACCGGTAGATTGGTCAAACAGATGCAAATGGTTTGAGGACACAGAAAACCGCATGTTCGGATGTCGGCCTTCAATCGGATTTACACCCGGAAGGCTGATCGTGATCGGATCGCCCGAGCCGGTCAGTTGACCGTGCAACAGCGTGTTTGCCCCCAATGGCTCTGCCATCTGAATCGTGGCCTCAATCGGGCCATTGTCATCCAGCAATAGATGCTCGGGTCGTACCCCCAGTTTGAAGGCAGTATCAGGACCCGGCGACGAACCAACCGCGACCTCACCAATCATGGCGGTTCCGTTTTCGCGTCGGGCTTCAAAGACATTCATCGCGGGGCTGCCGATGAACTGCGCCGCAAACAGGGTTCTTGGTGTTTCGTATACCTCTAGCGGTGTGCCAACCTGTTCGGCGATACCGCCGTTCATGACGATCATCCTGTCGGCCATTGTCATGGCTTCAACCTGATCGTGGGTTACATAAAGCGACGTGATCCCCAGTTTTTCCTGGAGCTCACGAATCTCAAGCCGCATCTGCACGCGAAGCTTGGCGTCCAGGTTCGAAAGAGGCTCGTCAAACAGGAAGACCGCAGGTTCACGGACAATCGCGCGGCCCATAGCCACCCTCTGACGTTGGCCGCCTGACAATTGTCTGGGTTTGCGGTCCAGCAATGGTTCAAGCTGCAATAGCCTGGCCGCCTCGGTCACTTTTTGATCGATCTGGGCCTTGGGCAACCCTGCAATCTTCAGGCCATAGCCCATGTTCTGCCGGACCGACATATGGGGGTAGAGCGCATAGTTCTGGAACACCATGGCAATGTCGCGATCCATCGGCTCTTTTTCGTTGGCCCGTTCCTCACCAATCCGGATTTCACCCGAGGTCACGGTCTCAAGCCCTGCCACCATCCGCAGCAGCGTGGATTTCCCACAACCCGAAGGGCCGACGATGACAATGAACTCGCCATCTTCGATTTGGATGTCGATGCCATGTATGACATCTGTCGGGCCAAAGCTCTTTTTGACATTCTCCAGAGTTACTGTTGCCATTTCTTATTTCTCGCTATCGACAAGGCCGCGGACAAAGAGCTTTTGCATCGACACCACCACGATGACCGGCGGGATCATCGCCAGAATGGAGGTTGCCATGATGACCGGCCAATCAGCTACATCATCGCCAGACGGGAACATCTGCTTGATGCCCATCACAATGGTGTTCATTTCAGGGTCGGTGGTGATAAGCAGCGGCCACAGATACTGGTTCCACCCATAGATAAACAGGATGACGAACAGTGCCGCGATGTTTGTCCGGCTCATCGGTACGACGATATCGATGAAAAACCGCATAGGCCGGGCACCATCCACACGCGCAGCTTCGGCCAGCTCGTCCGGGATTGTCAGAAAGAACTGACGGAACAGGAAGGTCGCCGTGGCCGAGGCGATCAGCGGAAAGATCAGCCCGTAATAGCTGTTGAGCATGCCGAACCCGGCCACGACCTCAAATGTCGGAACGATGCGCACTTCGACCGGCAACATAAGGGTCAGGAAGATCAGCCAAAAGAACGTTGTTCGACCGGGAAAGCGGAAATAGACGATTGCAAATGCCGACAGCAGTGAAATGACGATCTTGCCCACTGCGATCCCGATGGCCATCACAAGGCTGTTGAACAGCATCGTTGCGACGGGGACATTCACGCCGGAAAACAAGGCTGCCTTGTAGTTCTCCCAGAACTGATCACCCGGCAAAAGCGGCATGGGTGGTGATACAACTTCCGGCTGGGTAACGGTTGAGGCGACAAATGCCAGCCAAATCGGAAAGAAGATGACCAGGACGCCAAGGATCATCAGGGCATGTGTCAGCCAGATACCCGCTCCGCGCTTTTCGACCATTCCGTGCTGTTGGGCTGCCATCAGTAATGCACCCTCTTTTCCACGTACTTGAACTGAATGACGGTCAGAAGGCCGACGACAATCAGCAAAATGACCGATTGCGCCGAAGACGAGCCCAGATCCTGACCGACGAACCCGTCTGAAAAGACTTTGTAAACCAGAATGGTCGTGGCCTGCTGCGGACCGCCACCGGTGATTGTGTGGATTACGCCGAAAGTTTCAAAGAACGCATAGACCACATTCACTACAAGCAGGAAAAACGCTGTCGGTGACAGCAACGGCAGGACAATCGTGAAAAACCTGCGCCAGAACCGTGCGCCATCGATCGCTGCGGCCTCGATGACCGACCGCGGAACCGACTGGAGTGCGGCGAAGAAGAACAAAAAGTTATAACTGATGCGCCCCCAGGCCGAAGCGACGACCACAAGCCCCATCGCCTCGGTGCCATTCAAGACGTGGTTCCAGTCATAGCCCAGCTGTCCAAGATACCACGACACGACACCGACGCGCGTGTTGAACATGAACAGCCATAGCACACCCGCAACCGCCGGTGCGACTGCATAAGGCCAAATCAGCAACGTCCGATAAGCTCCGGATCCTTTGATCAGCCGATCTGCAATGACTGCCAGAAACAGGGCCGGGATCATGGAACAGAGCGTAACAAGCGTCGAAAACACGGCCGTGGTTACAAAGGATGCGCGATAAAACTTGTCGCTTAGCAGAAACTCAAAATTGCCCAGACCTACGAACTTGGACGACAACCCAAACGGATCTGGGATGAACAGCGACTGCCACACAGCTTGTGCAGCGGGATAAAAGAAGAATACGGCAGAAATGACGACCTGTGGTGCGATCAGCGCCAATGGCAACAGCCAGCCGCGGAATGTGACGCGTTTTTCCATCCTGATGACCCGCCGGGAAAAGTGGATGCGGGCTCTGCCGAGCCCGCACCGGATTTCAGAGGTTTATTGATTCGCCGATTCGAACCTGCGCAGAAGCGCGTCACCGCGTTCTTTTGCGCTGTCCATGGCTTCCTGGGCAGTTTTCTCGCCGGCCCAGATGGCCTCAAGTTCCTCATCGATGATACCGCGAATTTGATCGAACGATCCCAGACGCAGACCTTTCGAATTTGCTGTCGGCTCTTTCGCGGTCATCTGGATCACAGCGATATCGGTGCCCGGGTTTTCATCATAGAAACCTGCCGCACGGGTTGCTTCACCGGCTTCTGCGGTAATCGGAAGATACCCGGTATTCTGGTGCCATGCCGCCTGAACGTCAGACGAAGACAAGAAGCTCAGGAACTCGCCAACGCCTTTGTATTCTTCGGGATCATGACCTTCCATCACCCAAAGGGATGCACCGCCGATGATGGTATTCTGCGGCTCGCTTGTGACCGCTTCCCAATACGGCAGCGGGCGCACATCAAAGTCGAACTCGGCCTCGGCTTTGATCCCGGCATACCCGGCCGAGCTTTCGGTGAACAAGGCACACTCACCGGCCCGGAAGTTTGCGCCGCCTTCATTTCTGCGACCGGTATAGATGAATTCCCCATCCTTGGCCCAGTCGCCCATGGCGCTCAGGTGCGCGACCTGTACCGGGCCGTTCAGCATCAGTTCTGTGTCCAGACCAGCAAAACCATTGTCCTGCGATGCAAACGGAACGTTGTGATAGGCTGACAGGTTTTCGAGGTGAATCCAGCTTTGCCATGCCGTCACCAGCGGGCAGTCCTCGCCTCCGGCTTTGAGTTGCTCCAGCACATCGCCGACTTTTTCCCAAGTCGACAGGTCAGTGTCAGGATCAACGCCCGCCGCCTGCATGGCATCTCGGTTGACCCACAAGACCGGCGTGGAAGAGTTGAACGGCAGCGACAACATATCTCCGTCGGTGGTGGTGTAGTAACCTTTCACCGCACCGATATAGGCGTCGGGATCAAAAGACGCGCCACTTTCAGCCATGACTTCGTAGACCGGCTTGATCGCGCCTTTCGCCGACATCATCGTTGCGGTGCCAACTTCGAAAACCATCAGGATGTGTGGCTGTTCGCCAGCACGGAACGCGGCAATGCCAGCGTTCAGGGTTTCCGAATAGTTGCCCTTGTGGCTTTCGACCACGACAAACTCATCCTGACCGGCGTTGAACTCTTCAACCTGCGCTTTGACAAGTTCGCCAAGGCGGCCGGTGAAGGCATGCCAGAATTGAACTTCGGTTTGCGCCATTGCCGCCAAGGGTGACAAGGCAGTTGTAACGGCAAGAGCGCCAAGCAAATTCTTTTTCATGATTCCTCCCATGCATCAGGTTCGATGCTTCGTTGAGTACCGACTTCAACGCGTATTCGACACACATGACGATTTCACGACGTTACCGCTAAAGAAATATAATTCAAGACCTATTTTTTGGCAAAAATCATAATACGGTGTTATACACATTGAATGTACAAGCAGCACCGGGTCTGGAATGAGACAAACTTTGAGAATTCGGCAACTGGAAGCGCTCATGGCGGTGACCACCAATGGTTCGGTCACAGCAGCTGCCGCCGATTTGGGGATAAGCCAACCAGCTGTTAGCAGGTTGCTTTCGGATCTTGAAAAATCGTTTGGATTTCAACTTTTTGATCGCCGCAAAGGGCGATTGGTGCCAACCCAGGAAGTTCGCTATCTGCAACCCAGCGTGGACCGTGTTCTGGAATTGATGAAGCAGATATCAGACGCCAGTCAGAATATCACACAGCGAAAAGCCGGGCATATCCGCGTCGCCTGCCTTCCCGGTTTTGCCACCAGCCATCTGCCGGATGTTGTGGCAAGTTTTCTGAAAGACCGGCCAGGTGTTACTATGACGATCGAACCGGACAGGCCGGAACGGATTTTGGAATGGATGGTCGGCGAACAATATGACTTTGGAATCACCGATGGCTTTAACGGTCATCCTGGAGTCGAAAGCAGAAATGTCGATGTGCGCACGGTTTGCGTGTTCCCGAAAAATCACGCACTTGAGAACCTCTCGGAGGTGACGCCTTCCGATCTTGCAGATGAGAGCATCATACATACGCGGCGCGATAGCGACTTTTTCGGACGGCTTTCGAAGGCATTTCAGCAGGCCAATGTTACACTCAACTCGCATATCGAAGTCCGGCAATTCACGGCGGCATGTGAATTGGCGATAAAAGGCGTCGGTGTTTCAATTGTCAGCGAGCTGGACGCTGTCCATTACACAGACCGGGGGCTAAGCTACAGGCCATTCAAGCCGTTCTTGCCGCATACGCTTTCGCTGGTACGCCCGGTTTTGAAGCAGCCGTCTTTGATAACACTGGAGTTCATCGAGCATTTCAGCGAAAGCCTGAATGCGTTCAGAACACTTGCCTGAGGCTGCGGTCAACGGGGCGAATGATATCTGCCCGGGTTTCCAGCCAACAGTCTCCAAATAACAGCAGGAGCAAAGAGGTCGATAGCGCCCAAAGTCGTCGTTATTGTGAGGCTCCGCGTATTTGTTCAATGGCTCGGGCGGCAAATCTTCCCGACAAAGACTCGTCTGCGTTTGCTTCCAATGCAGGTAAAGCGGGGGATGCTTTCCCTCCGATTTCACCCAAGGCGATGGCCGCTTCTTTTCTGACAAAAACCGAAGGGCTACCCAACAGCTTTATCAGTTCCGGAACGGCTGGAGCTGCGTCGGCACCAAAGAGCGCCAAAGACTGAGCCGCGTCACGTTGTTCCTTGGCATCTCCGCGCATCAGATCAGCTTTGAGACTTGCAACTGTCGTACTCGGCGGAAGCGCGGCCAATCGAAGGCCTTTTTTCAAACGGTTGTTCAAATATTGATGCTCGCCGATCCATCGCACGATAAAGAAATAATCGCGTACCGCTTCGCTCAGAACTTTCTCGTTTTCTCCGTCCTGCCATTGTTCGATCATTGCGCGCGCGTTGCTTCGGTCACCATTCAAGGCCAGAACCGACGCTGCAAATGGCATCAACTCAACTGCCTGCCGGTTTCGGTCCAACTCAGACATTATAACGGCCCCTGCACCAGTCAGATCATTCATGGCAAACAGTGCAGCCCCCTGAAATAACGCGTAGTGGCTGGGATATTCCGGATCTAAGCGCATTGCGGCCTGCACAAATGCCAGCCCTTCCTCTGGCTCGCCGCCCGCGATCAAGGCCCATCCCATTGTCACATGCGCTTCGGGGTCGCTTGGTTGCAGGGCAATGGCTTTCGCGGCTTCTTGCCTCGCTTCTTCTGTTCCCCGACTTACGCTCTCGGCGCCTTCCCAATCCGTAAGGTTGAGAGCGACTATTGCCCTGATAACATGGATAAGCGAGGTGTCCTGATGCGTCAGTTCACGGTAGTATTTATAGAACAGTCCGATATGCATCCGTTCGTCAGCATCTGCAAAGGCTGACCAGTGGTGGAAGATGTGTGGTCGCAAGTGTGCCAGAGCTAACGTCGCCCAGGCGCGCGCATAATTCGGGTCCAACTCGACCGCGCGTTCAAAATGCGGAATTGCGGCCAGATTGTCCTGTTCATTGAAGCGTGAATAAAGCTCCCATCCACGCTGGAACGCTTCGCGCGCCTCGATCTTTCCAGTTTCTATGTTTTCGATAGCAATCCGGCTTTGCGTGTCGAGCGGAACATCCAACTCGTGCGCAATCGCCAGTACAATGTTGTTTTGCAGGTCGAAGACCTCATCGATTTCACCGTCGAAACGCTCCGCCCAGATCAATCTGCCGTTCAAAGTGTCCGTCAGGCGGATGTTGACCCGAAAACCTTCTCCGCTGCGTCTAAGGCTTCCATCAACGACATAGCGAACGCCCAGTTTCTCGGCAAAGCCTGCCACATCAATGTCGCGGTCCTGAAATGCGAAGGATGTGTTTCCGGCGATGACAAATAACCCTGATATGCGGGATAAGTCCGTTATCAGATCCTCGGAAACGCCATCTATCAACATCTTGTTGGACACGTCGCTGGTGAAGTTCGTCAACGGAAGCACGGCGATCGAAGGCAGGTCTGGAAGTGGGTAAGCCATCTGTGCCTCAGAGGCGCGCAGCCGACCCTTTTCCCATGTCTTTGTCCCGACATACCCGGTCGCACCCAACACGATCAGGATTGCAGCCAGCTTCATTAGACGCGGTGCTTTCTTCGTTTTGTGCTTTACCGCCGGGGTCAACGCATCTGTTTCGACGCGGAACGCCTCAATGGGGTCCGCAATATTCTTGACGGATTGCGGGCCAATTGGCGTAAAGGCGAAGGGCACCTTGTTGCGCGCGTATCCGACAATCGCCTGCGATGCGATAATCCCCCCAGGTTCTGCCAGCGCCTCAAGCCGTGCGGCCACGTTGACACCATCACCCAGGATGTCGTCTGCGTTTGAGATGACATCGCCGACATTCAAACCGATCCGAAGAACGATTGCGCGGTCGGGTTCCGCATCTGAGTTTCTTTTCGTCAGTTCAGCCTGTATCGCGACGGCCGCGCGAACCGCATCGACCGCGCTGGGGAATTCGATCAGAAAACTGTCACCCGCTGTGTTCGCAATGCGCCCTGAATACCCGGCGATCAAGGGCTCGATGACTTCAGCGCGGATCCGGCGCAGCTTGTCGATGGTGCCTTCTTCATCCAAGCCAACCAATCTTGAATAGCCTGCGATATCGGCGGCTAAGATGGCTGCTAATCGACGATTTGGCCGGCTTTCCATAGTTTCGCAGCCTACCATTTGGACATTTTTCTGGGAACCGGTTTTCAAGACACGGGTTTTGTACCGGTTATTGAAAACCCCCGACCTGTTATCTGGATGGAAATGGAAGCCCGGGCCGCTGGGTTTTCAGACAAAAGCGGCCTGGGTAATTTTGTCGGTTCTGGTCGTTGTCGGATTTGCATGGCGTCGCGCGTCCTTGCACAATGCGACCAACGCAAGGAGGCGAAAATGATTTACGCAATCACAATTTATGGGGAACCGGGCGTGTTCGAGGCATTGCCGAAAGATCGCCAGGACGAAGTGATGTCAGGCCATCGCGCCCTGCAAGCAGTATTGTCGGAACGCGGAGAGTTCGTGTCGATAAAAATGATGCCGCCAACGTCAGCGGTAATGGTCGAACCGGCCACGTCTGAGCGCGCTGCCCCCCTGATCACCGATGGCCCGTTTTCCGAGACCAAGGAAAACTTCCTTGGGTTTTACGCCGCTGACTTCAAAGACCTTGAGGAAGCGTTGGAACATGCAAAACTGATCTCTTCACCGGTCGCGCGGCTGGAAGTTCGGCCTGTGGCCTGGGCCGGGGGTGCAATATCGTCGGAATAGATCATGTCAGACTGGCTGGAGGCCACATTTGCTGATCAACGCCCGCGCGCCATTGCTGCCCTGACGCGGGTTTTTCGGGATTTGGACACCGCAGAGGAGGCCTTTGCCGACGCCTGCCTGAAAGCCTTGGCAGTTTGGCCCCAGGACGGGGCGCCTCGTGATCCATTGGCATGGCTTCTGGCCACGGCCCGGAATGCGGGTCTGGACGAATTACGCAAATCCCGGCGGCGCACGGCAATCCTGTCGCGCCACGCAGAGGAGTTTCAACCGATGCCGGCGGAAACACCCGACCCTGACGAGATGCGGGACGATGTCCTGCGCTTGCTGTTCATCTGCTGTCATCCGGAACTGGATCGGCGGGATCAGATCGCCATTGCTTTGCGGGTGGTCGTGGGGCTGAGTGTCGATGAGATCGCCAGCGGATTTCTGGTCAAATCCAAAACCATGGAGCAGCGCATTACCCGCGCCAAAAAGAAGATCGCAAATAACCCGGTCGCCTTTGAAACGCCAAGCCCGGCTGAGAGGCAAGCCCGGTTGGGCGAAGTCTCGACAATGGTTTATCTGATGTTCAGCGAAGGGTGGTCGACCTCGGCCGGGCCGCAGCAAATCAAGCTCACGCTGTGCAAAGAAGCGATCCGGCTTGCCCGCCTTCTTGTCGCATTGTTCCCTGCAATGGGCGAGCAGGCCGCATTGCTGGCGCTATTGTTGTTTCAACACGCCCGGCGCCGGGCCCGGATTGACGCGGAAGGCAAGCTTGTCGCACTCGACGATCAGAACCGCGATCTTTGGGATCGCTCGAATATCGCTGAGGCTACATCGCTGTTGCAAAAAGCCCAGCGGACTGGTCACCGCGGGGTATATATCGTCCAGGCTGCAATCGCAGCGGCACATGCCTGTTCCGCCTCATCGAAAGAAACCAACTGGGCGTTGATCGAAAGTCACTATGCTGCCCTTTACGCATTACAGCCGACACCGGTGATCCGGCTCAACCAGATTGCCGCACAGGCCAAGCTATACGGCCCACACTATGCATTGAAAGCAATGGATCCGCTGTCACAGGAGTTGTCCAACTATCGTTGGTTTCACGCAATGCGAGGTGGCCTTTTGCAAGAAGCGGGGGATCATAAAGACGCCATTTCCGCCTTTGAAACCGTGTTGGCGCTTTCCCCCACCGCGTTGGAATGTGACGTGATCAAAGAAAAAATCAAAATCAGTCAAAAAGAATTGGAGGGCCTGTAGGAACACACACTCCTCATACGTCCTTGGGTCAGACCCGCATGTGGCGGGCGTAACCAACGGAGGTACCCATGAGTATACTTGAGATGACGGCTGTCGGAAATTCAGGATGGATCGGGCATTCCGGGCCGGATCAGAGCAAGGCCAAGTCCTTTTACCAGGATGTGCTGGGCTGGACGATCAGCGATATGCCGATGCAGGATGGGTCCAGTTATTCAGCCGCAGTTGTGGGAGAGACCGCTATCGGAGGCTTTTCACCAATGCCAGAGGCGCGTGGAAGCTGGACGGTCTTCTTCACAGTGACCGATGTGGATGCGAGTGTTGCAAAGGCCGAAGCCAAAGGCGCCACCGTTCTTCAACCCGCGATGGATATGCCGGGGGTCGGGCGCATGGCCACGCTGAACGACCCCCAAGGTGCCCGCTTTGCATTGATCACCTATGAAAGCATGAGACCCTGAGAACTGTCTGAAAGGAGGGCGCAGATGGAACAAAGTTCGCACATTGTGCAGGTTGTTGCAGCGTTATTAGACTGGGTAACCGTTCCACTGGCGATTGCTGTTGACCTGCGTCGATTCAGGACGGTTGCCCATCCGCTATGGGATGGGGGCGACAGGTTCGTGCGCGTAATGCGGTCACATGGAAACTTCGTCGATTATGTTCCGTTCACGCCATCAATCCACCGGCAGCTTGAGGCATCCAGCTGATGCCGGTGGATGAAACCCTCAACGCCCGCATTCGCGACGCTTTGGCCGCGCATGTGGGCATTTCAGAAAAGCGCATGATGGGTGGTAATTGCTTTTTCTTGAACGGCAACATGCTGTGCGGGGCGCGGCGGCATAACGACGGGCTGGGCCGGTTCATGTTCCGGGTGGGCAAGGACAACGAAAGCATTGCGCTGGCGGATCCCACGGCCCAAGAAGTGATCCACGGCACACGCAAACTGGGCGGTTTTATCCGCGTGGATGAGAGTGATTGCGATGACGCCGCTTTGCTGCGCTGGTTACACCTTTGTCTCGAACACGCCGCGGCCCTTCCCGCGAAAGACTGAACGGAGAAAGCAATGGCTCAGTTTGAAAGTTTCTCACCCGAAGCGCTTGGTTTTCTCAGGGATTTGCGGGCCAATAACACGAAGGAATGGTTTGCAGCCAACAAATCAACTTACGAGACCCATTTGAAGCAGGCAGGCACGCTGTTCGCGAATGACATGGCGGATGCCTTGCGTGATCTGACCGGCCAGACCCATAGCAGCAAGATTTTTCGTATTCATCGGGATGTCCGTTTTTCCAAGGACAAAACACCTTACAACGCACACCTGCATATTGCGTTTATTCCAGACGGGAGTGCGGATCAGCCGCCGATGTGGTTCTTCGGTCTCTCACCCGATGATCTGGCGCTTGGCTGCGGGGTGTTTCAGTACGAAAAGGAAGCGTTGGATGCCTTCCGAACAGAGATGGCAGGCCCCAATGGGGCAGAGGTGATACAGCTTGCCGCTGAGATGCGAAAGCGTGGTTTCCGGGTCGGGGATCCTGAATTGAAACGTGTTCCCTCCGGTTTCGACAAAGATCATCCAAATGAAGAGGCATTGCGCCGCAAAGGCTTTACCGTCTGGACAGATTTGAGCAATCCTGCCTTAGCTATCGAACCAAACCTCATTGAACGAACGAAAGGTGTTTTTGGGCAACTCTTGCCGGTTTTCCAATTACTTTCTCGGATCGAGTAACCCCTGCCTGGTTTACGGGGGGGCGGAGGTTTGACAGGCCTCACTGCCGTGCCGGTCTCAATCGCCCAATGCCTTGATAGGATCACCGTCTACAAGTGAGCTCGGAAATAAATGCGAGCTCAACTGTCGCGATGCTGTCGCGCTGAGATGTCATCGGCTTGCCGGATAAACCCAAACCTTAACCAGAGCGGCGCGCCCCCGGATTTTTTGTTCTCCGGCGTCAGTCAACCGGCTTAAGTTTGGGATTGCATCGTTGTGCCCGATGGCCTGCACCAAATCGTGGCTCACGACCAATTGCGTGTTCAGTTCTCTGGTCAGGTGCTCGATCCTGCTTGCGACATTCACATTGTCCCCAATCACGCCGTATTCCAGTCGCCGCTCGTTGCCTATGTCGCCAGCTACAACCGATCCCCAATGCAGCCCGATTCCCACACGCACCGGTTCCTTCCCGGACAACTCTCTTTCTGCGTTCCATTTGTCTGACGCTTCTATCATCTCGAATGCGCAGTTCAACGCATTGGCAGGGTCGTGTGCACTGGGCGTTGGAGTGCCAAACGTGGCCATAAGACCGTCGCCGATATACTTGTCCAAAGTGCCAGAGTTATCGAATACCGATTTACCCAACCGATCATGGTAGTCTCGTAAAAGTTCGATCACCTCGTCGGCAGTCGCGTTCTCGCAAAGCTTCGCAAACCCCATTATGTCCGCGAATAACACGGCAACGTTTTGTTGCCTACCAGCCGCAATTCCGGCTTCCAGACTGCTCAATTCGTCAAGCACGTTGGGTGAAAAATACCTCGCCAGGCTGGCTCGCTTTCTTTCGGTCGAAATGAAATTCTGAACCAGCCTGCGAGAGCGCGCGACGACGATCGCAAGCCCGGCAGACACGATCAGCACGACCATCAATTCTATGGCTGCATAGCCAAGAAACAGAAAGTTCAAGTCTCTTGCCCCGGCAAGCCAGGCTTCAACGGATTGCTCGGTCAACTCCAAGTTACTGCGTACGTCAGGCTGACTCAGAAACCATGCCCACATCCCGAGGCGGGACACAATGATGCTGACACCGCACCAAACCACAAGGGAAGGCCGAAAACTGAAAGATGTCTGCATCAGAAATAGGAAGAAAAACAAAAACCGCGCCGTGTCCATCGCTATGGCGGGTGGCAAGGGGCTGTCGATATATGGTGATCCCAAGGTAAAAACGGCTGCAAGAGAAACACAATCTAACGTAACGAACACATACGGAAGACCACGCCCGCCGCGACGCGTGTAGGCAGCGACAAACTGCAAACCTCCCAATAAAATAAAGAAAAAAATTTCCAGAAGATTGAAGTAATAAGCCGGTCCTGTTTCCGGGCTGTCGATCGCCTGCCAAAGAAGAACAACGGCCAATGCAAGTGTTCGGACTTTAGCTGCCAGCAATGTCCCTTGACGCTCTTCTTCGGCGAACGCCACGTTGCTGCGCGATTGTATTCTGGTTTGCACGGTATCGGACATTTGCCGGATATCGTAAACGGCCTTTGCTAATTCGCTAAGCCATTCCTGTTGTGTGGTGAAACCTGAAAAAACCAGTTCGGCTTGGGCTTAAATTTGCTGATCGTCTCTCGTCTGATCGAGTTGTTAGTCACCGCATCACTTGCTGGTAGTAAACGTGAGGGTCATGTATCCGCGAAACAAGTAATTCTTTGGAAAGGCAATACGCCCCAACCTTCATTTGAGCACGTAACCTAACCCTTTCCCAACCTGTCGAGCACATTGCGGGTGATCTGTTCTACCTGCTCGTCCCGGCGGATCAGCCCGGCAACCCATTCGCAGGTTGCGGCTGTAAAGATCTGACCCTTGCCGCGACGCCACGAGATGATCATCCCATTGCCACGTTTACAGGCGTCGAGCGTCTCGGGTGTGACTTCGCCGAACAGCATCTGCGCCTTGAACCGCGCATCGTCGGCGCCGATGTAGAGCGTTTCACCCCAGACCCCGTGATCTGCCTCGATATTGGTGGCAAGCCCCATGGCAAGTATCTCGATCTCTGGAACAGCGCCGTCGGTACAGGTGGGAAATGGCAGACCGTCTTCGAAACGGTAATCCAGACCATCGACCTCATAGCCAAAAATCCGGCCGTGCGCGCCTAAAATGTCGCCATAGCCGACCCCGGCTCCGTCAAATGCCCAATGGTCGGGGCGGTAGACCGTAAAGCCGCCTGCGCCGCCGCCCACGCAATTCCCAAGACCGGCGTAAACACCGCGCAGAGCGTTAACACCGAATGTCAAGGCACCCGGGCGGTCAACTGGTGCGACCTCGAAGGCACCCGAGACGAGGTGCTCTTGTTCGGTGCCCATAAGCGGGTCCTGATCCGCGATATACTTGTAACAGATCTGCGTGTGACCCTCGTCTTCGATCCGGGTCTGCCACAGGAAGTTTCCGGCAAACCGTGCAACGTTGCCACCGCCATCGACATAGGTGTCAACAGCGTCACGCATAATCGCGCTCCAGTATTCGTCATGGCCGACAAACACGGCACAGGCATACCGGCCAAGCAGCTTCGGGTCGTGCTCAAGATCATGCAGCGCGATCACGTCGAAATCATAGCCTTCCCCCTCGGCCCAACGGGCGAAATGGCGTTCATAGCTGGCCCACCCAGCCGAGGCGTATTTCTTGGAATAGCCATAAGCGTAAGCCCATTCCATATTGGGGTAGCGCACCATTTCGCCCGGTCTGGTCGGCTTTTCCCGCAGCGCCCGCGGGGCGCCTTCAGGCAGCCTGCAAAACCCGCGCGACCAGGGTCGCTGGGTCGAAAGAACCGGGGAAAAGGCGTTACCTTCGGGACCGGTGATGCCTTCGTAATGGTTCGAGCCGCCCCAGCAGTTATAAGCCAGCCATGTGCCGGTGGCACAAACCAGAACATAGGGTGATGGCGTGGCATCAGGGGCGCTTCTTACAAGGATGATGTGATGCTCTTCGACCATCTCGTCGCCACTGCGGGCGCGGAAGGTGACAAGGTAGCCGCCAGGCGCCCAGTCTTCGGGAATGCAAAAACCATAGCCCTCGGGCCAGCCACAACCCTTGACCGAGCAATCCTCCGGCGTGGGGTGATACACCCCCGGCAAGCCCGTCTCGGTCAGGAGTGGTTGATAGACCAGCCCGTCGCGACCGATCTCAAGATCCCATTCACGCGCCGTGGTCGACACATGAAGTGCCACGCGATCTCCGGGGGCATAGCTCATCTTTGGGGTATATCCCCAGATCTCGAGAACCGCATCATTTCGGGACGGGCCGATGTAATAATGATCTAGGATATGGCGCGCCTTTGCACGGGTGCGTGGCGTGATTTCCGGTCCGAACTTGTCTTGGGTCATGTGTCTATTCCGGCAGATATTTTTCCGACCAGCTCTCAGCTGCCACGGCTTTTTCGATCATACGTTGTATCTCGGTGTCACCATAACCCAGACGCGCAAGGATTTCGCGCGTGTCTTGTCCGTATTTTGGTGCCGGGCCGGGGATGGTTATCGTGGCATTCTGCGGTCGCACCGCATTGGGGGCAACCAGATCAACCCAGCGGGCCATCGGATGCTGGTCATGTCGAACGGCTCGGAAGGTTGCATTGCGAATGTCGATAGCGCCTGCGCTTTCAGCCTGAAGGCCCACGTTGGGTGTCGTGCAGCGAACCGAGGCGGGTCACACCCACCGAGCTCCCAGCGAAAGCCTGAGCACTGGTTTTTTCGCGAAACGCTCGGACAGAGCGGAGTCCAGATCAGTATCGTCCAAGCCGGCAAGATCGGACGGGTCAGGCACGCGCGCCAAGGCGGCGTGACGCTCGGTCGGTGCGGCGAAGAACATCCAGCCGTCGGACGCGGCATAGCAGCGTTAGAACGGCCCCCAACCAAGCGTTTTACGCCCCGAAGGTTCGTCAAACGGCGCGCGCGTGTCGAAATCATACATGAACTGCGCTTGAATCAACTCTCTTGCGGCGGCTAGCGACGCGCGGGCGATGCCACCCTTGCATGTCATTCTAAGCCGCTCCAGCGCGGCGCCCAGCGCCACGCAGGCGCAATGCCCCGTCAATGCATCAATCGTGCCAAAATGGGCGTGTTCCTCGGGCGTTTCCGGCCCGCCGCCAAAGCGGGTCATCGCGCCGGTCGCGGCCTGTGCGAGATCGTCAAAACCCAGATGATCCGATTTTGGTCCCCGACGCGGTCCGCCCCAGGCGTCAAGCTGCACAACGATGAGACGCGGGTTAACCTCTGTCAGCCGGGCTTCACTCAGCCCCAAGCTTTCTCGTTGCAGGTCTGTTCCGTTCATTGTGATTACGTCTGCTTCAGCGACCATTTGCCAATAGACGTGCTGCCCGCCCTCCGAACGCAGATCGAGCAAGATGCTCTTCTTGCCGCGCTGAGCATGCAGGCCAAAAAACACCGCGCTCCACGGATCGACCGAAGGTCGTACCGGCTGTACCAGTGTGACCTGCGCCCCAAAACGGGCCAATGACGACCCGATGGTCGGCCCGGCAATGACGTTGGTCAGATCCAGAACCTTGAGCCCATCAAGCCAATCGCCTTGCCCTTCTCCAACGCTGAAATTTCGGGGTGGTTCCGCGAAAACACGGGCAAGCTCGCTGCGATATCCATCCGCTTAAGGGCCAGCGGTTTTGGTCATCACACCCGGATCGTCGGCCAGCCAGGCCACATTGCCCATCTGACGCATCCGCCCGTGGCGGGGGTCATCAAGTACGGCCACCAGCCCCGAAGTGACTGCATGGTCGTCGGCCAGCCATTCGGCGGTGCTGAGCTGCGCCGTGGCCGGGGCCTTGGCCGGCTGATGCAGGGCGCAACCGTGATTGCCGCGGATACAGGAGCATGGGTGTTGGCGCGGGGCGGGTTTCTGAACCACCGGAAGGCGACGTTACACTGGCAACTTCTTGAGGATTTTGCAGAGGAGTTTCCCGAAACCCATGTCCTCTTTGACCGTTATGTTCAGGATGGCCGTTTCTGGACATGCGGCAGCGCCGCAGCGGCCCTAGACCTGATGCCGCACTTTATCCGGAGCAGGTTTGGCCCATCAGTTGCCTTTGACGCCGCGGCGATGTTCCTGCATGACAATTCCAGGCGGCACGGTGCCTCTTATCCAGATCAGGCGCTGTCGTCAGCGGTGACGCCAAAACTCAAACGGATTGTCGCATTGGTGTCCGGAGCACTCGAAACACCGCAGCCGGTCTCTGCCCTTGCAAAACAGGTTCATATGTCCGAACGCTCCTTGCGCCGTCTGTTCTGGACGGAGCTTCAGACAACACCGGGGCGGTATTATCTGCTTATACGACTGGCACGCGCCCGCGAAATGTTTCTCTACAGTGATCTTGCGCCTGGGGAAATCGCTCTGCGTTGCGGTTTTGCGAATACGACCACTCTTATCCGCAGCCTGCGTAAAAAACTCCCCACACGATCCAAAGATGTGGCCCGGAAGAGGTGGATGATTGAAGGTTCTGCCAAACGACGCGTGCAAGTTTTCGAAGCGGGAGAAGGGGATTCTAACAGCTGATCGGCGGCCGGGGTATTCGGTCACATATGAATAAATCAATCGTCCCAGAGGCATTATGACATCGCCCCTTGAACATTATCCCAAACCGGTTTGGCTCAATTACTCAACAGATCTCCGAAAGAGGGCCAGACTTGTTGCCAGCAGGACAGCGCCCAGCAAAGCCATCCAGATGAACTCTGGCCAAACTGTTTCGAGACCGGCACCCTTGAACACAATTGCCTGACTGGCGGCCATATAGTGACGAGACGGCAATAGCAGCGTCCCGACCTGCAACCAGTCTGGCTGCCCTTCAACCGGCGTCTCTCCTCCGGACAGCATCAGCATGGGAAGGACGATCAGCATGACCAAAAGCGCAAACTGCGCCATCGAACGCGCAATCGTAGCGAGAAAAACCCCGAGTGCGGTTGCGGTGAACAGAAACAGGGCAGTGCCAAACAGGAACAGTCCTTTTGACCCCGAGATTTCAATTCCCAGCGCACCCTGCATGACAAAGGTCAGCGACAGGCTGGCCGCGATCAGGACAATTGCAGCATTGGCCCAGATTTTGGCTGCTGCAATGTCAAACGGGGTCAGCGGCATTGCCAGCAGATGCTCGATCGTCCCGTGCTCCCTCTCTCGGATCATGGCAGCGCCGGTCAGAATGGTGGTAAGCCACATGATCTGTCCGATCAGGGCAACGATCCCGGCAAAACGCACGGTATCACGGTTGGGGTTGAAAGCGCTTCTTAGGATGACATCGACCAGCGGTGGATCTACAAGATCGACACCGATCGCAAAGCGGCGAATTTCGGCACCCAAAATATTGGTGATATAGCTGGCACCGATCCCGGCCTGCTCCATCGCCGTGGCGTCGATCAGAACTTGGATTTCAGGCTTGCGCCTTGCCCTTAGGTCTTTCTCGAATCCCGGTGGAACAACAACTATGAAGATGAATTCTCCGGCGTCCATTTGCGCTGGACCGCTACCTGGTTCGATTTGTACGACCGGCTGGAACTCGGGTGGAAAATATGCTGTGGCAAGCGCTCGGGACAGTGGAGAATTGTCCTCATCAGAAAATGCAATCGACGCGTTGTTGACCGAGGTCGCTACGCCGGTTGCCTCCATCATGGGTGCCAGCGTGAAAGACCAGACCAACAGCGCCATCATCACCCAGTCCCGACGCAGGCTCATCACTTCTTTCAGGCCAAGCCAGAATATGCAGGACAATCGCTGCATTCACTTCTCCTGCGCGCGAAGGCAAAGCGCGGCGATCAGTGTCAACGCCGGTCCAAAGCAGGCCAGTGCCAAAATGTCCGGTGCGAGCGCCTCCCATCCAAGCCCTTTGGTGAAGGCCCCGACATTGAGGTGCAGAAAGTAGGATGAGGGCCAGAGAGAGCCGATAAGCTGCGCACCATCCTCAAGCGTTGATACGGGCTGCAAAAGACCCGAGAACTGGATGGTAGGCACGACCGAAGCGATAGCAGTGGCAAAAGTCGCTGCCACCTGGCTGGATGTCATGGTTGCGATCAGCAATCCATAAGACGTCGTCGCCCAAACATACAAAAACGCACCCAATGCCAAAGGCAGGGGATCGCCCTTAAGCGGCACATCGAAGACAAAAATAATCATTGCGGCCAGCAACAGGAAATTCACGTAGGCAATCATGATATAGGGTATCTGTTTGCCGATCAGGAACTCGAGCCGGGTTGTCGGTGTTACGTAGAAATTGACGACCGAGCCCAGCTCGCGCTCTCGCGCGACGCTGACCGCAGCCAACACGGCAGGCAGCATGATCAGCAGGATGGCGGGCATGGCCGGGGCCATCGCGGCAATGCTCTCAAAGCTCTGGTTATAGCGAAACCGGGGTTCAATACGGGCGATCTCAACCGCGTGTTCGCCTGTGGTCCTCGCCTGCCCGTCAAGAAACGACTGGTGCAGCCCGGCGACATACCCCTCGACTGTTTCCCCCTTGAAGGGGATCGCGCCATCAACGGTTGCCAGCACTTGGGTAGGTTCACCTGTGCGCAACTTGCGCCCGAAATCAGGTGGCAACTCGATCACCATCGAAACGTCCCCTGCCTGCAACCGTCTGCGCCCTTCTGTGGCGCTGATCAAAGGCGGCGTTTGCTTGAAATAAGGCGATCCCGATATTTCTTCCGTGTAAGCCCTGCTTTCCGGGCTTTGAGACAAGTCCAGAACGGCAAACTCAAGATCTTCTATGTCGAGTGATATGCCAAAGCAGAACACCAGCATCAAAATCGCCGAGCCAAGAAATGCAAATGCCAGACGAACTGGATCGCGGACCACTTCAACCGCTTCGCGTCGTGTGTAAGTCAGGGCACGACCGATACCTTGTCCGGTGACCTTGGTCTTGGTGACAAAGTCAACTTTGGGTGCCACGACAGGTGCAGGTTTTTCTGCGGCCTCCAAAACTGAAATGAAAGCTTCCTCAAGGCTGCCGGTGCCTTCTGCGGCGATCAGGTCCGCGGGCGTACCTTCCGCCAGAACACGGCCCGCATGCATGAATGATACGCGGTCGCAGCGCTCTGCCTCGGCCATGAAATGCGTGGAGACAAAGATCGTCACCAAGTCCTTGCGCGAAAGTTCGACCAGCAAAGCCCAAAAGACATCGCGTGCTTCGGGGTCCACACCCGAGGTTGGTTCATCAAGAATGAGAACTCGGGGACGATGGATAACCGCCACCGCCAATGACAAACGTTGTTTGATTCCAAGAGGCAGCGCGGCAGCTAGTGTGTCGCGATGGGCCGTCAGACCAAAACGTTCGGTCAATTCCGATATGCGCTCCTCTCGATCAGGGATTGCAAATATCCGGGCATGAAGCTGTAGGTTCTGATGAACTGACAACTCGCCATAGAGCGAAAAAGCCTGGCTCATGTATCCGATGTCGCGACGCATCTTGCGATCACGTGCATCAACCGGGTTGCCAAACAACAATGCCTCTCCGGAACTGACTGGCAACAGGCCGGTCAACATCTTCATCGTGGTGGATTTGCCACAACCGTTTGACCCAAGAAAACCGAATATCTCTCCGCGATGGATCGAGAAATCGACACTGTCGACAGCGGTGAAATCCCCGAACCGACGTGTCAGGCCTCGGGCAGAAATCACAGGGTTCGGGTTGACCTGCCGAACAGGTGTTTGTTCCGACGCCAATCCAAAACCATCGTGTGACCGCAAGCGCCGGTATGCGGTTTCGAGATCCCGGTCCTGCCCTTTCAGTTCAGCAGGTTTGCCTTGAAAGATGACGCGACCTCCGTCCATTGCAACAATTCGGTCAAAGCTTTCCGCCTCCTCCATGTAAGCAGTGGACACAAGGACGGACAGTCTGGGATGCTCTGCCCGAATGGCATTAATCAATGCCCAGAATTGACGGCGTGAGAGTGGATCGACACCGGTTGTCGGTTCATCCAAAACCAGCAACTTCGGATCATGTATCAGAGCACAGCACAGGCCGAGCTTTTGCTTCATCCCGCCCGAAAGCTTGCCCATAAGCCGGTCTTCAAACGGCGCCAGCCCTGTCGCCGACAACAGCGCATTGATCCGGATGTCACATTCTTCTTGCCCTTGGCCAAAAAGCCCCGAAAAGAACTCAAGGTTCTCGCGTACTGACAACTCAGAATAAAGGTTTCGACCCAAGCCCTGTGGCATGAAGGCAATGGCCGGGCAGATAAGGCGTCGGTGCGCGGCGTCGTCGATCAAGCCACCTAGAACATTGATTGATCCGGTTTGCAGTTTCTTTGCACCGGTGATCAACCCCAGCAGGGTCGACTTTCCCACCCCATCCGGTCCGATGAAGCCGACCAGCTGGCCCCTGGGAAGATCAAGCGAAACCGACTGCAACGCGACATCGCTGCGATACCGGTGCGTGACACCCGTGATGCGAATCTCAATGTCGGCCTCTGGCGTCATTCGAACAGCTCGGGCGGGATACCCTGTTCCAACGCCTCTGGCCACGCAAGGTTTGGATCGATCCGGATCACGGCAACACCGCGAAGCCCGGTTTTGACGTGCTCAATCCGGCGTTGGACCAGATTCTCGGGGATGCGCACACGGACGCGGAACACCAGTTGTTCGCGTTCATCCAAAGTCTCGACCTGCTTGGGTGTGAATTGTGCTTCAGGAGAGACAAAGGTTACAAAGGCTGGAATGGAATAGTCCGGCAGGGCGTCAAGAATGATGCGAGCTTCGGCACCAATAGGCAGCAATCCGGCTTCGCGCGCAGGCAGGAACACCTCCATATACACATTCTCAAGGCTGAGCAGGGTCAGGATTGGTTCACCCGCGGCAACGACCTCGCCAGGTTCTGCCAGCCGATAAAGCACACGCCCACGTGTAGGAGCCAAAAGCGAGCTGTCTTCGATCAGTGCCTCAATACGACGCACTTCGGCCTCGGCGGCAGCAATCTGACTTTCTGCGGTTGCCACACGTGCCTGTGCGGCGCCCAGAACCGCCGCAGCAACCTGGTGTATGGTTTCGCGTTCTTCGAAAACCGTTTCAGAGATATTCTGCCCAGTCAGAAGCGCCGTTGCGCGCTGAAGCTCCTGCGCGGCCCGGCGCAGTTCGCTTTTCCGCTGCACAACAAGTGCCTCTGCTTCCACTTTGGTCTGATGCGCCAGCGCCACTTCGGCCTTGGCACGATCCAGCGTGGCGGACAACTCATCAATGTCCATTTCGGCCAGCACGTCACCGGTGGCGACCATGCCGCCTTCAACTGCCATGACGCTTTCGACACGTCCGGCTAAGGTCGGCGCAATTTCAATCTGCTCGGCCTCGATCCGACCATTCCCCCGGGCAAATCCATCAGGCAACTGGCTTCCATTTTCAGAGACCAGGGAATAGAGCACCACGCCCACCATCGCGAGCGCAGCCAAAGCAAAAAAAACCAATGAGTTTTTCTTCATTATCCACCGCCTAAAAACTCGCTGCGGGTATTCCTCTATACTGCTGCTGAACCGTGGGCTTTGCTTTGGATCAAGCCAACGACGTCAGGGCAAAGAAAGACTCTGCGACCCTGTCGCGGACATGTTCAGCCTTTGTGACCTAAAACTTTACCACAAAAGAGAAACAACATGGCATGCAAACCAACCCTGGCTTCGCACACTAAGGCAATGCGCAACGCGTTGACAGCCAAGCTGAAGTGAAAACGAGTGGCAGTCGATTTCAGAGTCAATTTCTCGCCCCTGAACCGATAGCTTTAGCAGGTTCCTCAAAAGTCCGCCTTGTGAAGAGCACCCTCAAGGACACGGGTTGAGCGGCGTTCAGCCCTGCAAACTCTCGGCTGGTTTTGAGAAAACAACGAACGCAAGTTGCTATTTACGTTCGAACAATTGCAAACTTGTAAGATGAACAGAAGGCTTCTTAGTCCGGTGCAGGCGCTTTTCGTGGCGGGTCTTGCCGCGCTTGGAGTTTTCTCGATCCTCGCAGGCCTTCGTTCTGAAGGATACCTCCAGCGGCCCGAGCTTGCACATTACGATTGGGTTTTGGACCGCAGGGCCAGCGATGCGTTGGCACAGGATGTTGTCGTGGTCGCGGTCGATGACGAGGATTTGCGCACCTGGGGCTGGCCCCTCTCAGATGGTCAGATTGCGAATATTATCGACGCACTGTCGTCGGCAGGTGCCGCTGTAATCGGTATCGATATCTATCGCGACAATGAGGTGATCGAGGGGCGGCAGCAACTCGAAGCGGCGTTCCTGAAGACCAATGCGATCTGGGTTGTGAAACTGAACGACAGCGGCGGGCTGAGCATCGAGGCGCCGGATTTTGCGCAGAACGACGGCAGCGTGGGGTTTGCTGATATCCCCGTCGACGCGGATGGTGTCGCCCGGCGCAGTATTCTGCTGGTCAGCGGCACCGATCGCATTTCTTTGGCGTTCAGCACACAGTTGGCCCTGCGCGCCACGGGTCAAAACAGCCTGAAAGCCTGGCCGGACGATCCCCGGACCCTGTTGTTTGGTCAGACGCCGGTGCGACGGCTGGAAGACAGGTTCGGCAGCTATCGCGGGCTAGATGATACGGGCTATCAGGTGCTGCTGGATTACACCAACGCATTGCCGATGGCCCCGATCATACTGGCCCGCGACTTGCTCGCCGGACAAGCAGACGCGGACATGATCGAAGGAAAAGTCGCCCTGATCGGGGTTACCAGCAAGTCGATCAAAGACGATTTCCGCACACCGCTGAACAACCCGCCGCAGACGCCATTCAGCTATGGCGTATTGGTGCATGCAGCCACCACCCAGCAATTAATCGATTATGCCGCGGGCCGCAGCCAACCGATGCGCAGCCCCGGGCAAAGTGCGCACTTGGCGATAATCTTCGCCAGCGCATTGTTCGGGGCATTAGCTGGGGTTCTGTCGCGCACTGTGCTGACCGTCATACTACTTGGACCAGGCCTTGCCATCGCTATTGGAGTGGCGCTTTCGAACCTTTTGTCTCGTGGCATATGGTTGCCGGTCGTTCCGACATCGGTTGCTTGGTTTACCGCCTTTCTTTTAGCGCTCCTCACTGTCGGGATCATCTCGCGTCGGCAACGCCAGGCCATCGCCAGACTGTTCTCGGATCATCTGTCCCCGGAACTCACAGCCGAGATATGGAACGCGCGTGATATCCTTTTTGCTGGCGGAAAGCCGCGCCCCCGCCGCTTGCGCGTCAGTGTCCTTCTTGCTGATCTGGAAGGCTCGACGACCGTCGGCGGCTCGGCCGAACCGGGTGCCTTCATGGACTGGACAAGCCGGATTTTGGATGAAATGAGCCAGGTCGCTCGCGAAAATGGCGGGTTCATTGAGAAGTTCACCGGTGACGGAATCCTGGTGGTGTTCGGTGCGCCGCTGCCTCGAACGACCGAGGAGGACATCCAGAAGGACGCTGTCGCGGCCTGCCGGACGGCACTGCAAATTTCTGACCGGATTGACAGACTGAATGCAGAAGGTGGTCTGTTGGCACCTTATGGTCTGCGGATCGGGCTCCATAGTGGCGTGGTTTTGGGCGGCACGTTGGGCAGCGCGGGCAGCCTTCAATACAACATCATGGGCGACACGGTGAACATCGCAGCCCGTATCGAGGCATTCGGAAAAGCGTTGCAAGTTAGGCGCGCGTCGGCAACCACGATCTGTGCCAGCGCTGATCTTCGAGAACTCGTTGGACGCTATTTCACGTTTCAGTTGGTCGGGCACCTTATCCACGACGACAAGTCGCGGGAAATTGCGTTATTCTTGCTGACAGGATCGGCACAGAGGGGGGCATCGCAATGATGACACCGGCATGTTCGGGAAACACTCTTGGCGCTTTGATAACCGGTCTGCTGCTGCTTCTGGGCTCGACCATTTCCCTGTCGGCGCAAGAAAGCGAAGGCAGTCAGCAGGCTGATCCAGACGAGGTCATTTTCATTCCGCCCACCATCGGTGCCCCGGCGGACCGCGTCGGCGCTGCCACGCGCGATGTCGGGCAAGAGGCTGGAGCACTGGCCGTGCTCGCACCGGCTGGCGGCGGCGTGACCACATTGGGCAAACCCCCGCTGATCTGGCACTTGGCTGATAATTTTTCAGGCCAGATGTCCGCGCAGTTGGCCCCGGTCGGGTCGCAGCAGAACGGAGTCGGTATTTCCGGCAACGGTCGGTTCCGAAAAGGGTTCTACGCGCTCGACCTGTCGCGCTCGGAACTCGTGCTGGAGCCGGGGCGTATTTATGTCTGGACAGTGGTTCTGGCGGAACCTGAGGCGGGGGCCGTTATCGCGACGGTGACGACTTACGTGGAACGGGTCACCGCCCCAGAGCCCGCCGCAGAGGATGTGCCGGCCTTGGCCGCCAAGGGATTATGGTTCGATGCCCTGCACCCCTTTGTCGAAATCGAGTTATCGGGTAAAGTTCGGGTCAACCGGAATGCGGGGTTTGCGAGCCTTGTCCGGTCTGCTGGCATTTCGCTGCCATAGGACACGCTCCAACCCCTCGGCAAACAGGCGGGGGACGCATGATGATATACCGGTCTTTTTCGGGTCTGGCTCTACGCTGCACTCTGCTGGCCGTTGCACTGATCTGCACCATTTCAGCAGCGGCCTTTGCGGCGACGGAAAAACGCGTGGCTCTGGTTATTGGCAATTCCGCTTATCAGCATGTCTCGAGTCTGGAGAACCCGATCAATGATGCTCAGGACATCTCGAAATCGCTGGCACGTATAGGGTTCGAGGTCACCACGGGTCTGGACCTGGATTACAACGGTATGCGCATCGCGCTTCGGGACTTTACCGAAACCGCCGCAGGGGCCGATGTGGCGCTTGTCTATTTCGCGGGCCACGGAATTGAGATCGAGAACACCAACTACCTGATCCCGGTGAGTGCGGCCCTGAAAAGCGACCGCGACGTCGACTTCGAGGCCATCCGTCTGGATGCAATCGTGAATTCGATTGCCGATACGCCGGGGCTGAAACTGGTTCTGGTCGATGCCTGCCGCAACAATCCTTTCGTTGCGCAGATGTCGCGCGCGTCGGCCACTCGGTCGATCGGGCGTGGGCTGGCCGCAGTGGAACCTGGTGGGGTTGTCGTGGGCTATGCCGCGCGTGGTGGAACGCTGGCGCAGGACGGGGGCGGCCGGAACAGCCCCTATGCGACGGCACTTTTGGAACATATCGAACAGCCGGGGTTGGAGCTTGGGAAAATGTTTCGCCGGGTGCGCGATCGGGTGGTGGAGCTTACGGATGGATTTCAGGAGCCATTTACATATGGCTCACTGCCTGGCGAAGACATCTACCTTGTGCCACAGGTCGAACAGGTGGCAATGCTGGCACCTGCAGACCAGACGACCCAGCCCGTCGCCGTGCGCCCCCTTGCGACCCGCGACACTGCAATCAGCGCCGCGATGAAAGTGAACACCATGCGTGGCTGGTCGCTGGTCGCCGGCAAGTACCGGGCGGCCACCATCGTCGAGCCCGAGATTCTGGGGCGCATGGCCGAGATTACGCCGGATTGGCTGAAGAAACAGGGCCACCTGTCCACAATGGAGGATTTCCTTGTACCGGACCGCGAACGGAAACAGCGTCTGCAAGAGGCGCTCAATACCGCCGGTTTCGAGGTCGGCGTGCCGGACGGCGCGTTCGGACCGAAGACGCGGGCGGGAATAAAGGCTTTGCAGGAGGCCCGAGGGCTTGATCCGACGGGCCATGTCGATGCGGCCGTTCTGGCAAGCTTGCGAATGGAATGGCAGGATGGGGCTGACGATAGTTTTGTCAGCAATCCATTTGCCGTGCGTCAAATGCCGGATGACCTTGAAATGCTGGGTGAAAACGAAGAGATCATAACAGTGCTCAGGTGCCTTGGGCTGCGGAAAAGCATCTATGGCAAGTACCGGGGCAGCTTCTACATCGCCATGATTTATTCCGGCTCGATCGACGACGCACGCCGCCTCGCCGAGAGCTGTGGCATCGATCTTGCATCCCTGACATCGGCTGACGAGAACGCATTCGTGGTGCGCATGATCGCCCATGATCCAGCCTTGTTTGAACAAGGCTATGACAGTCGAACCAACACCAGTTACAAGGCTGGCCCCTATTTTGGCTTCCGGAAGGACCCAAAGGAAGAAAATGCCGTGACAGGCTGGCGGTGGTACACCGGAGAGCCGGTCAATTACACAAATTGGTTGCCATCGAAACCGAACAAGACCCATGGGAAAGGCAACAAGGCTTTCGCTCAGTTTCAGTATGAACGAAACGGACGCCGAGACCTGAGTGAGATCGTGCCTACACAATGGTTCGACGGGTCGGGACGCTTTGCACGTTCAGTCGTTCTGGAAGGCAGGTTGCCCTAACCGGGATAAGTTCAAATGGATTGCAGCCCAGGTGCATTGCTCAGCTTGTTGATTTCCGCTGAGAAGTGACCCGGTATTTTCACCGAGATTTGACCCACCTTTGTTTATGTCTCAGCGTTTATGTTGTGGTCAATGTT
>NZ_JBQFLY010000009.1:0-159733 GCF_056531545.1 Ruegeria sp. N10 | reverse complement strand
GGACGCTTGAGCAATTTGAGGGCTCCGCGCCCGGCGCGCTTGCCCAGACCGAAACCGAGGAATATGAAAGCCAGACCCGCAGACTCACGTTATGAATGAGGGAGCCTCGGGGGGCAGGTCAGGGCAAAGCACTTGGTTGGATCGGAAACCAGGCCGAACACCAAATGGCAGCCCGGTCTCCTTTGTCGTCACTTTGCAAAAATTGACCGTGTCGCAGTGAGGGTTTCTTCTTTGACGCTGTCAGGCAAATGATATTGTGTGGCATGCGGGACCTGAACACCTTTGGAACATCCTTCGCGCACAGCAATGGCTGAAATCCAGCGTTGCAGATTGTTCAGGTCGTCCGCGCGAACGCCAGCCCAGTCATGTATGCGCGCCCAGCTCCAATGAGCGATATCGGCGATGGAGAAATCTCCTGCCAGATAATCGTTATCTGCCAATCTCTTGTCGAGAATTTCCAGCAGCCGCCGGGTTTCATCCTGATAACGCTTGATCGCCACTGGTACCTTCTCGGGGAAGTAGCGGTAGAAAACATTCGCCTGACCCTGCATTGGCCCCAACCCGCCAACCTGGAACATCAGCCACTGCAGCACTTCTGAACGTCCCTTTACGTCGGTCGGCATCAGTTTTCCGGCCTTTTCGGCCAGATAAACCATAATCGCTCCGGATTCGAAAATCTGGAAACCACCATTGTCGTTGTCGACAATCGCAGGGATGCGACCATTGGGATTGATCGCGACAAAGTCCGGCTCTTTTTGAATGCCGGTCGTGATGTCGATTGGGTGGACCTGGTAGGGCAGGCCGAGTTCTTCGAGGGTGCAGGAGATTTTCCAGCCGTTTGGAGTTGCCCAAGTATAAAGATCAATCATTTTCCGTCCTTAGCCTGTCATCGCCACTTGATTGAGCAACCCATGCTGGGCGTTTGCCGGCGTGGTCCCTGTCCGGTCCTGGCGATCATCAGCATGGCATCCAAAAGTTCGGGGTTGCGACCAGTCGGATCACCCATCATCGCGCTGTCAATCCGACCGCGATATTGCAGTTCGCCCTTGCCGTTGAAGCCAAAGAAATCAGGAGTGCAGACCGCATCATATGCTTTGGCGACACTTTGATCCTCGTCGACCAGATAGGGAAAGCGGAACCCGAAATGTGCTGCGAATTTCGTCATCATGGGGGGGGCGTCTGAGGGGGCATAGCTGAAATCATTCGACATCACGGCCAAAACACCGATCCCGTTATCCATCAGCACGGATGTGTCTTCCGCAAGTCGTTTGGCAATGGCTTGTACATAGGGGCAATGGTTGCAAATGAATGCGACCAGCAGCCCTTTGGGGGTCAGGTGATCGGAAAGGCTGTGTATTTCCCCCTGGGGGTCCGGCAGGGTAAAGGCTGGAGCTTTCCAACCGAATTCACAGATGGGGGTATCAAGTAGCATCGCGGAAATACTCCTTATGCTGGAGTGGAACAGGTTTTCGCAGTTTTAGAACGATCGGTATAAACAAGTAAAGTCTAAAACGATCGGTCAAATCAAGTTCCCGATGATCAGTCGAGCAAACGTTTTGCCTGATCTGCGACGGCTTGCAGTGTTTCCTGGGTGAAATCGCCTCGGCCCATAACGCGCATGGCCAGCACGGCACCCATCAGCGCTTTGGACGCGGCCTCGGCGTCGACCTCAGACGATATTTCACCTGTCACTTGCCCCGCCCGAAAATTCTGTAAAAAGAAATCTTCGAGGTCATGCAGGCCGTTCATCACCACATTGCGCACGTCATCCCCATGAGTCGGAAGTTCGACAAGCGTATTCACCAGAAAGCAACCGCGTTTCTGGGTGTCGGCGAGCGTATCTTTCACAGTGCCATTCATTAGCGCAATAATAGCATTGCGAGGGGTGTTTTCCACCGACAGGCGCGTCAGCCCTGCGCGCCTGTTTTGGCGGTCGTATTTAAGCAGAGCCCGCAAGAACAGCTCTCTCTTGCCGCCAAACGCATTGTAAAGGCTGCCTTTGTTGATACCCGTGCCTTCAACAAGGTCGGAAATCGATGTCGCGTCATAACCGTGTTTCCAAAACAGAGCGGTTGCTTTGTCCACGGCTTGTTCTTCGTCGAAATTTTTCTGCCAGGGCATTGAGCGAACTCCGGAACAGTAGTGGTTATCCGACAATATTTTGACTGATCGGTACAATCAATAGTATATTGGCGGGAAATCTTTGAAGGGAGGTGTTGCATGACTAGGCCAAACATCATTCCGCTGCACAAGCTGAAGGCGCATGCAGCAAGCCATTTTGCGACGCGTCCGCTGGCGCAGAGGCTGGCAGCGGCCTTCCGGGATGCACACTATCGGCCGAATGAACTTCACAGGCATGATTATTTTGAACTGTTTCTTCTGAGCGATGGTGGCGGAACCTGTTCTATAGAGGGCACAGATCACCAACTTGACCCCGGTACGGTTCTAACGTTGCCGCCCGGTGTTGTGCATGGCTGGACTGACCGTCGGGAACTCGATGGGTTTGTGGCCCGCGTCCCTTTGCATCTCGGTTTTCACATGCCCGTTCTTTCGGACAACGAGGTTTTCGCCCTTGCCTTACCGCGACGTCTGCGCGGGCATCTGCTGTCGCTGATGAACTGGATCACGGAGGAGGATGAGAGCCGCGCGCAACGCCGTCAACCGTTACAGCAGCAGCAATGGCGGCTGTTTCTTGATTGTGTGGCCTCTGAACAGAATATGCGAAAGCCAGCCGCTCAAAGAAGGCAGACTAGGCCGGATCTGTTTGGCGCTTTCCTGACGCTTCTGGAACGTAAACACCACTTGCGATGGGGTGTGCAGGATTATGCGAATACGTTGTCCGTCAGTCGAAGCAGGCTTTTGCGGATTGTACAGAAGCGGGCTGGCTGTTCTCCGGCCGATATGATCAGGGCTCGGACGCTGAAAGAAGCGGAGCGTCTGTTATTGGTTTCCAAAAAAACCTGCGCCGAAATCAGTGACGAGTTGGGTTATTCCAGTCAAGCACAGTTTTCGCGCTCGTTTTCGGCGCAACACGGTATGTCACCCAGCCAATATCGCAGCAAAATGGCAAATCTCTGACGCAAACAGCTAAAGACTGCCCATCTCAACTTTATTAGCCTTGAGAACTCAACATTGGCTCTTAAGGAGAAATACGAATGAGCAACGATGTTCTCGTCGTCATCGCCATCGTCAAGGCAAAGCCGGAAAAAGCGGATGAGTTGTACCATCTTCTGGTCGACCTGGTCGCACCGACCCGGGCCGAAGAAGGTTGCATCCGATATGAGATGAACGTTTCGGACGACCGTTTGACTTATGTCTTCACCGAGCAATGGGCCAGCAAACCTCTTTGGGAAGCACATATGGAAACGCCGCATCTCGAAGGGTTCAAAGCGGTCATGGACGACCTGGTCGATGGGTTCGAACTGCACACGCTCAATTTGGATCCGGTCAACTCAAGCCTCTGAACGTAAGCGAAAAAAGGGAGGAAACTACAGATGTCTCGTACACCGAAAGAGATATTCATGCACCACCTGGAAACCCTTGGTGGGCGCGATGTCGACGGAATCGTCGCCGACTATACCGATGAGTCCGTGGTCGTGACCGGCGAACGCGTCTACAAGGGAAAGGCGGAGATTCACGAGTTCTTCACCAAGTTGCTGGCCCACCTGCCAGAGGCGGAATGGGGCCTGCACAAGGAGATTTACGAACAGGACACGCTTTATATCGAGTGGAGCGCGAAGTCGCCCACTCATAACGTGACATCGGGCGTTGATACATTTGTCTTCCAGGACGGAATGATCCGCGTTCAAACGGCTTATGCGCCGTTGATCCGCACAGGGATCTGAGGTGTTCCGATGCAAGTCACAGGCGTGTTCCATATTTCGATCAAGACCCAGAAGCCTAATGCGACAATGCGTTTCTATACCGAAGTTCTTGGTATGGAAGAAGCTCCTCGTCCGCCATTCGAGTTTCCTGGGTTTTGGCTGAAACTCAACACTTCGGTTGGAGAAGTGCCGATCCACCTCTATACCGGTGACGCGGCATTGAACAATGATGGATCAGCACCGGAAGGGACTGGCTGCATCGACCATTTTGCATTCTCTGTGCATGGTTTTCAGGAAATGCGCGAACGCTGTCAGCGTCTTGGTGTAGACTACCGGGAACGGCGCATTCCTTCGCTGACACTGGTGCAGATGTTCATGTACGATCCGAACGGAGTTCAGATCGAACTGAATTTCAACTCGAACAGCGAAGAACCACTGCCGGAAATAAACCCGGAGAACTTTCCCCGTGCTGGCGGACAGTGGTTTGATCCTGCTTCAGTCGCGCACTGGGGGCAGGACTAACGCTAAAGCAAGGGAGCCTGCCCAGCGGGTGGGCTCTTTTGGTATGTAATCTGAGATGCTTAACTGGAAGAAATGCGGAATGGTGGGGTATTCGAAGCATTGACAAAAATGATCTGTTGAATTCTGCGCCTTCCATGTGCTCGTTTCGGGGATGTGTCGCAAACTCTGGGGTTTAGGTGACGTGCATGCGTGATCTGAGGTTTGTACTCGTCGAATAGTTTTCGAATAGGTTTTTTTGAGCATGATCTCATTGAAGGGCTGTCTTTTCCCCAAGGATGCAGTTTTTGTATGCTGTGTACTTCTATCTGCGATACACGGTGTCGTATCGGGACTTAGAAGAAATCCTGGTAGAACGCGGCGTTCAGGTGGACCATGCCACTCTCAACAGGTGGGTTGTGAAGTATTCACCATGATCGCAGCAAGAGCGCAATCGAAGAAACGCCCAACGCTGAACTCCTGGTGCATGGGCGAGACCTATATTCGTGTTCGCGTCAATTGGATGTACCTTTACAGGGCCGTCGACAAGGCAGGAAATACCCTTGATTTCATGCTGTCCGAGCGCAAGAACCGTCAAGCTGCCGTCAGGTTCTTTGCCAAAGCTCTGTCTTCAAATGGAATCCCGAGCAAGACCGTCATCGACAAGAACGGTGCCAACACCGCCGGAATCAAGGCCATCAACAAGTGTCCGTTGTCAGAGTTTTTCGGAATGGGTTGGTGTTTTCGTAACGGAGGCTCTGGTTCGGTTTCTGTTTGAGTTTAAGCGGCAGCGGATTGGTGCTGCAACCTACGTTTTCGGAATGTCTGTTTCTTGATCTCCTCTCTCATTTTCAGGATCTTCGCACCCTTGGCGTAATAGACGTCGGCCGGGGTCAGGTTGGCCAGGCTCTCGTGGTAGCGATGGTTGTTATAGTGGTCGACGAAGGTGCCGATTTGTCGTTCGAGGTCCCCAGGCAAGTAGTAGTTCTCCAGAAGAACACGGTTCTTCATCGTCTGATGCCACCGCTCGATCTTGCCCTGGGTCTGCGGGTGATGCGGTGCGCCGCGAACATGATCCATGCCTTTGGCATCAAGGTAGTCGGCCAGGTCGGCAGCGACGTAGGATGAACCATTATCACGGAGCAATCGTGGCTTCTGGACGACCCCGGCCTGATTACACCCTGATGCTTCCAACGCCAGCTCCAGCGTGTCGATCACATCGGCTGCCTTCATCGTCGTACAGAGTTTCCACGCGATGATGTAACGGCTGTAGTCGTCGAGGATCGTGGACAAATAGAACCAACCCCAGCCGATGACCTTGAGATAGGTAAAGTCGGTCTGCCAGAGCTCGTTGGGGCGCACTGTCTTGTCCCTGAACTCGTCCGCGGCACAGATCACCACATGAGCCGGTGCGGTGATCAGATCCTCGGCGCTGAGGAAGCGGTACACGGATGACTCCGAGACAAAGTAGCGCTTCTCATCAGTGTATTTGACCGCCAACTCGCGTGGCGTCAGGTCTTCGTGCTCCAGGGCAAACTCGACAACGTCCTCGCGGATGTCGTCCGGGATGCGGTTCCACACCGACTTCGGTCGGGGAGATCGGTCTGCCAGTGCATCAACGCCGCCTTCGACCCACCGCGCATACCAATCGTAGTAGGTGCTCTGGGGATACCGAGCATCGACAGCGTCTGCCTGACCGGCAGGTGCAAAGCTTCCACCGTGCGGATGATCTCAAGCTTCTCTGAGGCGGGGTATCTCATGCGTAGTCCTCCCCATCCCCGATCATGCTTTTTTTGAGCAGTCGGTTCTCGAGCGTCAGCTCAGCAACGACTTCCTTTAGGGCCAATGCTTCAGATCGCAGATCCTTGACCTCAGGTGCCGTCGCCTGGCGGGCGGTGTCACCGACCAGCCGGTTCTTCCCAGCTTCAAGGAACTCCTTCGACCAGGAATAGTACAGGCTCTCGGCAATGCCCTCGCGGCGGCATAGCGCGGCGATGTTCTCTTCGCCCCGCAGGCCAGCCAGGACAATCCTGTTCTTTTCCTCGGCCGATTACTGTTTGCGGGTCTTGCGTTTGATGCCGCTGACCAACTTGTCAGCGGCGTCCTTCGATGTTCCGGACTTCTGGTTCATCTTCGCTCCATAATGGCTTCGATGAACCAGAAATCCTCCGTTGCTCAAACCCCTAAATCTTTCCGGTAGGCGCTGACGTCAGACACTGGCCCCGTTCATTGTCCTGTTGGTCGACAAGTATTATCTTGGCGAGGATGTCGGCCCTCGTCGAGTGGGAGCGGCTCTTGTGGGATTTGTTGGGGTTTTGTTCGTTATCCAGCCCAGCTTCGCGGCCTTTGGCGCTGTTGCCATAATCCCTCTTGGTACCGCGGTCGCCTTTGCTTTCTACATTCTTGTGACGCGGGGATTGTCACGCCGGATGCACCCCGTGGCTCTGCAATTCCACACTGGCCTGATTGCCAGTCTGTTTTGCATTCCCGTACTGATAGCTGCCCAAGGTTCCGGCTCCGAGCTGTTCGATCCTGTCTGGCCGGCAGGCCTCGCGCTGTTGTGGCTTCTGGGGGCGGGCTTTTTCGCAACGGTGAGCCACCTGATGATGACCTATGCCCTTTCCTTTGCACCTTCGGCTACATTGGCTCCCCTGCAGTACTTTGAGCTGCCGGTAGCGGCCCTGTTTGGCTATCTTGTCTTCAATGACTTCCCTAACATGCTTAGCCTGCTTGGTATTGCCATCATCATCAGTGCCGGGCTGTACATGATCCATCGCGAAAGGGTTATAGCTAGACAGTTGGTCACTGAGCGCGCAGCACCTCCAATCTAAGACTACACGTGCTCGTGGCCCTTAGCTGACCCTGGTGGATTGAGAGGCACCTATCAGGTCCCCGTCTCTGCTCAACGAGTTTTCCACATAGAAGTCTCTTGGCCGGGTCGCCTTTTCACACAGCTATGTCGGAAGCTGCGAATTCTTGCGTGTTGCTTCCCATGTAAAATACTTTCGAAAACAAACTTCATCGGGCGTGAAATCTGACCAGAGGGCCCGACCTTGAACGGTTCTCTGTCAACAGATTTGGCCTAAGGGATACGAAAGTGGCAAACCTACTTGATCCGTTTCAATTGAAACATCTCACTTTGCGCAATCGTATCGTAAGCACTTCCCATGCACCGAATTTTGTCGAAGATGGCCATCCCCGGGACCGTTACAGATTGTACCACGAAGAAAAGGCCAAGGGCGGAGTCGCCCTGACCATGGTCGGCGGGTCAACCAATATCGCCCCTGACAGCCCATCAGTGTTTGGCCAGCTCTATGCCGGCGATGACAGTATTATCCCATGGTTCCGGAAACTGACGGATGGCGTACACGAACATGGTGCCGCCATCATGTGCCAGATCACCCATATGGGGCGGCGCACAGCCTGGGATGATGGGTATTGGCTTCCGGTTCTGGCTCCGTCCGGTATCCGAGAGCGCGCGCACCGCGCCTTTCCAAAAGTAATGGAACAAGAGGATATCGACCGGGTGATCCGCGATTTCGCAGCTGCCGCGCGACGCTGTCAGCAGGGCGGGTTCGACGGGATCGAGCTTCTGTCCCACTCACACCTTCTGGGGCAATTCCTGTCCCCACTTACCAACAAGCGCGACGATGACTATGGCGGGACGTTGGAGAACCGCATGTGCCTGAGCCTGCAGGTGCTTGACGCGGTGCGCGCTGAAGTCGGCCCCGAGTTCATCCTGTCGATGCGCATCACCGGCGATGAACAAACCGAAGGAGGGCTGAGTGCCGAAGATTGCATAGCCGCCGCCCGGATGCTGGAAAATTCCGGCCATGTCGACCTTCTCAATATCCTTGCCGGCGCACCCTACGATGATCTTGGTCTGGCCGAGTGGGTGCGCCCCATGGGGTTGCCTGCGGCCCCGCACGTCACCGTGGCCGGACGCATACGTGATGCGGTCGATCTACCGATCCTTCACGCAGGAGGGATTGCGGATATTGCCACGGCCCGTCACGCGGTATCTGGCGGCCATGTCGATCTGGTGGGCATGACCCGCGCACAGATAGCCGACCCCTATTTGGTGGAAAAACTCGCACGCGGGGAAGAAGAGCGTATCCGCCCTTGTGTCGGCTTGGGCTACTGCGTGGACCGTGTCAATCAGGGCAAACCTGCCGTGTGCGGACACAATGCTGCGACGGGACGTGAGCAGACCTTGCCTCATATCATCATCCCCAGCGACACTCGCAAAAAAGTGGTTATCGTCGGTGGCGGGCCCGGAGGGCTGGAGGCCGCGCGGATTTGTGCCCTGCGTGGCCACGACGTGGTGTTGTTCGAGGCGTCGGATCGTCTGGGCGGACAGTTGGGTCTGGCCGCCAAGGGGATGACGCGCAGGCAGGTCTGGGGCGTTGCTGACTGGTTGATTTCAGAAGTGACGGTGCTTGGGGTCAATATCCGCCTGAACACCTATGCCGAAGCCGAAGATGTGCTGTCCGAAGTCCCTGATGTCGTGATCATTGCGACAGGTGGTTGGCCCGGTACCTTAACCATCCCCGGCGGTGACCTGGCAATCTCCAGTTGGGACGTGTTGTCCGGTGAGGTGCGTATCTCGGGCGAGGTGCTATTGTTTGACGAGATCGGCGACCACCCTGCGGCCGTCACGGCTGACGTGCTGGCTGGTAACGGTTGCAGTGTCAATCTGGTGACCCCAGATCGGGCTCTTCTGCATGACCTTGGCCCAACGACCTCTGCTGTCGCATTACGCGATCTGGCCGCTAATGGAGTCGCCTTCACTTGCCTCCAGGAGCTCACCTGCCTTTCGCACGAAGGCGATCGGGTTCTTGCCAGCCTACGTCATTCGTTGACGGGGGGCGTCATTGAACGTCTTGTAGATCATGTGGTCGTTGAACATGGTCTGTCCCCTATGGCCGAACTCTATCACGACCTCAAACCAATCTCGTGCAACCTTGGGCAGGTTGAACACCAAGCGCTCATTGGCGGGACGCTTCCATTTCCTGATACCAATCGGAGCGGTCAGTTCTATTTGGCCCGCATTGGCGACGCGGTTACAAGCCGAAATATGCACGCCGCAATTCTCGATGCCTTGCGTGTTTGTGCACAGATCTGAAAGAAACCAAGCCGCTCTGCCGATTAAGGATGGGAGCGGACTATCAGTTCTGGCTCAACTTATGACAGGAAAGCATCCACTTTCATAGGTATCGAACGGCCCTAGGCTCAGGATTCGTTGATTTTCAAAGAGCTGCATGATTCACGGTTCGAAAAACGGAGCGGTGATATGAGCGACCTTTTCTGGCGGACTGACGAGCAGATGGCCAGACTTTCCCCTTTCTTCCCGCGGTCTCATGGCAAGCCGCGGGTCGATGGCAAGAGGGTGCTGAGCGGGATTATCTTCATCAATCGCAATGGGTTGCGGTGGCGTGACTGTCAATCGGCATTCAAAGCTGACCCCCTATCGGCATCCAATATTGCCCCCCTTTATGCTGAGCTGGCCCGGGGCTGCGTAGCCCTCACATAGCGCCGCGGCGGCAGGCCTGCGGTGTTTCGGATTGGCGTTATGCTCGGTTCTTGAAGCGCCAGCTTTCGTTGCCGGTTTCGACGATCTCGCAGTGGTGGGTAAGCCTGTCGAGCAGCGCGGTTGTCATCTTGGCATCGCCGAACACGCTGGACCATTCGCCGAAGGCCAGGTTGGTGGGGACGATGATCGAGATTCGGTCGTAGAGTTTACTGATCAGGTGGAACAGGAGTTGGCCCCCGTCTGGGCGAAGGGCAGATAGCCCAATTCATCGAGGATCAGGAAGTCGAGACGGGAGAAGAGGTCTGCGGTTCGCCCCTGGCGTTCTGCGGGGCTTCTGCATCAAGCTTGTTCACCAGGTCGACGACATTGAAAAACCGACCCCGGCGTCCGGCCCGGATACAGGCACGGGCGATGCTGACGCGAGATGGGTTTTGCCGGTGCCTGTACCGCCAATCAGGACGAGATTGCGCTGGTGGTCGAGGAAGTCGCCGGTGGCCAAGTCACGGATCAGGGCCTCATTGACCTCGGCAGCTTCGAAGTCGAACTCTTCCAGTTCCCTGGCGAGCGGCAGCTTGGCGATGGTCATCTGGTATTTGACCGACCGTGCCTGCTTCTCGCGGATCTCGGCGGTCAGAAGGTCGCCGATGATCTGCTGGGGCTCGTGCTGGCGCTTGACGGCCGTGGTCAGGACCTCGTCATAAGCGGCGCGCATCCCGTAGAGCTTCAGTTTTCCCATCGCGTCGATCACGTCTGAGCGTTCCATTCTGTGTTCTCCTCAAGCTGTCATATCGGTTGCAGTCGGCAATGGGTTCGCAGGCCAGCCGCAGGGCGTCCGGGGTGGTGATTGTCAGGGGCGGTGGCGGCTCGCTGTGTCGGGCCAAGATGTTCAGAACTACACCGGCAGGTCCCATTCCTTGAAGGGTGTCCCGTTGCGCAGAGCGCCGGGTTTGCGGGCCAGAACAGGTATGTAGTGCAAGGGATCAAAGATGATCTTGTCCCGCCCGAACGCCCGGGGATGGCTGCCGACAATCCGGCCATCCTGCCAACATTCCAGCCGGTCGGCATACGCCCTGATCTCCACCGGCCGTCCCACGGCACGAGCATCAACCGAGTATCGGTTCTTGTCGAACCGCACGAGGCAGGTCTTTGATACCGAGGCCGAAACCGCATGGAATCCATCGAATGGGCCGACATAGGGAACAAGGCTCGGACGCTCTTCTTCGAACACCTCCCAGATGATCTTGTCCCGCAGCTCCGGATGTTTGTTCGCCTTCGCATAGGCCCGCACAAACGGCATCCGGCTGTGGCTCAGGCGGACATGCGCAACCTTCACCGTCACGGTCGCGCCGTCGAGGATGACGATCTCATGGCTCCAGTCGAACTGATAAGCTTCGCCGGGATCGAAGCTGAGCGGCACATAGGCCGCCGCAGACGCTTCCCGCGTTGCCTTCGATCAACGGGCCGCATAGCGCCGCACCGCGTCATAGCTGCCACCAAAACCACGGTTGCGCAGGTCCTCGTAAATCCGAAAAAGGGTCAGACGTTGGCGTTTCGGTTGCCGGGCGTTCTCCGCCAACATCTCATCCAGATCAGACCGCCAGGGATCAATCTTGGGGCGGGGCTGCGTGGACCGGTCATAACTGAACTCCGTCGCTCCGGATCGCACCACCTTGCGCACCGTATTCCGCGATACCCGAAGCTCCCGGCTCATCTGCTTGATCGACCTCCTCTGGATGAAATACGCCCGCCTGATCTTCGCAATCGTTTCCACAACCAACATCCCCAAATCGCTCCCTCATATCTTCGAGGAAGCTTCTGAACAGAAATATCAGGGGGGGCACTTTTGGACGCCGATTACCCCAATACAGGGGTCAATTTTGCATGCCGGTTCACAAACTGTCGCATCAGCCGTTCCACCGTGCAGCGTTCCACATCGAAGCTTTCGCGGCGCATCTGATGCCAGACCATGCGCACCCCGTAGACCTTGAAGTTCTGATCCCACACCCTGTGCACTTCGCACCGCAGGACGGCATCCCGTTTGGCGCGATCAGATGCACGATCCGGATCACGGACAACGGCCAGATGGTCGTAGAAGGTCGAAGGGGCGATCGGCAAAACCCGGCAGATCGGCTCGACCCAATACTCGGCCCGGTGATCGCCCCCTCTCGGGACATTGCGTCCCGCAATGCCTAGCCGGGCAGTGGATTAACCCGATCATCGTTTCAGTGGGCGGTCGAGCTCAGCCTGAGCAAGATACGTGCTGGCCTTTTTTAGGATCTCATTGGCCTGACGCAGCTCCCGCACTTCGCGTTCCAGTTTCATGATCCTGGTCCGCTCTTCCGACGTCACACCATCCCGGTGGCCAAGGTCAGTTTCCTCCTGCTGAACCCAACGCCGCAATGTGTCCCGGCCACAGCCGATCTTCGGCGCAATCGCCTTGATCGCTGCCGCCTGACTCTCATAGCTGCCTTGATTGTTAAGCACCATCCGCACGGCCCTTGCGCGCGTCTCAGGTGAATAGCGGTTCGCTCTGTTGTCTCTTTCCATGGCTCCAATCCTTCCTCGATTTGGAGCCTCCGGAAAACCCGGAGCGGTTCAACGGTCGGCTAGTCGAATTGTAGAACGGAGCAAGGTGCCGACGGATATCAGACAGTTCGACGAACCGGTCTGTACCTCGAAGAATATGGTCTTGCGGAACATGATCCTCAATCGAGAATTCGTAGAACAGTGACCCTTGTGTTTGCTGCCTTGGCCCCTTCATCGCTCATTCCCCCGTTCAGTACGGAAATTGAATCAGCGATTTGTGCGTCAATCAACGAATAGTTTTTCGCCAGAATAAGCCCAAAACCTACACTTTAGGTACAGTGATTAAGAGTTCGTTGCGATGTTCCCTTCCATCCTTAATTACAAAACGGATGACCGACGGGACAAAACTAGATTCAGTTAGGTTTTACACAATCCAGAATTTTCTGAGCAGCTAACTGAACCGACTTTCTCAACCGCATGAACTCTGAGTTCGCAGCCAGCCGGGCCTTTAGCTCCGCGTCCCCAAGTAGTCGGTTAATCGCATTCTCCAACTGCTCCGGCGTCCAATCCCACCGATTTAACCTGAGTCCGACACTGGTTTCAACTGCTCGCTGGGCGTTATCGTGCCCGTCCCAGCAATAGGGGAGGATCAGCGACGGGGCCCCGAAATACAGCGCTTCGCAAAAGCTGTTGTTACCGCCGTGGTGAATAAACAGATCGCATTGTTCAACCACGGAAGGCTGCGGGAACCATTCCTGCAGATGAACATTGTCTGGTACTCTGGAATAGGCATCGATCTGGGCCCCGACATTGACCAGAAACCTCATGTCCATTGTCTTGAATACGTCGAACAGGCTTTCAAAGAATGTGACATCCATAGCACCCAGGCTACCAAAACTCACATACACCAGAGGCCCGTCGTTACGGGGCATCTGAGGTACACGGTAGGGACCTTCTTGGCGTACGCAGCCTTCGAGGAAGGTGAATTGTCCAGGACTCAGCGCCTGATCACGATCGTGGCGAATTATCGATGGCGCCAAAAGAAGGTTTTGATGCGGTGATGTTTCTAGGAACTCACCATTAGGCAATAGCTCAAGTCCCCGATCCTGGCGAAATTTGTTGTAGCGAGCATGAATTGGGCCAAGGGTCTCCAGGTACTGGTCCCGGAATGCCGCGCACCCGGCCACGTCAGATGCCGGCAGGCCGGACAGGTACGGCGGTAGGCAGTTGTCTGGCAACTCGGTTTCCGCGCATGAAATGACCCTGACCCATGGGCGCTCGGATCGTACGATGGCTGGGAACATGATGACGTTGTCGAGAACGACGACATCCGGGTTGATCCGCTCTAGCGCCGTTTCCAACCCCTGCTCAACCGATTCCGCAGTCTCGACGATTGCGCTCCAAACGGGCTCTACATAGGTGGCCAGTTGGTCAGTTGGGAGCATGCTAAAATGCGGTAGGTGATGACTCAGGAATTCCTGCCAATAGGTCTGGGTTTCCTCTTCTGTCAACTTTGATTGAACTGGGACGGCGAACTCGTCAAAACCGTAATCTGCGAATACGCCACCAAAGCCACCGTGGGTCAGGAAAACGGGGAGTGCGCCCATTGCGCGAAGCTCCTGAGCGATCCCCACACAATTCAGTGCAGCCCCAAAACTAGCTTCAGGGAAAAAAGCGATTAAAGGTGCTTCCTCGCGGTTCATCATTCACTCATCGGATTGACCCGCGGGTCGCTTGGACAAGCGCCGGCGCGCCACGATTGGCGACGCTGGGTCTTTGGTTCATTGAAAGCCGCAAATGAACCCTCATCTGATCCGCCGCAAGATCGAAATGACCCTGCTCGATGAAATCAAGTATGCGCAGATGTTCCTCAAGCGCCTGCCTCATCCGAAAGTCGATCATACCGAACGATCCGCCTGGCAGGTGGCGCAACCCATGGTGGGCAATGAGAGCAGAAGCTAGATACTGGTTGCCGGACGAACGAGCGATAAGCTTGTGAAAGGCAAGATCCGCGTCTTGGAATTCCTGGCTGTTGAAGGAGTTTTCCGACTGCGCCAGAAGCGCTTCGGTTTGGGTGCGGACCAGATCGGCGCGCTTGGTGTCCAACTTGAAACCGTCGGACAGAATGGCCTGCGGTTCCAGTATTAGACGAAATTCGTAGCTCTCAATCCGTCCTGAACGGTCTCCTGGCATGCGAGTAAACACCCAGGATTGGCCTTCGGCTTTCTGAATCACGCCTTGGGCTAGGAGAGCTTCGAGCGCACGCTGTGCAGCGCTGCGTGAAACTGAATATCGCCGGATCAGGTCTGTGACATTGATGGCGCCGTCCAGGCGTCGGGCTCCGCGATCTCGTAGGATGTCACCAGCGAGATCGGCACCTGCTCCAACCGAATGCTGGTTTAGTATCGAATGCCCCTTTTCGGGTTCGCATTCTAGGACAAACCCACCTTCTGCCGCTTTGCGTGCCATCCCCTCTTTTTCCAGTAGCCTCAATGCGGATCTAACTGGAGTGCGAGAGACGCTGCACGAATCAGCAAGGGTTTTTTCCACCAGCCTGTCGCCCTGATGCAAGTCGAGATCCATCGCAACGTCCAGTATTTTTTGAGCAAGTTTCAAGTGTTTGCTTGGCGACATAACAAGGCGGCTTTCGTCATTCTTAATTAATATACAATAAAAACGGTACTTTAAATGTCTTCATCGGGCCACACAAAAATGATTCAAAAAATTGTTGAGTTTTATTTAATCAAAAAATACCGTGATTGCATCACATATCTCGCCCCAGAAGCGAGCGCGGATGTCAAGGGAGGAAGACATGACCAACAAGTTCACCAATTCGTTCCGTTTGCCATTTGCTTGGCTCACAGCCGGGGCGGTCTGCGCTCTCAGCGTATTCGCCGGAGCGGCCCAAGCAGAAAAAATCGTGATCTCGAACTGGGACGGTTACATGCCGCCGGACCTGCTGGAGAATTTCACCAAGGAAACCGGTATCGAGGCCGAGCTTTCGGTGCATGGCACCAACGAAGAAATCATGGGCAAAGTCGTAGCCGGTGGGGGCAAGGGCTATGACGTTCTTTTCGTCTCGTCGCCATTTGCCGAAGCATTAAACAACTTGGGGCTGGTGGCTGCTATCGACCACGATAAGGTTCCGAATGCGTCCAACTTGTATGACGAAGCTAAAGAACTGGCTCATGATCCGGGCAACAACTATTCAATGCCATACGCTTGGGGCACGACGGGCTTATGCTACCGGTCAGACCTGATGGCAGAACCGACTTCGTGGAATGATCTGCTCAAACCCTCTGACGACCTGAAAGGCAAAGTGACAATGCTCTCGACGGATCGTTGGCTGATGGGAGCTGCCGCGCTAGCCCTCGGAAAGTCGCTGAACGATACGTCGGATGAGACGTTGGCGGCTGCAAAGGACCTGCTGGTTGCGGCGAAGCAGGATCTGCTGGCCTACGACGATGCAACTTTTTATCTGAAGTTGGTATCGGGCGAGGCAACGATGGTTCACGCCTGGGATGGCTGGTGTAACTACGGCATCGGTGAGAACGCAGACATCAAGTATACGATCCCATCAGAAGGATCGGATCTGTGGGTAGATGCGCTAGTCATCACGGATGCATCTGAAAACAAAGACGCGGCGCATGCCTTTGTGAACTATGTCTTGGGCGCGGATGTCGGTGTCTGGGTTGCCAGTAATATCCTATACAAAACGCCGAACAAGGCTGCGATGGCGGCGCTGGACCCGTCCTTGATCGAAACCTTCCCGAACATGGGAATGTCGCCCGCAGACCTTACCAAGTACGAGCAGTTGCGCGATCTCGGCAATGGCCAGAAACCCTTTGCACGTACCGTGACCGAAATTATGGCCGCACAATAAGTGATCAAACCCTGAGCAAAACCCGACCCGAACAAAGGGTCGGGCCGATACGATATCACTCCACAGATTGCCAAGTATATGACCAATCGACTGAAATCGGTGATCTTGCTGGGGCCGGGCCTGGGTTGGCTTGCGCTTCTTATGGTGGTGCCGTGTGGTCTTATTTTTACCTATGCGTTCTTTGAACGCGGTATCTATGGCGGCATCGACTACGTCTTTACGTTTGAAAATTTTGTGCGGGCCGCCGACCCACTATACCTCGGAATCTTCCTGCGCTCGGCCAAGATTGCATTTCTGGCCACCATAATCGCGATCCTTATCGCCTATCCGGCGGCCTATGCCATCACGCTGGCACCGCGCCGTTGGCAGATCGGTTTGCTGATCTTGGTGATCCTGCCGTTCTGGTCCAACTACCTAATCCGCACTTACGCCTGGATCGTGATGCTGAACCGCGAGGGCTTGATCAATAATACTCTCCAGAGGGCAGGCTTGATCGATGAGCCGCTGTCTCTGCTTTATAACAATTTCGCGGTGATCGTTGGACTTGTCTACAACTACACACCCTTTGTGGTTCTGGCGATCTATTCATCGCTGAACCGCATAAATGTCGAAACCATAGAAGCCTCGGAAGATCTTGGAGCGCCCGCTTGGATCACTTTCTACCGGGTGATACTGCCACAGACCGTTCCCGGCATCGCGGCAGGTGGTGTTTTTGTTTTTGTGCTGTCGATCGGCAATTTCATAACGCCCGATTTGCTTGGTGGCGGGCGACTTCAGATGGTTGGAAACCTGATCTATGACCAGTTCCTGAGCGCCCGCGACTGGCCGTTCGGAGCAACGCTGTCGATGTTCCTGATTGCGATTATGATGGGGCTTTTGTTCGCACAGGCGGTATTGGCCAATCGTGCAGCGGGACAGAGAGGGCAGGACTGATGCGGGGCCGATCCAACATGGGCCTGAAGCTGCACCTGGTATTGTTTTATACCTTTCTCTATGTGCCGATCCTTGTGCTCATGGCGCTAAGCTTTAACCGGGCCGGACTTCCAACTGTATGGACCGGGTTTTCGTTGGAATGGTACGGCAAGTTGTTTGCCGCGGATCCAATACTGTCGGCGGCGCGCAACACGCTAATCGTGGCCTTAATCTCGACCGTTCTGGCGACAACAATCGGCACGCTTTTGGCGGTCGGTGTCGAGACACGGCGTAATTCTTCGGTTCTAGACGCGGTTCTGTTCGCGCCGATGATCATCCCGGACATAGTTTTGGCCATCGCGCTGTTGTCCTTTTTCACTCTGCTCAACATGACGCTCGGGCTTCATTCGATCATTCTGAGCCATGTCGTGTTCAACATTGCGTTCGTTGTCGCCGTGGTGCGAACGCGGATGCGCAATTTCGACCATTCGATACTTGAGGCCAGTGCCGACCTTGGGGCCAGCGAATTCACCACCTTTCGTCGCATTCTGCTGCCCGCCATCGCGCCGGGGGTTATCGCCGGGGCGCTGTTGTCTTTCACCCTGTCTGTGGACGAATTCATTATTGCCTTTTTCACCGCCGGTGCCGGGCAATCCTCGACCACATTGCCGATGCAGATTTACGCAATGATCCGCTTTGGCGTAACGCCGGAAATCAATGCGATGGCTACCATCGTCATGTTTGTATCGTTCACGCTGGTCTTCTTCGCGCAGCGTGCCGACAAAGAGGTTTTCAGCCGATGAGCCAAGCGATTCAACTCAGGAATATAACCAAGAGATACGGTTTGGTGACTGCGATTGACAACGTTTCGCTGGATATTCGCGACAACGAATTTTTTGCACTTCTGGGCCCATCGGGTTGCGGCAAGACCACACTGCTGCGGACGCTGGCCGGGTTCGAAACACCACAGGAAGGACAGGTAATCGTTGCCGGGCAGGATGTGACAAATATACGCCCCAGCAGGCGGCCCCTGAACCTGATGTTCCAGTCCTATGCCTTGTTTCCGCACATGAGCGTCGAAAAAAACATCGCCTATGGGTTAGAAATGGAGAAATTGCCCAAGGACGAAATTGCAACGCGAGTGGCCGAGGTTCTCGAAAGTGCGAAACTTTCGGGCTTCGCCGGGCGCAAGCCGGATCAGCTTTCCGGTGGGCAGCGACAGCGGGTTGCTTTGGCGCGCGCGTTGATCAAAAGGCCAAAGGTCCTGTTGCTGGATGAGCCCCTTTCAGCTCTGGACAAGAAACTGCGAGAAGAGATGCAGCTGGAGCTCAAACGGTTGCAGCACGAGGTAGGGATTACATTTCTGATTGTGACCCATGACCAGGAAGAGGCCCTGGTTATGGCCGACCGGATCGCGGTCTTGCATGACGGTAAGCTGGCGCAGGTCGGTACTCCTCACGAGCTCTACGAACAACCCGGATCGCGCTTTGTTGCAGATTTTATCGGCGTGATGAACTTTCTGGATGGAAACGCCGTCGACGGCGGTGTCGATGTCGACGGGGTGGGAATGCTGAGGGGTGTTTCCGAGCTGCGCGGTGCTGCCACAATTGCTGTGCGCCCGGAACGGGTAAGCCTGATGCAGACCGCCCCTCAAGATGAACGCAACTGCCTTCCCGGCATTGTCGAAGAAGTCGCCTATCACGGGTCAGACCTGGGTGTGCATGTACGCGTTCGCGGCGGGAGGAGCATCCTTTCCGCCCGTGTGCCCGCTAGCCAAGCCGACCGTGAAAGTATCCAGCCGGGTAAGGATGTCCACTGCGTATGGGACGCCAAACATTCCCGCATCCTGCCCAACTGCTAAGCCAAATCTAACCGGAGACCTACAATGTCACAGAAAACCATCGCCTTCTTCCCCGAAGCTGCCTTTGGCCCTGCGCTGAATTCGGTTGGCATCGCGCAGGCCTGCGAGAAACTGGGCCATAAGGCCGTATTTCTAAGCGATCCCGGCTTTGTCGAGGTATATGAAGGTTATGGGTTTGAGGCGCATCCTGTTGCCCTGTCCGAGCCGATGGAACCCGAGGTGATGGCAAAGTTCTGGGAAGATTTCATCAACGGTCACATCCCAAATTTTCGCAAAAGCCCGATTGACCAGATCGATAACTACGTAAAGGATTGCTGGGAGGCGATCGTCGACAGCGCAAAATGGGCGCAAAAAGATCTGCCCGAGGTACTGGCAAAAATCAAACCAGATATGATCTGCGTGGATAATGTCATTATGTTCCCAGCCATCAAGCAGTTCGGCGTACCGTGGGTGCGGATCATCTCATGTTCCGAAAACGAAATCCCAGACCCGATTGTGCCGCCGCACTTATCGGGCTGCCGGGTGGATGACCGCGAGGGCATGGAGGCCTATGAGGCAAAGTTCCACGAGGTGATCAAGCCGATCCACGACGACTACAATGCGTTCCTGGCCAGATGCAACGAAGACGCCTATCCGATCGGAGAGTTTTTCGAAGCGTCGCCCACAATGAACCTTCTGCTTTATCCCGAGCCGGCAAAGTACGAACGGCAGAACCCACTGGACCCGAACAGGTTCCAGTATCTCGAAGGTTGCGTACGCGAAGAAGAACCCTTTGAGGTGCCAACGTTTAAGTCCAACAATGACAAACCACTTCTCTATATATCTTTCGGGTCGCTTGGTGCAGGTGACACCGACCTGCTAAAGAGGATCATTTCGACCATTTCCAAGTTGCCCTACCGGGCGCTCGTAAATGTCGGGGATTACATGGACGAATACACAGACATTCCCGACAACGTGCACATACAGAGCTGGTATCCCCAGCCTTCGGTAATTCCGCAGGTTGACGCGGTGATACATCATGGCGGTAACAACTCGTTCACCGAGTGCCTGTATTTCGGCAAAGCAGCAATCATCATGCCCTATGTCTGGGACGGCCACGATAACGCCACTCGTGTTCAGGAAACAGGCCACGGGTTCGGGTTTCACCGATACGACTGGACCGATGATGAATTGGCTTTTGCCCTCGACAAATGTATCAACGATCCAGGAATGCAGGCGAAGATGGCGGCAACCTCTGCTCACATGCAGTCACGGCATGGCCCGACCAAGGCAGCTGGCATTCTCGACGACATCCTGAAAGCCGCGGAATGAGCAGCGCCCCGCATCTTTCCGAAATCTCGACCCGCACCGACCTTACGGACTGGGGGTTACAGCCGGACATGATTGAAGGCCAGTCGCATTCATCGGGCTTGCTGGTTCACAAAGGCCCGGACAATCGGCCGGAGATCGGCGCATGGGTCTGTACTCCAGGCCGTTGGCGCCTAACGATCCCGCGTGACGAGTTTTGCTATTTTGTGCAGGGCCGCGCGGTGTATCAGTCGGATGCAGGCGAAAGCATCGAAGTTACGCCCGGAACGGCCGTACTATTCCCCGCCGGTTGGGTAGGGGAATGCACGGTCGTGGAAGCATTGCGCAACACTTACTACCTAACGGATCGCGAACCTGAATCATGACCACGCCAAGTATGCAAAACCCGCTCCAGCAGACTGACCTTGTCGATTGGGGGGTAATCCCGACGATGATTGAAGGGCAATCCCGCACGTCGGGAAAGCTGATCCACAAGGGGCCTGACGGCCGGTCCGAATGCGGCCTTTGGGTCTGCACTCCCGGTAAGTGGGAATGTCACGTCACCAAGGACGAGTTCTGCCACTTTCTGGAAGGCCGCTGTACCTATGTCCATGAAAACGGAGAGGTAATTGAGATTACGCCCGATACGGCGGCCTTTTTTCCGCAGGACTGGAAAGGCGTATGCACTGTCCACGAGACGGTCAAGAAAGTGTACATGATCCGCTAACGGCGCAATGCCTGTTAAACAAGGGGGCTGCCCAATGCGTGACCCGTTCAAATCCAGCTACTACCTAAACCCTCGGCATGTCCTATTGGAGGGTAGTGGGACCACGCTGGTCAACCCGTCTACCTTGCAGCCCGTCGGGGTTTTTGGTGAACCGTCGCCGCAGATCGTGGACCAGGTTCTGGATCGGGTCAATGCGGCGCAAAGGAAATGGTCTGCAACGGACTGCAAGTCTCGCGCGCGGGTATTGCATCAGATCGCCAACGAGATCGAAAGCGGCGACATGACTGAGGTCGCCCGTTTGATGACATTGGAAACGGGCAAACCTTACCCTGAATCGATCGGCGAGATTGCGAATATCCCGCCGGTTTTCCGGTACTATGCCGAGATGGCGCGCAATGACGCGGGCAAGATCGCGGGCACCATGCAAACTGGATCTTTTCAGTATCAGACATACGAGCCCTACGGCGTGTCCGTGCATGTGGTTCCATATAATTTCCCCCTCATTCTTGGCTGCTGGTCGATGGCCGCATCACTTGCGGCAGGTAACGGTGTTGTGTTGAAAGCCTCACCCGCAGGAACTTTGTGCACGATGGCGTTCATGGAGTTTTTTCAGGCGCTGCCACAAGATCTTATTGCTTGCGTGCCGGGCGGGGCAGACGTGGGTAAACAGTTGATTGCCAGCCCCAAAACCCATGTGGTCGCCTTTACAGGGTCCGTGCCGACAGGTCGTGCAGTCGCGGTGGCCGCAGCAGAGAGTCTAAAACCGGCAATTATCGAGGCTGGCGGGAGCGATCCACTTATCGTCAGTAAACACGCCGACATCGCGGTCGCTGCTGCCGGAGCAGTGACTGCTGCCTTTTTGCAGTCGGGTCAGGTTTGCACATCGTCTGAACGGGTTTTTGTGGTCGATGATGTATATGACGATTTTGTCGACGAGTTCGTGGCCAGAACCCGGAAACTGCGCATCGGCGACGGCATGGGGGTGGCGGAAATTGGACCTCTGGCCTCCAAGGAAGCGCGAGATAAGGTCGTGCGGCTGGTGCGCGATGCAATGGAGAAAGGCGCGGTGGTTGAAGTAGGAGGCTGTATCCCGGATGATGCAGGGCCAGGTTGGTTTTTCGAACCAACGATCCTGACCGGCGTGACGGCGGACATGTTGCTAACTCAGGAAGAGGTCTTTGGGCCGGTCGCTTCGGTCATTCGGGTTAGCGACTTTGACCAAGCACTTGAACTGGCAAACGCGTCGCAGTTCGGCCTTGGCGGATGCCTGTTTACCAGCGACTTGGAGGAGGCATTTCAGGGGGTGAATGAACTACAGGTGGGGATGGTTTGGGTCAACAACCCGCTGGTGGACAACGATGCCTTGCCTTTTGGCGGCATCAAGAATTCCGGACTTGGACGCACGCTAGGCCTTCAGGGGCTCGAGGCATTCAGGCGATCCAAGATGGTCGTGATCGACCCGAAGGCGAAAGAGGCGGACTGGTGGTATCCATATCCCGATGACTGGTTCTATTCAGATGACGTACAAGGCGGGAGAAAGCACACCGGTTAGGGTGATCGGTGCGACGTGATCGACTCTACAAAGGATGATGAGCTAACGGCAGGATAGTCGCGCCAACCGGAACTACAAAGTCTATTTTAGAATGTCCGGTTCGGGCAGTCCGCGGCCCTCCGGCACAAGCGGGCCAATGGCTGGAAAATCCGCAAGACATCTTCAGCGCTTTTCTACTGTGGGTCTTCCATCCGTCCCAATAAGGTCATCTATCTAAACAACCGGGAATGTGTACAGTTGGTCCGTTAGATTAATAGTTCCTCTGACGTTCGACATAGGCCAAATCCGGCTCCCGCAACCAGGTCGAATAATCTCTACACAGGCAGTTCAGACTACAATTGATCCACTCGATCAATTGCTTAACGTCCTCATCTCGTCAGCCTCATAAACCGAAAGTCAATGGCTTCGGTCAACTGGACAACCAGGCGACAATCTGGTCCGTTTCCAGTCTCCTGCGCGTGCGTTGTGGCAATTGAATCACCAGTCCTCGGTTGGTTTGAAACGACTTGGTATGCGCAACGATCAGCTCGCCCGTGGCCAGGGCGTCTTCGATCAGGCACAGGTGTCCCATCAGTATTCCTGCGCCCGCCTTGGCTTCCTCTACGGCCAGACTGTAGAGGGAGAATTGAGCACCACCTTTGGCATTATGCAGGTCATAGCCAGAGTGCTGGGCCCATTTGGTCCAATCTTCACTCCACACCAGATCGTGCAGCAACGGTAAATCCCGAAAACCGTTTGCGCGGCATATTTGGTCCTTAAGCGTCGGGGCACAAACCGGCACGATCTCGTCCGGGCAAACAATCACCTGATTTGCCGTGTCGTTCGGTGGAGCGAAGAAGATTGACAGGTCGAACAGTTCGCGCCCAAGGCTCGGCGGCGCTTCCAGCGCTGTGACGGAAAAACTGATGTCGGGAAAATGAGATCGGATCTGGCGTAGCCTTTTGGGGAGCCAGAGTTGAGCAATGGCCGGCAAGGCAGCGATATGAAAATCTGCATTGGGTTTAAGGTTGCGCAGCGCCTGGGTCGCGTCGGCCAATTGGTCAAAAGCCCGAGTAAATCCAGCAACCAGCGATTGCCCCTCGGGCGTGAGTTCTACGCCTTGTGCGTTGCGTCGGAAAAGGGGTGCACCGGCCCAGCCTTCCAGCGTTTTGATGTGTTGCGAGATGGCGCCCGGTGTGACGTTCAACTCTTCGGCCGCGGCGACAAAGCTGATGTGGCGCGCCGCCGCCTCGAAAGCGCGCATTGCGTTCAGTGGGGGCCCTTTGGGGCGCTTTGGGGAAACGCTCATCATCATAGCCTTAGTTTTTCTACGCCAAGAAATAACAATTCTGCTTTGCGAAGTCACGCAGCAGCGGCCACAGTGGAAGAAAAAGGAGGATGTCAGATGACACTTGCACATAGAGACTGGGTGCCCGCCGCAAGCGAAACGCTGGTTCACAGTATCTCAACAAAGACAGCATCAGCATCGTCCGGCGACCTACTGGGCCGGATCGCGCATCTGGCAGAGAAAAACCGCCGCATTCACGAGAAAGAGTGTTTCAACCTCAACCCCGCGACAAATGTCATGAACCCCAAGGCCGAGGCGCTTTTGTCGTCGGGTATCGGATCCCGGCCATCGCTGGGCTATCCCGGTGACAAATATGAAATGGGGCTGGAAGCAATCGAAGAAATCGAAGTCATCGCGGCCGAGCTTTGCGCAGAGGTCTTTGATGCCCGGTTTGCAGAGGTTCGCGTGCCGTCGGGCGCAATTGCAAATCTTTATGGTTTCATGGCGACCTGTAAGCCAGGGGATACAATCATCGCTCCGCCTGCAACGATCGGCGGCCATGTGACCCATCATACTGCGGGCTGTGCAGGGCTGTTCGGGCTACGCACGATCGAGGCCCCGGTTAACACAAAAGGTTACACCGTCGATCTGGACCAGCTGCGCGATCTGGCGCGGGTTGAGCGCGCCAAGCTGATTACGATCGGTGGAAGTCTGAACCTTTTTGAACACCCTGTTGCCGAGGTGCGGGCCATTGCGGACGAAGTTGGCGCGAAAGTCATGTTCGATGCCGCGCATCAGTGCGGGATAATCGCGGGGCGTGCATGGTCGAACCCGTTGAATGAGGGCGCGCATTTCATGACCATGAGCACCTATAAAAGCCTTGGTGGACCAGCAGGTGGATTGATCGTGTCGAATGATGTCGACATCGCCAAAGCATTGGATGCCATTGCTTTTCCCGGGATGACGGCCAATTTCGATGCCGCCAAAACGGCCGCGCTTGCGGTTACGATGCTGGATTGGATAGATTTTGGCCAGGTGTACGCAAACGAGATGATTGCACTGTCAAAAGCACTTGCCGCCGCGTTGGATGCGCGGGGCGTTCGCGTTTATGCGGGTGCGGAAGGCTTCACCAATTCGCATCAATTCGCAGTTCTGGCAGATCCCTATGGCGGAGGGCAGGCCGCATCAAAGAAACTTCGCGAAAGCGGGTTCCTTGCGTGCGGCATCGGATTGCCTGTCAAGCCGGTTGAAGGGGACTTGAATGGGTTGCGGATCGGCACTCCTGAATTGGTTCGCTGGGGCATGACCTCTCAAGATGCCGAGCGCCTCGCCGATTTGATCAGGCGAGGTCTGGACGGCGAGCCTGTTGCTTTGGAAGTCTCTGCCTGGCGCAGTGAATTCGACACGCTGCATTTCGTGAACTAGGCGCAAGCGGCCACCACAATCGCCCGGTCTGGTGGCTGCTCTTAACTGTTTTCCTGAATAATCGCCTCAATTCTGGCCAATGTAGCAGAGTTGACGGCGACACCTTTTTGACCTGCCGCAAGGCGACATGCACGGCGCCCATCTCCGGGCAGGTGCGCGCCGTCCTGATTTCTGATCGACGCGACCAAGTCCGAAATTGCGTTTGAAAACAGTCCATTTGACGAAACCGCAGGGTCAATAGCGATGAAGAACTGCCCGGTTTTCGGTGGACCCCCGACCGTCCCCGAGAACGGAGAGGCATGCAGCCCAAGTGTAGACCCCGTCAAAGCTGCCGCCATGATTTCAGTCAGCAAAGCGATACCCACACCTTTGTATCCGCCGGATGGGGCCATGCTTCCTTTCAGACCGACATTCGGGTCTGTTGTCGGGTTTCCATCCGGGTCCAGCGCCCAGCCGACCGGAATGGCTTTGCCTTCTCTGGCGTGTTTCATCACTTCGCTTTTGGCGATGGTGCTGGCGCTCTGGTCGATCAGCAACGCGGGTAGTCCGTCTGTACCCGGTACCGCAACAGAGAACGGGTTGGTGCCGACAACGGGCTTCGATCCGCCCGAAGGTGCAATGGATGCAGGTGCATTGGTGAATCCAAGACCAACCAGACCCGCCTGTGCCAGTCGATACGTGTGATAACCCAACACACCGCAATTGTAGCTGTTGGTGATCGCAAGGGCCGCGATGCCCTGTTCGCGTGCCGCCGTGATCAATGCTTCGAAGCCCAGGTCAATGGCTGCATGTGCGAACCCGGTCGCAGCGTCTACACGGATAAGGCCGGGGCGCGGGGTTTCCAGCGTCGGTACTGCCTGACCGTCGACCTTCCCGCATTGTACATGTTCACAGTAAATCGGGATATAAGCCAGGCCGTGGCTGGCCACCCCATCCGCTTCGGTTGCCGCCGTGGCCACGGCCAGAGGGCGCGCGTTTTCTTCACTTGTGCCAGCGGCAACCAACGCGGTGAAGGACAGCTTTTCGATTTCGGCAAGCGACAAGGTTTGGGTCTCGGTCATCTGATGATCCTTCAGTCATTGTCCGACAGGCCGGAACCAGCGCCAAGCAGTCGGGATTCTTCGGTTGCAGGGGCATATGTACGGTGCGCCATGGAGTTGAGGATCCGCCACACCTCTGCATTTGGAGCGGCACGGCTTTGCAGAGGACGACTGTTTTGAATGTGGCCGCCCTCAGTTATCTCAACATGATCAGCGCGGTCTAAATTGCAGTCTGCGCAGCTTAAATGAACACCATCAGTTATCGCAGCATACCCGTCAAAGGTGACTTTTACTGTCGTTCCCAGTTTTTTGGCCCCCGCAGCGACAAAGGGCAGCAACAGCAGCGGTGCCGCGAGATTTGAAATCGAAATGGTGCCTTGGGACAGGACGGTCGGTGAATCCGATATCGCAGCTCCGGTCATCAGGGGGCACAGGTCTTGTTGGCCAACCCATACTCCGTTCTGAAGCACAGGAATGTGGCGTTCCAGACAGGGCGCATATTCACGTTTAAGCAGTTGGGCCAGAATGGCGGGCCCGTCGAACCCTTGGGCGCTTAGCCACCGGGTGGCTTTCGCAGCCTCTTCCGCCACGCCCCAGGCATATCCGGCGCCACGGGTTGCGCGTTTGGCTGTTGCTTCGACTTCGTTCAATGAAAAGGTCATTGCGCAACCTCCGGATAAACCCACAAATCTGCGTTCGCGGTATTTAGCTCATCGGGGTAGGGGGCGCCGGCATACATGCAGATGCGGACCCAGCGATCTGAACGAGGGTCGAAATGCGTTGCGCCAAAGAAGGATAGTTTTGCGCGCAACATATCGATGGGCATCACATTCGCGCCGATTGTGTTGTCATGGATCTCACCATATGGCGCGACACGGCTGATTTGTGCGCGGCGTAAGGTGTGGCGGTGCTCAGGGTGGCGCATAAGAAACTCTGCTATCGGCGCATCATCCGGCCACTCTTGCAAAGCCTTGAAAGCCAGTGCCGCATCACGCGCGGGCGCGAGCGGTTGTTCATAGTCTGCAATCGGTTCTTCAAACCGTTCACCCAGTCGGGGTTCCAGTTTCTCTTCGGAAACGTACCAGGCCCGCGCGCAGTTTTTCGGATCACTCCAATCAAGGTCCAGCGCCCAGTCAAAGCTTTGGCGGATCAAGTCGCGCACATCGGATACCCGCATCGCTCCATCAATCACCTGTGCAGCCGCATTTGTGTCCGCCATGCAGCTGGACAGCCCGTCCACGACATCTCCGTAAGGCTCAAGGATCAGCGAGGCCAGCAACTCCTGGCCTTCTTCGCTGAGCGCAGTTTCCGACCATCGGATCATTCGATCCCACGGATGGTCTTGTGTCAGGTCGTCCGTAGCCAGAAATGCGCTGATTGAATTCAGGTCGTCCTTTAGCGCAGCGAGTTTTTCAACCTGTATCGGGTGTTTAGATTGCCACCACGTGATTGACTGTTTGCTGCGCGCGAAAACGTCGCGAAAGACACGCGCGTCTTTTTCGGTTGCTGTCTCAATTGACCGCACGCGCGAGATGGCCTCTTCCCGCGCCATGATCCAGTTGTTGAACAGAACGGGATGGTTCACGATGAACGGCGCCATTCCCAGTCCTGTGGAATTTCCGATGCCCAGCCAGCGTGCGATTTCAGGATTAAGCGCAGAGGTCTGATCCCCGCCTTTGACCTGCGCCATGTATTGCACCAGATCGCGTACAAAAACTCGGGTCAGATAGACTGACAGCATTTCGATCTGGAAGGGACCACTGACCTCATTCCGGTCCGCCGTTTTCTCACGATCCGCAGCGCCGAATTTGCCCGACCCGTAAACAGCCGTGGTCCTCATCAGATAGCCGACCTGATAAATCTGTTCCAGGTCCGGTTGCTGGCCCGCAGCCAGACGATCCACCACATGAGCCCAGAGTCGCACGGAACGGTTGGCGCGTGACAGTGACAATTCGGTTTCGCTGACACGCCCTGCCTCTTGCAGCGGTACGTTCAGGGACAGGCGATCAATGTCTTCTGGCGTGGGGATGCCATCGAACAGCGCAAAGGTGGCGTCCCACGCTTCGGCAATAACCCGGTCTGACCGTTGATCGGCAGGCAGGTCATGGGCAAAGGCGACCAGCGAATAGGCGCGATCGGGGCCTTGCGCGGTATAGACCGCATGCCCGACACCTTTGTCGTCAATTTCAAATGCAGGGCGCGAAAATCTCCAGTTTTCATCGGCCATGCGGCGTGTCAGTTGCCGCATAAAGCTGAGCCGACATTGGTGTAGTGATCCCAGTCGTGACAGTCGCATGACCATAGCGGGGTCACGTCTGGCGATCTCTGTCTGCGCGTGTGGTTCCATTTGGTTACCTTTGTGGGACGAAGTTCTCGGCAAAGAACCGATACCAGTTCCTGCCCATGATCCCGGCCACTTCGTCATCGTTCAGGCCGGTCGCGCGTAACCCTTGTTCGATGTTTCCAAAGTCTCGGTTGTCCTGAAACCAGCCCGGCATTGGTGGAAACCCCGGGGCCGAGGCCGAGCCTTCGCCATAGTCGATTTCTTTTGTCCACCGCCCCACACGCATCCATTCAACGATGCTGTCAGGCTGATCCTGGCACAGGTCAGTGCCGATCCCCAGATGTTCGGCCCCATATTTGTCCGCAGTGCGGGCGATCATCGCGCAAAAGCTCTCCAGAGTGCAGTCGGACTTGTCCTTCAGGTGGTGAGGGTAGACCGAAAAACCCAGCATCCCACCGTTTTCAGTCACGGCGCGGATGACATCATCTCGCTTGTTGCGCAGGGCCGGGGACCATTCGTGCGGATTGGCATGTGTGATTGCGATGGGCCGGTCCGAAATCTCAGCCGCTTCGATTGTGGACCGGTCTGCCGAATGGCTCATATCCACCACAAGGCCCACGCGGTTCATCTCTTTGATCACCTGCTTGCCCATTCTGGTTATGCCGGTGTCTTCGGCCTCATAACAACCGGTCGCAAGCAGGGATTGGTTGTTATAGGTCAGTTGCATGAACCGCGCGCCCAAATCGTGCAGAATTTCAACCAGCCCGATATCGTCTTCAATGGGCGACGGGTTCTGAAACCCGAAAAACACTGCGGTCCGGCCCGTTTTACGGGCTGAGTCTATATCGCTGGCCCACCGGCCCTTCATGATCAGATCTGGGTACTGCTCGAACCAACGGTTCCATTTCTCGAAATTCAGAACCGTTTCGCGAAAGTTCTCATGATAGGAGATGGTGACATGGATCGCGTCCACGCCCCCTTCGCGCAGCTGGCGGAAGATCTTCTCCGACCAGTTGGTATATTGCAGGCCGTCGATCCGCATCAGACCGGGCCTGCGCTGATATAGGCGGTTTTGACGGTTGTATAGAACTCGGCTGCCGCCTTGCCTTGTTCGCGCGGTCCGTACGAGCTGTCGCCCCGGCCACCGAATGGTACGTGGTAATCGGTGCCAGCGGTGGGCAGGTTAACCGTCACCACGCCGGTGCGCGCGTTGCGGCGGAAATGGGTGGCGCGGGCCAGTGATTTGGTCACGATGCCTGAGGTCAGGCCAAAATTGGTGTCGTTGACCACGCTCAGCGCCTCGTCATAGCTGCCGACCTTGATGACGGATGTAAGCGGTGCGAACATTTCTTCGCGATTGATGCGCATGTCGTTGGTGGTGTTCAGGAACACGCCCGGCGACATGTAGAACCCGTCATGGGGCATCTCCAGGCGCTGACCGCCACAGGCCAGCTCGGCCCCTTCGGATTTGCCCAGGTCGACATAGGTGAGGTTTTCATTCAATTGCTGCTGACTGACGACGGGACCCATCTGCACGCCCGCTTCCAGCGCGTGACCCACTTTCATTGCCTGCGCACCGGCAACCAGTTTCTCGACAAAGGCATCATGGATGCCCGCGTGAACCACAAGACGCGACGAGGCGGTGCATTTCTGACCGGTGCCACCAAAGGCCCCGCCCAGAGCCAGCGTCACCGCCAGATCCAGATCGGCGTCGTCCATCACGGCCAGCGCGTTTTTGGACCCCATCTCCATTTGCACTTTGGTCAGGTTCTGGATTGCTGCGGCGGCGATACCTTTGCCTACGGGCACCGATCCGGTGAAGGAAATCGCATTGACCTTGGGGCTTTCCACCAGACGTTGCCCAACCGAACGGCCCGAGCCCATCACAAGGCTGAACAGACCTTTCGGGATATCCTGCCGTTCGATGATTTCAGTCAGGGCCACAGCCGAGGCGGGGGTGATGTTGGCGGGTTTCCACACAACCGCGTTGCCATAGCACAGCGCCGGGGCAATCTTCCACGAGGCCGTTGCAGTGGGGAAGTTCCACGGGCTGATGATTGCGACAACGCCAACGGCTTCGCGGCGCACATCCACTTCGATATCGGGGCGTACGGAATCGGCGTTTTCACCGATCTGGCGCAGACACTCGGCGGCGTAATAAGTGAAGAACTGACCGGCCCGGTAAACCTCACCCTTGCCTTCGGCCAGCGGCTTGCCTTCCTCGCGGCTCAGCAATGTACCCAGTTCTTCGGCGCGGGCCATCAACTCGTTGCCGATGGCGTTCAGGACGGCCTGTTTGCGCTCCAACCCGTAGGCAGCCCATTCGGTCTGCGCGACGCGCGCCTGATCCAGAGTCGCCTCAAGCTGATCGGCGCTGGCCTGTGTGAACATGCCAACCAGATCGCTTAAATCCGAAGGATTGCGGTTTTCAATTTCGCTTTCGCCCGCCAGCCATTCGCCGGCAATCAGGTTCAGTTTGGTCACGTCAGGCCCCAAATTCGCAAATTTCGATTTGGGTAAGGATGGAACTTTCAACTAACATCAGTCAAACTCAAATAACTTTAGTAAACTTCAGAAAGTTTGAAGTATGGCGATGAAAGTCGAGATGCTGCGGTGTTTTTGTACCGTGGCCCAAACCGGAAACCTTGCCGAGGCTGCCAGCCGTCTGGGTCGGACACAATCCGCCGTCTCAATGATGCTGAAACAGTTTGAAGATCATCTGGGCAAGAAACTGTTTGAAGGTGAACGGAAAAATCACCTGTCGCCGCTGGGTCAGCAGGTTCTGGACCTTGCGCTCAAACAGGTGCGCGATTTTGATCAGACTGTTCTGAACATAGAAATGGCGGCGCAGGCGGAACATGGGTTGATCCGTATCGTATCCGTACCGTCTGTGGGAGCTTTGGTCTTTCCCGCCTTGCTGGGACATATGGCATCACGCTTTCCCGGATTGAAGATCGAGTTGCGAGACGGGGATTCGCAACAGGTTCTGGATGCCGTTGCCGGGGATAAGGCGGATATCGGCATTGCATCCGGCCATCATCCCCTGAACGGGGTCAGTACCGAGCCTCTGTTTCAGGATCAGTTCGGACTCGTTGCAGCTTCTGATCATCCGCTTATGACACAGGCCAAACCGCCCGAAATCCGTGACCTGATGGCGGCACCCTTCGTGCGAAACGCCTTGTGCGACATAATTGAATCATCCTCGTTCAAAAAAATTCTCGACCGGGCCGAGGTTACTATTCACAACACGCACTCGCTGATCACAACGGTCAGGGCAGGCCAGTGGATCACGGTCCTGCCGCAGACCGTCGCGCAATTCATCCCGGACGCGGTCGCCTTTCGCCCGATTTCAGATTTGCCGGACAAGCGAGAGGTATATCTTTACCGTCGGGAAAGAGCCCGCTTCCGCGAGATCACCCAGGCCTGCTGTTCGTATATCCTGTCGAGCGGTTTCGGAAACACTGGCTTGGTGCAGGAGCCAGTTTTGGATTAACCCTGCTCAAAAACACAAATTAATTAGGTTCTAGCAGACTCGAAGCGGCTCACATGCTAGGGTCCAGGATGAAGCGGGGGACTTCAGAGGGGCAACATGTCTCAGGACCTTAGGGGCTGGCTGAGCGCAATTGGATTAAACGAGTACGCGCAGGCCTTCGCAGACAACAAAATCGATTTCTCCATCCTGCCTGATTTGACGGCCGAGGATTTGATCGAAATTGGGGTGACGGCCGTCGGTGATCGGCGGCGGCTGCTGCGCGCCATCGAACAGATTGATACCAGCCAAACATCAGCAGAGCCTGAACCTGCTGCACAGCTCGAGCCCGCGCGCCGACAGGTTACAGTGATGTTTGCCGATCTTACCGCATTCACGAAACTATCCAGTGAGCTGGATGCAGAAGATCTGCATGCGCTGCTGAATCAATTCTTCAGCAAAGTGGACAATGTCGTCGAAAAGTATGGTGGTCGTATAGACAAGCATATCGGCGATGCGGTTATGGCCGTTTTCGGAGCGCCGATTTCACATACCAATGACACCGAAAGGGCGGCGCGTGCTGCCGCCGAGATACATGCAGTTCTACCGACTTTGTCACCACCGCTTTCCTGCCACATCGGTATTGCGTCAGGTCAGGTCATTGCCAGTACGACCGGAAGTCAGTCGCATACAGAATACACTGTCACAGGGGATGGGGTAAATCTGGCGTCCCGTCTGACGGATATTTCCGCAGGCGGCGAGACTCTGGTTTCACATGACATTCAGCGCGCGTTGGGACCGCTATTCGTTGGCGAATCCCTTGGTGTGAAGGCCATCAAAGGGCTGAATGATCCCGTTGAAATTTGGCGTCTGGATCGATTGGCCCGGAACATTCGCACACGGCGTCATAAGTTCATCGGGCGCGAGCGGGAGTTGTCGGTGTTCTCGGCCACATTTGACCGATGCAAACGCCACGGCAAGGGCGAAGTCCATGTGATTCTGGGTGAGCCCGGGATCGGGAAAACCCATTTGTCCGAGCAAGTCGCTGAACTGGCATCCGGCCAGTCCTACACGATCCACAACGGTGTCGTGATGGATTTCGGCGCGCGCGAAGGGCATTCGGCCATTCAGATGGTCGCCCGCAGCATTCTGGGTCTTGACCCGTCGGATGGTGCAAAAACGGGTGCCGCAGCAGCCAGGGACGCAATCGCCAGGGGCTGGGTCAGCCCCGCGAACGCCGCACACCTCAACGCGCTGCTTGAGCTGGAGCAGGACTCCGGTCTGGCCGAGGTGTTTGCGGTGATGGACAACAAGACCCGCTTGCGCGGAAGGCGGCAGGTCATTGAAGAGTTGCTGTCGGCCAGCAGCCGGGAAGCCCCTCTACTGATTCAGATCGAGGACATCCACTGGGCCTCGCCCGAGATCCTGGTGACCTGCTCTCATATTGCGGCGGCGACGCGGAATATCCCTTGCGTGTTGATGATGACCAGCCGGGCTGAAGGCGACCCGATTGACCGGGACTGGCAAATGGCAACCGATGGCGCGCCGGTGTCCAAGATGGAACTGGCGCCGATGGGCGAGGAACAGGCCAGATTGTTGGTCGAAGAATTCACGGCCATCGACCCCGAGTTGCTGGAAACCTGTGTCAAACGCGCCGGGGGCAATCCGCTGTTTCTTGAACAGTTGTTGCGCAATACAGATGTACTTACCCAACAAAGCGTGCCCGGCAGTATTCAGGGGATCGTTCAGTCCCGACTGGATGCACTGGATCGAACCAGCCGCGCCGCCATTCAGGCAGCATCGGTACTGGGGCAACGGTTCTCGGCAGAAGTGCTGAACTTCATTCTGGGTGAAGGGCATCTGGATACGACCAGCCTGATCCGATCCGCGCTAGTCCGAGAGGCAGGGCCTGACCTCATGTTTGCCCATGCGCTGATCCGGGATGGATCCTATGCAACGTTGGTCAAATCCGAGCGTGCGCGCCTGCATAGGCAGGCCGCCAAGTGGTTCGAGGATCGCGATGCGACCTTGTGCGCACAACATTTGGATCGGGCCGGGGCGAATAACGCTGCACAGGCGTATCTGGAAGCGGCGGACAAACTGATCCAGGCCTTCAGGTTCGACGATGCCAGCCCATTGATCGAACGTGCCCTGGAACTGCCGTCCCCTGCAGGTGTCCGGTTCGATCTGCTTTGCGCACGGGCTGAAACGCACAGGCTTCAGGGTCTGTCCGGCGACGCACTGCGTGAATTTCGGGAAGCTGCCCGTGTTGCCGAAACTGATGAGCAAATCAGCCGTGCGCATATCGGGCTGGCGCAGGCTGCGCGGCAAGCCAGCCTGTATCAGGACGCGCTGGAGGCACTCGATATGGCTGAAACCGCCGCCGAGCGTTGCGGGTCAGAGCGGGATGTGGCGCAGATCAATTATGTGCGCGGTAATGTCTTTTTCCCTCTGGGTCGGGACAAGGAAGCGCTAAGCGCCAATGAACGCGCCCTGACGCTTGCCCGCAAACTTGGATCTGCCCGCCTCGAGGTTGGGGCGCTAAGCGGATTTGGTGATGCAAACTTCATGAAAGCCACCATGAAGACAGCGACAGGCTTTTATACGCAGGCTGTTGAGCGGGCGCGCGAAAAAGGGCTGGTCCGCGATCTGGCTGCCAATCTGCACAATCTAAGCGTGGCGCGCAGCTACACCGGGGAGGTCGCACAGGGCAAGGCGGATGCCATCGAGGCTATTGAAGTCTCGCAAAAGTACTTTGCCTTTGTTCCGGAATGCGTTGCACAGACCTGCCTGGGCGTGGCCGAGACCTTTCTGGGCAACCTTGATCAGGCGCTGGACGCTTTCAGTGTTTCAGCTGAAATTGCGGAACGCGTCGGGGCAAAAAGACTCGAAGCGCAGGCCCTTGAACATCTGGCGCGAACACAGGTTTATGCCGGACAGTCAGACCGCGCGCGTACGGCCGGTCGTCGCGCGGTTGAAATCGCGCTTGAACATGGGCGGAACTTTGTAGGGCCCAAAGCTCTGTCGGCTCTGGCAATGGCCGAGACAAACCCTGATGAGCAAACGCGCTTGTTGAACCTGGGGTCTGAAATCATTGCCGAGGGATGTGTGGGGCACAGTCACTTGCATTTTTACTCGGACGCCTGCGCCGTCATGCTGGCGCGCGGCGATTGGGACGCAGCACTTGAATATGCGGACGGGCTTGCAGCCTTCACGACCTCCGAGCCTTTGCCAATGGTCGATCTGTCCATTCGTCAAACACGCCTGCTGGCTGAAAGCGGACAGCAGAACACTCTGCCCAAACAACACGGGGGGTATGCCGATCTGACAACGCAGTTTACCGCTATGGGTATCACGCAATCCCTTCTGGGTTCAGTGGGGTTTCTGGCTGATTAGGCGACAAGGCAGGAGGCTGAATGAGCGTTGAAAGAAAGGTGTGGCTGATTTCTGGCTTGCTGACCCTTGGGCTGGCCGGTCTGTTGCTCAGGCTTTGGATCGACTTGAACCATTTTGAAGGCGACCCAACGCAGCTTCCGGATCAGGCATCAGTGGATGCCTTTCTCGGTGAGCTGGACTCGGCACCAGATTACCGCGTCAAAACGGGGATCTTCATCAAATCGTTCAGCTTTCTTGGTGCCAGCGATGTTCAGGTCACTGGCTACATCTGGCAGCACTACATCGACGGTGAACATGACAGGATCCGCCCAGCCGAGGGAGAGATCGGTTTCCTTCTGCCCGAAGCGGTCGATACAGCAAATGGTCTGATCGAAGAGGCCTATCGGCTACCGCAAAAGGATGGCCTGCTGATCGGGTGGTACTTTGAACAAACCCTTCGGCAGAGTTTTGACTACACCCGCTACCCCTTTGATCACAAAACGGTCTGGGTGCGCTTCTGGCCCGCATCTTTTGACATCAATGTTGCGCTGGTTCCTGACTTTGAGGCTTATTCCGCGACCGGCCCGGATGATATTTTCGGCATCGACAGTCAGATCGTGATGGGTACGTGGGAACGTGAGAACACCTATTTCGACTATAAGTTGTCAAGCCTGGATACGACGTTGGGCATCGCTCAGAACGCCTATCAAACCAACATGCCCGAGCTGCATTATAACTTTGTCATCAAACGCAATTTCGCAAACGCGTTCATCGTGCACATGGTCCCGCTGCTTGTCGTGACAATGCTGCTGTTTGGGGCGCTGATGACCGTCACGCGCCGCGAGGGGCTGGCCGATCGGCATGACTTCAGCACCTCCAGTGTGATTGGAACATGCTCGGTTCTGTTTTTCGTGATCCTGCTGGCCCATGTGCAGCTGCGCGAAGGGTTCGCGGGCTCTCCCGTGATCTACATGGAGTCGTTCTTTTTCCTTATGTACTTCATGCTGCTGGCAGTTTCGGTCAATACATACCTGTTTGCGTCTGACGTAGAGTCGTCGTTGCGGATCATCCACTATCGGGACAACCTTATTCCCAAGGCCGGGTTCTGGCCGTTCGTGCTGCTTTGTATGGTGGTGATTACGGCCTATAACCTTAGCTCCATGGAAAGCCCGAAACCGCCACAAGTCAGCGCAGCGGAAAACTAGATGGCCGGCGCAAATCCGGGCTTGGGTTCACCCTGCGCCATATCCAGCGTGTAGTCGCTAATGACTTCGGATTTGCCGTCACGCCAGTCTTGCAGGTATTTTTCAGGATCGGCGATCACATAGGCGTAAGCGGGTTTCATCACCCCGTCCACAATCACGTTGATCTTTTTGCGGATATAGACGTTCTTGGGTGAGCCCGGACCATGATAGCCTTCCAGTTTGTCCAGTTCGTGCAGGCCCGATTCCGTCACCCGATAAACCTCTCCGCTTACTTGTTTGCCCATGCCCTGCTGATCGACAAGGGTTGCCATTCGGTGCAGGAAGCCACAGTTCGGATTGTCGCAGAACGGTTCATTTGGAACGATCAGGGGCATTGGTTGCCGCGTGCGGGCAGGCCCGACAAAGTCATTCAAAACCCGGTTGTGTGCCTCATGGTTCGGGAACCCCTGTTTCAGGGAGCCGTATGTGAAATACAGATAGGTGGGTTCCTGGATGGCAACAAAGGTTTCGTCACGGCCCTGTTCCGCATCTTTTATCTTAAGGTTGTGATCCTGCGCCCAAGCATCCAGCATGGTCCGGATTTCGGGCGGGATATCCATGCCCTGAACAAATTCAATGCATGAGGTTGCATCCATGCCTTTGGCGCGCAACAGGATGTCGACCATCCTTGGGGCTTTGTTCATCACAGCCACATGCAATGCCGTGAAACCGTGGTCGTTGACGATATTGACGTCGATATCGCGGTCAATCAAATCCTGTGCCGCTTCATAGTCTGGCTTGCCCAGATCGTGACCGCCTTCGTTCAATTCGCCTTCGCCACCGGCCGCATAATGCAGCAATGAATCGCCGTGGGCCTCGTCCACGATATTGATGCCCACGACACCTTCATCGATGGCGCGGAACACACGTTTCCATTCATTGATATCATCAGCGGCGGCAGCCTCTCGGGCCCATTTGCACACGCGGTATTTCTGGTCGTCCAGTTCTTCGAATGCCTCGCCCAGTGCTTCCATGATCTGGTCGGGCGTGGCCATCATACCAATCCCCATCCGGCCGTTGGACAGGCGGCCCTCCCGAGGGCCTATGAAATCGATGCCCAGTGTCTTCAGCCTTGCGACATTGTTCTGGGTGGTGATGTTGTTCCACATATTCGTGTTACAGGCCGGGCACAGGATCACGGGCTTCTTCTGGTACTGCCACGCCACAAAGACAGAGGTCAGAAGGTTATCGGCGATCCCGTTTGCCACCTTTCCCATGGTGTTGCAGGTGATGGGAGCGACGATCACGCAATCGGCCCAGTCACAAAGCGCCAGATGTGACGCACGCACTGGCATGTCGAATTCCATGTAACGGAAATTCCATTCATCATCGTCGCGGTAATAGTCGTTATGGGTGATCTTGGCGTCGATCCGTTCAGCGCCGAAGTCCCGAAAAAACTTTTCAGCCGAAGTAGAAGGGATCAGTTTGACATTGTGTCCGGCGTCGACGATGCGTTCAACAAGTTCTGGTATCTTGTCTGCCGCCGATGACCCGCAGGCACAAAGCAGCACGTTGCGTTTGCCGCTGCTTACCTCGTTCATCACACCTTTGGGATAGCCGAACATGTTCTTATTCAGGCTGGGTGTCTCTTCAAGCTTGGAAACCGGAAGACCCGCTTCGATCATGCGGTCCTGAAGGTGACCTACCTTGATCATGTCCACAATGTCTTCCAGCTTTTCGCCTTTGCTGATGCACTGGCCTTGGAAAAACAGGTAGGGAACTTTGGGTTTTTCACCTAAAGATATCAGCTGACGTCGCATCTTTATCGCGTTGGGGTCGCGACCGCCCACATCCACCTGCTTTACGCTGGTCGCACCGATGTTCGAAAGAACACTTCTGAGCATGTAGGACCACGGGTCTTCATCTTCATAAAACAGAACCATGGGGTTGTTCCGGATAATGCTGGCGACATCGCCGGGATCTTCGGGCGGCTCAACTGTTTCGATCACCAGCAAAGCCGGGTCCTCCAGATCGCGCAAGCCGCGGAAGATGTTGCCACGAGGGGCTTGCCAGACCTGTGACGTTGCGGGGCTCATGTCGACGATCGTCACAAGGTCGGTTGCTTCATCATATGCGATACACAGGCACCAGAATTCTTCGAGCAACGCGGTTTCCCGGTAAACGTTTACCGGCGGGCGGATGGCTTCGATCCCGGTTACCCGATTAAAGTCGATATTGATCATCAGGTGACGGTCCGTGTTGGCGTCCAGGCCCTGTAGTTGCATCTTGAACCAGTCTTCGGGGGTAAGGATCGATGTGTCCTCGCGCGTTCCGAAACTGCGAAGTGAACTGCTCAGGTGTATGTTTTCAGCCGCGTTCAGATATTTCTGGGCCATGTTGTGCATGTCCGCGGCCGTGGCCACCCGTGAGACAACATCCGTGAAAGAGGCTTCGGTGGCCCGCAGCAGCTCGTCTTCGTCCACCTTGTCATCGCCGTGAATGGCCAGGCTTTCCACCAACACACCTAAGGAGTTCATGTTCGGAGTGGCGCGGCGGAACAGGTTGCGCCGTTTCTTGGGGTCTTTTGCCAGATAGAGCGTGCTGTCGACATAGTTGCATCGTTGCTTGAATGTCTTCAGATGCGTCTTGACCGCGGCACGCGCCGAGAAGCGCAAAATGCCACGCGACCGCATCGAGGTTCCGTCACGGTCCGACATCGCCTTCCAAAGCCGGTCTGCGGTTGTAACCCAAAGCTTGCCGTATTTCTCAGGATGTACGTCCATCATGTGCACCAGCCCAGTGCTTGGGTTGCACTTGGCGATTACGGCAAAATGCCCGCCCGGCATATTCGCTTTGCCATGGGCGACGCCGACCTGAAAATTTGCCACAAGAATATCATTGTCACCACCCAGCCGGTTGGATTCGTCAATCGCATCCAGCAACAACTGCACGTTTGTCGTGTCCTCGTCCATGAAATAGGCCTGAACCTGAACACTGTCCCGCAAGCCCTGCGAATGAATGTAGGTACAGGCGACGTCAAACAGCTCACCCAGTGAGATACCGTCATTGACGACGAAAGACGAAGGCAGCGCGCATTCACGGAAAATGTCGTTCACTTCGCAACTGAAGCCCAACGCGGACATGCTGAGGGCGGCAGCCGTCACGCTGCAACAATTGATCGGCTGCTGGAAGTTCTGCAATTGAACACTGACCAGATCGCCGAACATCGTGGCGAAGCAGGGTTGCCGGATTTCCTCTGGTATCTGACGCCAGTTCTCGCTGGACAGAAAAGCCACTCGCGATCCGTCCAGCACGAGCGCTTCGAGGCTGACGGGAATGTCTGATATCTGAAGGTGCTCTTCATAGAAATAGTCACCGACATCCGCGCTGGCCAAAGGATTACCGTTCTGCCGCAGCTGAACCACACCGCGCAGAACAACATACATGCCGCTTGCTGGCAGAACCGTGTTGTCGGTCACCTCGATACATTCGAAATGACGGTTGATGACTGACGGGTCGGCAATCTTGGCCTCGCCCGGCAGAACCTTGTATATCAGGTTCCAGTCTGCGTCATTTGGGATATATGATCTGGATGTTTCAATTTGATCTATAAGCACAACTGTTCCCCCCGGAGTTGCGTTTCAAATGTCTAATTGCGGCCAGCAGGGGCTTTCGGGTTTTCGATGCGCAGATACCCGTCATTCAGAATTAAGGACGCGTCTGTTTTTGCCTTTCACTGGCCAGGGCCGGCCTGCCAAAGAGAAAAAGTATAAGCAAATTGGCCCAATTGGCTGTACAGTATCCGATTTTTGAATAAAAATCACGATGGCAGTGATGTTGGGTTTTAGGCTGTCCTTTCCGACAGGCAAATATGCGGTGCACCCAATGCAGCAAAGGGGGCCGAAAAGCTGTCGGATGTCAGGCTGACTTTCCGTTTAGTCGGCGAACAGGTAGTCCAGCCGCATCACCGCGTCGGCCTTTTCTTTGTCCACCCCAAGAAATTCGGATATGACAGCTATGTTTTCGGCGCGCTGGGCGGTTTCCCGCAGTCGCAGGTAATTGTCCAAACCGGCGGCGCGGATTTGTTGGGACTCGTAACTCAGGTCGTTGCGAAGTGTCGGCAGCAGATGGGAAACAGTCTCAACCGGGCTGTTGTCACCCGCCAATCCGACGCGCCGCGCGTGGCCAATCAGGTATTCGTCCGAGTATTCGCATTCGATCTCAAGCACATGGGTTTTGGCCTGATCACCGCTGAAATCCTGAACAACGTCCAGATTGGCCGGGTCGAGGCACAGAACCAACTGGTCTGATCCGAAACTTTCGAAAAGCATTCGTACAACGGCCCGCCGATGGCGCGAGCGCTTGGTCAGCGTCGTTTCAATACCGCCCAGATCAGGCAGTTGGGTATCCTCTTCGTTAAACAGGTATTCGACGCAGGGGATATCTGTTTCAGACGCGATCTGATCGACCAGCCTTTTGGCGACATGCCACTTTTTGCACACGATCACAAACAGCTCTCGGTCGGGGCCCAGAACACTTCCAGCCTCCCAGAAGCGTTGCCTGAACCGGCGCCCGATGCGCCCCCGGCCAGCCAGAAACGCATAAAGGCTACGCCCCTCGTTCGAGATGGGAAAGTCGATGCCCTCACTCGCATAAAGTGAGCCGAGACGCTCTTTCAGCTCATGCGCCTCTGGGCTGATCTTGCGGGCAAACAAATAGTTCTGACCCAGAAGCATGTCATAGTGATCGTTGTAGAACGTGACGGGCATTCCATAATCCGAAAACATCAGAAATGTCGGTGTACGGTTTTCGATTTCACCCTTCGGGATCAGGTGGCGTACCAGCGTTTGAAAGAAGGTTTCATCGGGTATCCAGGTGGTTGCAAAAAACCGGATCACGTCCCTGCGCTGTCGCAGGAAGTCCAGAATCATCTCGACCGTTCGGCGGCGAAGACACCACCATTGGCTGCCGATCATAACCTGAAGGTCTTCGGGAATCTGCCGCGTCAGCCCAAAACGCCTCTGCGTTTCATAGGCGGTGTAGAACAGTTTTGGCTGGGTGCGTTCATTGAAATAATGGCGATAGATCAGCCGGTCTTCTTTCATGCCGGTCTTGATCCAGTCGCTTTCGAAAAAGTCGTGGCTTTCGATGAAATCCTTGTCGTGATCATCCAGAAACCGATGGGTGTATTCTGCCGTTTTGATCGCCATGCAATCACCGGACAGCATGTAAAAATGCGTGGCGCGGGGGAAGGTTTCGACGGCGGCCTGCAAGGCGTTCAGCGTGGCCTGCACCAGCGACCATTCTCCCCAGCCGCATTTGATGCGCCTTTTAGCAAAGGTCACGTTCGGATTTTGATCCAGCGCGGAACGAATGCGCCCGTAGCCTTCGGCGCTGGCACGGGCGTCAAAGTGGATGGCCATGCAATCGCCCGCAGCGGTCAGCTGTTCGGCCTGTGCAATGATTGCATCAGGGTCTTTATGGCATAGCAATATATAGGCAATCTTCGCCATCGAGGTTAGGTAATTTCCGTTTCTGCCCGGTTTCAACCGTGATACTGAGGATGAGCGATTGAATAAACAGAATAATTTTGGTTCCTTGTTATCAAAAGCTGGCATATCGGTTTGAGACCAGACCAGCGTAGGAGGCACAGCAGATGGGTTTTCCCGGTACCTGGATGACCGAGAGCGAAAGCATGGTGTACCGCGTCGTGCCCAAATGCGCCTGCTCGACCATTGGGCAGATCATGTATTATTCGGATCACGGCCAGTTCTTTGACGGTGACATCCATGACGCCAAGGATGGCATGCACAAATGGGCCTTTGATCAGAGCCAGGATCTGATTTCCAAAAATGTGCGCGATCATGCCTCGTATTCCTTTACCTGTGTGCGCAACCCATACACGCGTATTCTGAGCTCGTTTTTCGACAAGATCTGCGGGATCCAGCGCAACGGCAAACGGTATCGTGGCAATCTGGTGCCGACGCTGATCTACAATTACGGGATCGAGGTCGGCGGAGACGATGGAAAGGGAGAGTTTGACCAGATCGCCAGCTTTCGCCGGTTCCTGCTGTTTGCGCGTGATACCATCCGCTGGCGGCGTCCGATGGACCCGGACATTCACTGGTCAGCCATGTCTGGTCACGTGTCGACCTTCATCGTGAACGGTGGTCGTTATGATCGGATCTTCTGGACCGAAGCGTTCAACGACGGGATGCAGGGTGTCTTGGACAATACCAAGCAGAAGCATTCTGTTTCGCTGTCCGAAATACCCCGGTTCAACGAATCCGAAGGCCACGGACCCAAGCGCGCGCATCCGGTTGAAGACTATTTCGACGACCTGTCGATGCATCTGGTCTATGAGATCTACAAGCAGGATTTTGAGCTGTTCAAATACGATTTCGAAAACCCGGCCAACAAGATGCCGATTGGCGAAATCGATCTGGATGAAATTCACGCCAAACTGGGCGATTGATCCTTAGGCAGGATGACCCGTCCATCGTCAACGTTTCTTGCGAAACATTTAATCTGGTTGCGCCCGGGTGCGCCTGTGCATGATCGACTTACCGGTCTGCCGCGTCAGCAGACCGGTAATCTATCAGTTTAGACCTGACGCACGGCTCCTTTTGCCGCGCTGGTGGTCAGTTTCGCATAGGCCTTCAGCGCAGTAGACACCTTGCGTTTACGCGGCGCAGCAGGCACCCAGCCCTTTGCGTCCTGTGCTTCGCGCCGGGCCGCAAGCTCTTCATCTGAGACGGCCAGATTGATCGAGCGGTTGGGGATGTCGATTTCAATCGTGTCGCCATTCTGTACCAGACCAATCTCTCCGCCTTCGGCCGCCTCGGGCGAGACATGGCCGATCGACAGACCGGAAGTGCCGCCCGAAAACCGCCCGTCGGTCAGCAGGGCGCAGGCTTTGCCAAGACCCTTCGACTTCAGGTAAGACGTTGGGTACAGCATTTCCTGCATCCCCGGACCGCCACGCGGGCCTTCATAGCGGATCACCACCACGTCGCCCTCTTTCACCTTGCCGGTGAGAATGTCGCTAACAGCCTGATCCTGGCTTTCGCATACGTAGGCCGAGCCGGTGAATTGCAGGATATTGGCATCCACACCAGCGGTTTTCACGATACAGCCGTCGCGGGCAATGTTGCCGAACAGAACCGCCAGACCGCCATCCTGACTGAATGCGTGTTCCTTGGACCGGATCACGCCGCCTTGGCGATCGGTGTCCAGTTCCTTGAACCGGTTCGACTGGCTGAATGCCTGTGTGGTACGCACACCGCCGGGGGCGGCCTTGAACAGTTCCTGTGCCTTGGGGTTGTTGGCGATGGTGATGTCCCAGTTGGCAATCGCCTCGCCCATCGTGGCCGAATGCACTGTGCTGCATTCGTTGTGCAGCAGGCCCGCGCGGCTGAGCTCACCCAGAATCGAGAAGATACCACCGGCACGGTGGACGTCTTCCATATGCACATTCTCGATATTGGGCGCGACTTTGCAGAGGCAGGGAACACGACGGCTGAGGCGGTCCATATCGGCCATGGTGAAGTCAACTTCACCCTCATGCGCGATGGCCAGCAGGTGCAGCACCGTGTTGGTTGATCCACCCATGGCGATATCGAGGCTCATGGCATTTTCGAATGCATCAAAGGTGGCAATCTCACGGGGCAGAAAGCCTTTTTCGTCCAGATCGTAATGGCGCTTGGTGATCTCGACGATCCGGCGGCCAGCCTCAAGGAACAGCTCTTTGCGGTCTGCGTGTGTCGCCAGAGTCGACCCATTGCCCGGCAGGGCCAGTCCCAGCGCCTCGGCCAGACAATTCATCGAGTTCGCGGTGAACATGCCCGAGCATGAGCCACAAGTGGGGCAAGCGTTTTCTTCGATGTGCTGAACCTGTTCGTCAGTGAACTTGTCATCTGCGGCGGCGACCATCGCGTCCACAAGGTCAATCTTCTTGGCTTCCAGATCGGCAATATCGATCTTGCCGGCCTCCATCGGACCGCCCGAGACGAAAATGGCGGGGATGTTCAGACGCATGGCGGCCATCAGCATACCCGGGGTAATCTTGTCGCAGTTCGAAATGCAGACCATCGCGTCCGCACAATGGGCGTTGACCATATATTCGACCGAATCGGCTATCACTTCGCGTGAGGGCAGCGAATACAGCATCCCGTCATGGCCCATGGCGATGCCGTCATCCACAGCGATCGTGTTGAACTCTTTCGCCACACCACCTGCGGCTTCGACCTCGCGCGCGACCATCTGGCCCAGGTCCTTCAGATGCACGTGACCCGGCACAAACTGGGTGAACGAGTTGACGATGGCGATGATAGGTTTGCCGAAATCGTCATCACCCATACCTGTGGCCCGCCAAAGGCCGCGTGCGCCAGCCATATTGCGGCCATGGGTAGAGGTTCTGGATCGGTACAATGGCATGATGCTGTTTTCCCTGTTGCCTCGGGTTGCATAATTCGGGGTTCGTACGTTATAGCGCACGTAGCACATGTGCGTTATAACGTACAAGGTAAATCGCAGAGCGCGGGTATGGCTATGGACGACATTACGCTGAAATTACGGGATGTGCGGGCAGCCTCGGGGTTGAGCCTGTCCAGAGTCGCCGAGATGACCGGTGTCAGCAAAGCCATGCTGGGCCAGATTGAACGCGGCGAATCAAGCCCAACGATCGCGACGCTTTGGAAAATCGCCAAGGGCTTTCAGATACCGCTCAGCGGGTTGATCGACACGACTCTGGGCGATCCATCGGTCTTTCAGACTGTAACCTTTCCCGGCAGTATCGAGGTCAAGATTGTCTTTCCCTTCGATCCCGCGCTGGGTGCCGAGACCTTTCATGTGAACCTTGCCGCGAACCAAAGCCACGAATCCCCGGCTCATGCCGCCGGGGTGACCGAGGAAGTATTTGTCCTCAGCGGCACTTTGGAAATCCTGCGTGGCGAGGAATGGGTGCCGTTGCAGGCCGGGCAGGGGTTGCGCTTTGCTGCGGACCTGCCGCACGGGTATCGTGCTGGTTCGCAAGGGGCTGCGTTTCTGAATATGCATCACTATTCCCAACACACAGAAACTCCTGAAATCGGTAAGGCACCTTCATGACTGCCATTTTTGACACTCTTACCATCGTGGATGCCTTCGGCTCATTCGGGGCGCTGATCGTGGTGGCCGCGTATTTCGCAACGCAGATGCGGATGATGAATTCCGATGATCTGGCCTTTCCGATGATCAACCTGCTGGGGTCTGTCCTGATCGTCTTTTCGCTGCTTGAGAATTTCAATCTGGCCTCGATGTTGATCGAAGGGTTCTGGATTTTGATCAGTGTCATCGGCATCATCCAGCATTTCCGCCTGCGCAAGGCGCGATAATTCCTGAGGTCAACAAGCGCTAGCGCTATCCAGCCTTGAACGCCCATGCCACGGGGTATAGGGAAACCCCAAGCTCGCTTAGGGGAGGCTTTGATGCAGGACGATCCAAAAACCCTCGTATCCACCGAATGGCTGGCCGCGCATATGAAAGACCCGGATCTGCGGATTCTGGACGGGTCGTGGTATTTGCCGGCGCAAAACCGTGATGCCAAGGCCGAATATGATGCCAGGCATATCCCCGGAGCACGGTTCTTTGATATTGATGAGATATCAGACCACCGTTCCGACTTGCCTCATATGGCGCCACCGGTCGAAAAATTCATGTCACGCCTGCGGGCCATGGGTGTCGGTGATGGTCATCAGGTTGTGGTTTATGATGGTGCCGGGCTGATGTCCGCAGCGCGCGTTTGGTGGCTGTTTCGTCTGATGGGTCAGGAAAACATCGCGGTTCTGGATGGGGGTTTGCCAAAATGGCAGGCCGAGGGGCGCGAGATCGAGGATCTGCCTCCGGTCATTCGCGACCGTCACATGACTGTTCGCGTGCAAAACCAGCTTGTCCGGGATGTCACGCAAGTTTCCGCCGCCGCCAAACTGGCAGATCACGAAATTATCGATGCCCGCTCGGCCGACCGGTTTGCCGGAACCGCACCCGAGCCGCGCGAAGGGCTGCGTTCGGGCCACATTCCGGGCTCGCGCAATGTGCCCTTTGGGCAGTTGTTGAACGCCAATGGAACAATGAAGTCGCCCGAGGACTGCCGCGCCATATTCGAGGCTGCAGGCGTCGATCTGTCTAAACCGGCTATCACCTCTTGCGGTTCAGGTGTCACGGCCGCCATTCTCAGCCTTGCGTTGGAACGCATGGGCAAGAAAGACCACTCGCTTTATGACGGCTCCTGGGCTGAATGGGGTGCCTTCCCGACCCTGCCCGTCGCAACCGGAGAGAACTGATGTTCGAGAACCTGAAACCGCAGCCCGCCGACAAGATTCTGGCGCTGATGCAGATGTACCGCGAAGACCCGCGTGATCAGAAGATCGATCTGGGTGTTGGTGTCTACAAGAATGCCGAAGGCGTGACGCCGGTGATGCGCGCGGTGAAAGCCGCCGAACAGCGCATCTGGGAAGAACAGGAAACCAAGGCCTATACCGGTCTGGCCGGTGATCCGGCATATGCGGATGCGATGATCGGATTGATTTTGGGTACTTCGGTGCCGCGCGGCAACATCGCCGCAGTGGCGACACCCGGAGGCACCGGCGCCTGCCGTCAGGCGTTCGAGTTGATCCGGATGGCGAACTCTTCGGCACGCGTGTTTGTGTCGAACCCGACCTGGCCCAACCACCTGTCGATCCTGAATTATCTGGGGATGGAAACGGTTCAGTATCGTTACTTCGATGAAGAGACCCGGGGCGTCGATTTCGACGGGCTGATCGCAGACCTGAAAACCGCCAAAGCGGGTGACGTGGTTTTGCTGCATGGCTGCTGCCATAATCCGACCGGTGCCAATCTGAACATGGTGCAATGGCAGGAGGTCGTGAACCTGATCAATGCGCTGGGCCTCGTTGCGATGATCGACATTGCCTATCAGGGTTTCGGTGACGGTCTGGAAGAGGATGCGCAAGGCGTGCGGCTGGTGGCCTCATCGGTCAAGGAATGCCTGATTGCGGCGTCATGTTCGAAGAATTTCGGCGTCTATCGTGAGCGCACCGGGTTGCTGATGGCCGTCAGTGACAACGCGGCTGAAACCGCATTGAATCAGGCCACGCTGGCGTTTTTGAATCGCCAGAACTACTCCTTCCCGCCGGACCACGGCGCGCGCGTGGTGACGACCATTCTTATGGATGAGGCGTTGCGGGCAGACTGGGCAACTGAGCTGGAAGAGGTTCGCCTCTCCATGCTGGGCCTGCGCCAGCAACTGGCTGACGAGTTGCAGCGTCTGGCCGGATCCGACCGGTTTGGGTTCATCGCCCAGCACCGCGGCATGTTCTCACGCCTTGGGGCGGCACCGGAACTGGTCGAGAAACTGCGCGTTGAACACGGTATCTACATGGTCGGTGACAGTCGACTGAACATTGCCGGGCTGAACGCAGTGACTGTGCCGATTTTGGCCAAAGCAATTGTGGATGTCGGGGTTTAGATGCCGACGCGACATTCGAAACGAAAACCCGGGCGCGAACGCCCGGGTTTTTTTGTCAGGTGAAGGCAAGGCTTAGCCTTTCGAGAATTCGGGATATGCTTCCATTCCCAGTTCAGCCATGTCGAGGCCGTTGATCTCATCCTCTTCGCTGACACGGATGCCGACGGTGGATTTCAGTATCGTCCACAGGAACAGTGCGCCGACAAAGGTGAAAACGCCGTATGCGGCGATGCCCAGTAGCTGCGCGCCCAGACTCGCGTCACCGTAGAAGACGACGGCGATGGTACCCCAGATGCCACAGAACAGGTGAACCGGGATGGCACCGACAACATCATCGATCTTGAACTTGTCCAGCATCGGGACCGCGAAGACCACGATGATACCACCCACGGCACCGATCCACAGGGCACCGAACAGGGTCGGGGCCAGCGGTTCGGCCGTGATCGAGACCAGACCCGCCAGTGCGCCGTTCAGCACCATCGTCAGGTCGGGCTTCTTGTACAGAACCTGGGTCAGGACCAGCGCTGCAACCGAGCCCGAAGCAGCCGCCATGTTGGTGTTGGCGAAGATGCGTGACACGTCCGATACATCGCCCACGGTTCCCATCGCCAGTTGCGAGCCGCCGTTGAACCCGAACCAGCCCAGCCACAGGATGAACGTCCCCAGGGTTGCCAGCGCCAGGTTGGAGCCGGGCATCGGGTGAACTTTGCCATCTTTGTACTTGCCGATCCGCGGGCCTAGGATAAGGGCCCCTGCAAGCGCAGCCCAGCCACCGACCGAGTGTACGATGGTCGAACCGGCAAAGTCCGAGAAGCCCTTGGCATCCAGCCAGCCGCCACCCCATTTCCACGAACCGGAAATCGGGTACATGATGCCTGTCAGCACGATGACGAAGGCCAGGAAGGGCCAAAGCTTGATCCGTTCCGCCACGGCGCCCGACACGATAGACGCAGTCGCGGCCACGAACACAAGCTGGAAGAAGAAGTCCGAACCGACCGAAGCATAGTCCAGTGCCGCATCCGCCGGCGCAACACCAACCGCATCAAGCGTTGTGGTCGAGAAGAACGGGCCAAGCCAGCCCGTGATGGACCAGCCGTCGCCGGGATACATCAGATTGAACCCGATCAGCCAGTACATGATTGCGGCAAATGAAAACAATGCCACGTTCTTGATCATCTGCATGGCAACGTTCTTGGATCGTACCAGACCGCCTTCCAGCATGGCAAAACCTGCGGCCATGAAGAAAACAAGAAAGCCCGCCATCAGAAACAGCAGCGTGGTAAAGATATACTGGGTGTGCTGTGCCGCTTCGCCGGTTGCGGCGGCCTCTTGCGCAAGACCCATCTGCGGCAGCGCAACAATGGCGGCGGCAGGGATGAGAGATTTCATCAGGTTCATTGTCAGTCCTCGAATGATTGTGAATGGGCGCGCTTACAGCGCGTCCTCGTTGGTTTCCCCGGTACGCACACGCAGCGCCTGTTCGACATCGAGGACAAAAATCTTGCCGTCACCGATCTTGCCGGTCTTGGCGGTTTTGGTGATCGTCTCGACGATCTGGTCGGCCATTGTCGCAGGCACCACGATCTCAAGCTTGATCTTGGGCACGAAGTTCACCGCATATTCGGCCCCACGATAGATTTCGGTGTGACCGGACTGCGAGCCGAAGCCCTTGATCTCGGTTACCATCATGCCGCGCACGCCAGCCTCGGTCAGAGCTTCGCGCACCTCCTCCAGCTTGAACGGCTTGATTGTCGCAATGATCAGTTTCACGTCTTTCCCCTCTGGTTGTCCGGTGGGACCGGCTTGTTTGCACCTGCAGAAAAAAAGCGCGCCGCGACGCAGTAAGAAACGCTTTCGGGGCCAAAACCTGTCGGAAAATAATGCAAAGTTGCACAATTTTTGCACAACGCAGCCGTTGCGACTAATAATTGAGCACTATAGAGAGGGGAAATTCCGGAAAATCGGACCTCTACATACTGCGGTTGTCGAGGTATGGTGACCAAAAAGTATAACCGGGCAGAGTTTGAGCATGACTGAGTCCAAGCGCCGCAAGCCGACATTGGTCGCGGATAAACGGTACCCTTCGAAGGGCCGAAAACTGGCTGCGACCAAAAGCACGGCGGGCAAGAAATCGACGGTGCGCAAACCGACCACGCGCAAAACCACGCGCAGGATAACCCGTAAGTCATCAGGGGGCAAAGGCGGTGGTATCTTTCGCCGTTTGTTCCGGTGGATCTGGCGGCTGATCTGGGGCTTGACCTGGCGTGTAGGTGCGATTTCGGCCATGCTGCTCGCGCTGGCGGTGGGTATCGTCTACACCACGTTGCCGGATGTCGATGCCTTGCTGGATGGGCGCGCGCGGGGTTCCGTGACCTTGCTGGATCGTGATGGCAAGGTCTTTGCCTGGCGTGGCGATCAGTTTGGTGGGGTGATCACGGCCGATACCGTGTCTCCGCATCTGAAAAACGCGGTTGTCGCAACCGAAGACAAGCGATTTTACCGGCATTTCGGGGTCAGCCCGCGTGGCGTCGCCAGCGCGGTCAGCATCAACCTGAGCGAAGGCCGCGGGCCTTTGTCGGGGCATGGCGGATCGACAATCACGCAACAGACCGCGAAACTCCTGTGTCTGGGCGTTCCCTATGATCCCAGCGATTGGGATTCCGAGGCCGCGTATGAGGCCGACTGCCGTCAGGGCTCCTTGTGGCGCAAGGCCAAGGAAGCCGTCTATGCGCTGGCAATGGAGGTGAAATACTCCAAGGACGAGGTTCTGACGATCTACCTGAACCGTGCCTTTCTTGGCGCAGGCGCGCGTGGGTTCGAAGCCGCAAGCCAGCGCTACTTTGGAAAATCCGCCGCCGAGGTTTCGCCCGCAGAGGCCGCGATGCTGGCTGGTCTGCTGGTTGCGCCTACACGCTATGCACCGACCAACAACCTGCAACGGTCTCAGGATCGGGCGCGGCTGGTGATCGGTCTGATGGAGGATCAGGGATATCTGACCGCCGCACAGGCCAGCGAAGCGCGTACGCGACCAGCGCAACTGTCTGAAGCGGCAGCTGCCCGAGCGGGCGGTTATTTCGCAGATTGGGTTGTTTCGGAACTTCCCAGTTATTTTGGCGACAACACGACCGAAGATGTTGTAATCCAGACGACTTTGGATCAGCGGGTTCAGCGATCGGCGGAAGAGGCTTTGCAATTCATCTTTCAGGAAAAGGTGCGCGAAGGCTCCAAGGCGCAGGCGGCCATCGTGGTCATGTCCGCGGACGGAGCGGTAAGAGCCATGGTCGGCGGCCGAGAAACACGGGTTGCCGGGGTGTTCAACAGGGCCACCATCGCCAAGCGCCAAACCGGTTCGTCCTTCAAACCTTTTGTCTATGCCACCGCGCTGGAACTCGGCTATTCCCCGCTGGATACGGTGATGGATGAACCTTACTGCGTGGACATTCCCGGGTCCGGACAATGGTGCCCCAAGAACTACACCAACAAGTACTACGGGCGGGTGTCACTGGCGGATGCGTTGAAGAACTCGCTGAACATTCCGGCGGTGAAAGTTGCTGAGATATCTGGCTTGGATAACGTCCGCACGGTGGCCAGTGGTTTTGGGATTGCCAGCGATCTGGCGCAAGGGCCTGCCCTGGCGCTGGGCGCGTCGGAAAGCACGCTGATTGAGATGACGGGGGCTTATGCAGGTATTCTGAACGGTGGCTCTGCCGTCGAACCTTATGGCCTGACCGAGCTGAAGCTGCTGGGTGATGAAGCACCTGTCATGGTCACGACAACCGGTATCGGTGAACGGGTGATCAACGACGCGGCCGCCAAGCAGCTGACATGGATGATGGAACGTGTAGTGTCCGAAGGCACAGGTGGACGGGCAAAGTTGCCTGGCTGGCAGGTCGCGGGCAAAACAGGCACGACCCAAGCGGCGCGGGATGCGTGGTTCATCGGGTTTACTGCGGACTATGTAACCGGTGTTTGGATGGGCTATGACGACAACACGCCCCTGTCTGGTGTGACCGGCGGCGGTTTGCCCGCGGAAATCTGGAGAGAAACCATGCTGCGTGTCACCGAAGGGATGACACCGACACCCTTGCCGATGATGGCACCAGCACCGCCGGTTCAGGTCGCACAGCCACAGCCGCGTCGAAAGCGCGGAGGTTTTGCCGAGGACATCAACAATCTGCTGAAGAATATTTTTGGCGGAAACTAGAGCCTTCTTTGATGGAAAAAAAGGCGGTGCACTGGGCACCGCCTTTTTGCCATTTCGCTGATTGCGTGTTTCAGACGCTGGCATCCAAGGCCGCAAGGATCGCGTCGCCCATTTCAGTGGTTGATACGGGCTGAACGCCCTCATCTGCGAGCAGGTCGCCGGTGCGTACACCATCGGCCAGTACTTTCTCGATCGCGGCCTCCAGACGATCCGCTTCTTCGCCCTGATCAAAGCTGTAGCGCAGGGCCATGGCAAAGCTCAGGATACAGGCGATCGGGTTGGCTTTGCCCTGACCCGCGATGTCCGGGGCCGAGCCGTGGACGGGTTCATACATTGCCTTGGGTCGACCATTGGCCATCGGCGCGCCAAGAGAGGCCGAAGGCAACATGCCCAGCGACCCGGTCAGCATCGCGGCGCAGTCGGACAGGATGTCACCGAACAGGTTGTCGGTCAGGATCACATCAAACTGTTTCGGAGCGCGCACAAGCTGCATCGCGCCGTTGTCGGCGTACATATGGCTCAGCTCAACTTCGGGGTAGTCCGCTGCGACGCGGGTGACGACTTCGCGCCACAGGATGCCCGATTCCATCACGTTGGCTTTTTCCATCGAGCACAGCTTTTTGTTGCGGCGCATTGCCAGTTCAAAAGCCGAGCGCGCGGCACGTTCGATCTCGGATTCGGTGTAACGCTGGGTGTTGATGCCGACGCGTTCGTTGCCTTCCTCGAAGATGCCGCGCGGCTCACCGAAATAGACGCCCGACGTCAGTTCGCGGACGATCATGATGTCGAGACCGGCAACGATGTCTTTCTTTAGCGACGAGAAATCGGCAAGCGCGTCAAAACACTGCGCGGGGCGCAGGTTCGAATACAGGTCCATTTCCTTGCGCAGGCGCAGCAGGCCACGCTCGGGCTTCAGGCTGAAATCCAGATCGTCGTATTTCGGACCGCCGACAGCGCCCAGCAAAACCGCGTCAACCTCTTGCGCCTTTGCCATGGTCTCATCGGAGAGAGGCTTGCCGTGGGCGTCATAAGCGGCACCGCCCACCAGATCCTCGCTCACGTCAAATTGAAGACCACGATTGGCACCGAACCAATTGATGATTCTGCGCACTTCGGCCATAACTTCTGGGCCAATTCCGTCTCCGGGCAGGATGAGGAGCGAGGGGTTGGGCATGAAGGGTCTCCTTGCGTTTTGTTGCACAGGCCCTAGCGTCTGCGCAGCATCGGGTCAATGAGACAGACCTGTCAAAACACAAGGAAAATACATGCTGACACCTGGAAATCCGGTTCCTGCACTGAAAATTGAAACCGTCGCCCATGGCAGTTTCGACCTTGAGACCAACAAGGGCGAAAACGGAACGCTGGTGATTCAATATCGCGGATTGCATTGCCCGATCTGCATCAGACAGATGACCGAGGCCGAGGCGGCGCTGGACGATTTCGCGGCGCTGGGTGTCGAGGTTATCATGATCACCACCGATACCGCCGAACGTGCCGCTGAAACCGCCGCAAAAGCCAATGTTTCCCGCTTACGCGTAGGCCACAGCCTGCCCCTGTCTGAGGCGCGGGAGGGTTGGGGGCTGAACATCTCGACCAAGCGCGAAGGCAGTGCCGAACCAGACCTGTTCGCAGAGCCTGGACATTTCTACATCGCACCTGACCGGACGCTGTACTATGCTTGGCGACAGACCACGCCTTTCGGTCGCCCGTCGATGTCGGATATCGCGGGTGGTCTGAAGTTCACTTTGGGCAACAACTATCCCGCGCGTGGAACTTATACCGGCCCACTTTGACGCTCAAAGAGAGGCTTTGAGCCCTTCTGCCAACAAATCCCAGACCCTGCGGATACGCGGGGTCTGGCGCATGGCCTGCGGCGCAGCCAACCACACGGGCAGAACCGGGATTTCAACATCCAGCGGCAAGATTTCGACATCCGGGTCGGCTTCGGCCATCTGGACCTGGCTGAAGCCAATGCCGCATCCCGCGCGGATCAGTTCCCAATAGGCGCTTTGCAGATCGCAGCGGGTCGCAAAACTGTTGCGGCTTGCGGGCCACCCTTTTTCTCGCATTGCCTTGATGATTTCCTGATTGGCGTCAAACCCCACTAGGTCGTGGGAAAAAAGTTCTTCGGGTGTCTTGGGGCGTCCCCTACGGTCGAGATAGGACTTGGCCGCGCAAAAGCATAGCGGCACCTCCCCCAGATATCGCGAAATGATATCCATCTGCGCCGGGCGATACATGCGAACGGCAATATCCGCCTCGCGGTATAACAGGTTTTCCGTGGTGTCTGTGGCGACCAGCTCAAGTTGAATGGCGGGTTCCTGCCTTCGGATATACGCCAGAATCGGTGGCAGCAGGTGATGCGACGCGAAGACCGAAGCGGTGATGCGGACCGAGCCTTCAAGTTGCTGCGACTGCCCTGCGGCGGCAAGGCTGAATGCAGTCATGGCGCTGTGCATTTGCTGCGCCATCGGCAAAAGCTGGGACCCTGCCACGCTCAGTTTCAGGCCGCGCGCGTGCCGGTCGAACAAGGATACGCCCAGTTCGGTCTCAAGGCTTTGTACTTGTCGTCCCAATGTGGGCTGGCTGCGATCAAGGTGCCGTGCAGCGGCGGACAGGGACCCCGTTTCGGCCACGGCCAGAAAGCTCTGGATCAGAGACCAATCCGCATGTGTCAGTGCTTTGTCCATTCAAAATTGAATACACATTCTGCATTTCTCGGCAATTCAATACGTGCATTGAATGGATAGATTGGTCTGAAACAGGAGGCATCAATGACACAAACTGCACTGATACTCGGCGCATCGGGCCGGTTTGGGCGCAATGCTGCAAAGGCGTTTCGGAATGCAGGCTGGGCCGTGCAGACATTCCGTCGCGGGTCCGGTTCTCTTTCCCAGGCGGCAAAAGGGGTGGATGTCATCGTAAACGGGTGGAACCCGCTCTATCCTGATTGGTCGCGTGAAATGCCCGACCTGACCAGACGTGTGATAGACGCCGCGTCCGAGACCGGAGCCACCGTACTGGTTCCCGGAAACGTCTACGTTTTTGGACCGGACACGCAAGGCCCATGGTCCGGCCTTACACCGCACTTGGCCACCAATCCGCTTGGCCGTATCCGGATCGAGATGGAGGAGGCGTATCGCGCTTCAACCGTCAGAACGATCCTTCTGCGTGCGGGTGATTTCATTGACACCGAGGCATCTGGAAACTGGTTCGATCAGGTCATGATCAAGCATCTGTCGCGCAATCAATTCGTGTATCCCGGAGATCCAGAAGCTTTGCACGCCTGGGCCTATCTGCCTGATCTGGCCCAAGCTGCCGTCGCGCTGTGTGAAATCCGAAAGGATTTGCCGCGGTTCTGCGATGTTCCTTTCGCTGGCTATACTCTGACCGGAACTGAGATCGCGCAGTCTTTGTCGAGAGTGACTGGAAGGGACATATTCGTGAAGCCTATGCAATGGTGGCCATTGCAGCTGGCGCGACCATTCTGGCGCATGTCCTCACACCTGATTGAAATGCGGTATCTGTGGCAGGTGTCGCACCAGTTGGACGGATCGTACCTGACCGAGTTGCTGGGTTCTGTGTATCAGACAGATCTGGATGATGCATTGCGTTCTGCGATCTCACCCAGCCAAGTGGCTTTGCCCTATGCGAACGGAGAGACGGTCACGCCTTAGGGCAGGGTGACGTCAACCCAGACCAATCGGTGCCTGCTGGCGCGCAGGGCAGATTCGTATAGCTTACTGCCTTCTTTCGGCCACGTAACACCGGCGTCCGAAATGCGCAGGTCGGCGGACGGCAACACATAATCCACGCGCATTTCACCCGTGGCCTTCCAAGCGACCGTTGAGGTCGAGCCTGACGGGTCTTTCGGCAGCGGGTCTTGCAAACGCGGATGGGCCAGAAGGGACTGAATGGCCTGTTTACGGCCCTCCCCACGCGTTGGGTCAAGGTTGGCATCGCCGGCGATCAAAAAGGGACTTTCGGGGACTGGCCCCAGTTCACCGTTCAGTAAAACGGACCAGAGCCGGATCTCATCCTGATTGCGCAAGCCATTTCGATCCTCGGGCCCATCGAAAACGGGTGGCGTCGCATGAAGGGTCATCAAGTTGAGCCGCCCATAAGGGGTTTCGATCGGTACAACCCAGTGTGCGGTCGAAGACAGGCGTTGTATCTGATGTGCCGCGTCAGACGGGAAGGGTTGCCCGTTTACTCTAGGCAAGGTGGCGCCCGGTAAACTCCGCCACAACAGCTCGGAATAATCCTGAACCTCGGCGGTGATAATTTCGTATCGCGACAACACCGCCAACCCACCCTGACCGGTGAACTGCCCCCAGCCTTGCGCGTCGCCGGGGCCTTGGGTCTTGCCATCACCGTCCAGATCAAGCGAGGTTTCCAGGCCGGCATTGGGTTGTGTGGCAAGGTAATATCCATAATCAAGCCCCGCGTTGCGCAGTTTCCCAATCAGGGCGATTACAGCGGTATTGTTCAGGTCCCAATCGATACCCTGAAGGGCGATTATGTCAGGGCGCGCAGACGCAATAACGTCGACAACGGCCAGAACTTGCGCGTCATCGCGTTGAATGTCGCGAAGCAACAAACCGGGACCATTTCTGCTAAGCTCGGTATTATAGGTGGCAATGCGCACGACTTCTGCCTGTGCCGCAAAGGGCAGCCATAGCAGACACAAGATGCGGATCATGCGGTCTGTGTTGACTCGCTGGTCGAATAGGCGCGGCGTTTTTCCATGATCAAGCCCGCGATCCTGAGGGTCGCCATGCCGCGCATGATCATGCTGGCGGGCAGGAAGGCCCATGCGCTCATGGTCCAGATCAAGGTCTGTGGATTCCCGAGGGAGATCGGGGCGATCACACTGCTCATCAACTTGATGATCGCCGGAATGAGGAATGGCAGCAGAATGCCGATACAGATGTTCAGGCGGCCATCCCTTTGAAGGCGCATAACGACATCACCCCCTTTGGTCGGGTCAAACAGCGGCAAGTTTGTCCACACATTGAAGGCACCATTGCCGGTTGGCCATCCCCGAACCCTGACCGCATAGGCAAAGCTGACAATCGTGGCCAAAGCCGCAACATAAGCCACGCTGGCCGTGATGCGGACCAATTCGATCAAGGCGTGGCTGGCATCCGGGGGTAACATCAGCACGATGAGGCGCACCGGAGAATAGGGGAAGTCCACCACATTTGCGACAGCCAGGCCAACCGAATAAGAGAATGTGGTCAGCTGCGTTGGTTCAAAGGCGTTTTTGCAGATCAGCGTCAGAAAGGTGACCATCGACATCAGGCCGACAAACCGAAGGCGATTGACCGGGGGCGCGTCACGGAATTCGATAAAGCTGGGAAATGCGGAATTGTATTCGGCAAAGGTCAGGATAAACGCGAGGATCGCGAGAAAGACCAGTATCTCGGTCCCGTTCGTAGATGAGACAGGCAGGTACAACGCAGGTGTCAGCACCATAAGTGCAACAAGTATACCGCGTATAGCCGCCCCTGTTGTGCGCGCAATCACTATCCGAACCCTTTTTCAAACCGGATCAGCCGATCTTTGTCGACTTGTTTCCAACTTGTGCCCGTCGCTTCGTCTGACGTTGACGGATGCCTCTTTAGCGTCAACATGAACGATAAGCGGCATTTTGCTCAAGCCGAGGTGCAGAAAACACGTGATTTCGGGCAAAAAGATGGCGCAACTGGTGCGGTATTGCATCATTTTCGACGCAAATCCGACGTGTATCTCAAATTGATACCCACATGTTGTGGTTTTCAAAAAATCAACCCCAAGAATGCGAGCGGGGCCGCCTTGGCGACCCCGTCAGGTTGAGTATCCACAGATTCGCCCCCAGAATCACACCCAGGGACGGGCCTGACTGGCGTGATCCTCGAACTTGTCGATGTGATGATCTTTTTCCATCGTCAGCCCGATATCGTCTAGACCATTCAGCAGGCAGTGCTTGCGGTGAGGATCGATTTCGAAATCGATCACGACGCCGTCCGATGTGGTGATCTGCTGATCTTCCAGATGTACGGTCATGCGGGCGTTTTCGCCTTTATGCGCATCATCCATCAGGATCGCGTGGTGTTCTGCCCCGACAACGATCGGCAGAATGCCGTTCTTGAAACAGTTGTTGAAGAAGATGTCGGCAAAACTGGTCGAGATCACGACCTTGATGCCGAAATCCTTGATCGCCCAGGGCGCGTGTTCGCGCGAGGACCCACAGCCGAAGTTGTCGCCTGCAACCAGAATCTCGGCCTCGCGATAGGCGGGCTTGTTCAGGACGAATTCTTCATTCTCCTGACCGTCATCGTGATAGCGCATCTCGTCGAACAGAACGATGCCCAGGCCGGACCGTTTGATGGTTTTCAGGTGCACTTTCGGGATGATCATATCGGTGTCGATATTGATCAGCGGCATTGGGGCGGCCACCCCGTGGACTTTTTCAAACTTATCCATGTTCACACTCCTGCGGGAGAGGGCCGCGCCCAGGCCCCGCGTTAAGCTTGTTTCGTTTCTTTTGGAGCGTCCTTGACGAAGAACGCCATGAAGACAAGGCCGAGCCCGTTAAAGATCATTTCGATCCCCAGCAGGATGCCCAGCAATTGCAGCAGCACAGAAGGATCCATCGCGGCAAAGCGCCAGATCAGGATCGCCAGAACAATTGACATGATGCCCGAGACCAGCGTCGCCCAGAAATACTGTGTTCCGCGCATCTGGAACGATAGGATCACTCGGGCAATGCCGCCAGCCATGAACAGGATCAGGCAGACGGTTGCCAGCGTCAGCGTTCCTTGCAGTGGGTGATCCAGAAAGGACCAGCCCAGAAACAGCATCACGACACCCATGATAAATGACAGTATCTTGTTGCCGGTCCCTTCGACTGTGAAGCCGCCAACAACCTGCAATGCGCCAGAAATCAGCAGCAATACACCTGTGACCACCGTCACGGTAATTGATGCCACGACCGGTGCGCCCAGCACAAAGATGCCGAACAGGATGGACAGAAGTCCTAGCAATAGCCATTTTGTCCAGTCACTCATGTCTTCAATCCCTCAAATATCCAGTTATGAGGGCAGCTTACATCATTTCACGGACGTCTGTCAGCCGTCCTGTGATTGCCGCTGCGGCGGCCATTGCCGGGCTTAGCAGGTGGGTACGCCCGCCCCGGCCTTGACGGCCTTCGAAGTTGCGGTTCGAAGTCGCGGCGCAGCGTTCACCCGGTTGCAACTGGTCGGGATTCATTGCCAGACACATCGAACATCCTGCCAGACGCCATTCGAAACCGGCTTCTTTGAAGATATCCGCCAGACCTTCTTCTTCGGCCTGCGCGCGGACCAGACCGGAGCCCGGAACGACCATGGCGCGTATGCCGTCCTTGATCTTTTTGCCCTTCAGAATCTCGGCGGCAGCACGCAGGTCCTCGATCCGGCCGTTGGTGCACGAGCCGATAAAGACGGTGTCGATCTCAACTTCGCTCAGCTTCTGACCGACCTTCAGCCCCATGTATTCAATGGAGCGGCGGGCCGCGTCGACTTTGCCGCCTTCGAAATCTTCGGGGTTCGGGACGGTCGCGGTGATCGGCAGAACGTCCTCGGGGCTGGTGCCCCAGGTCACGACCGGCGCGATGTCCTCGCCGCGCAAGGTGATGACCTTGTCGAAATGCGCGCCTTCATCAGTAAAGAGCGTTTTCCACCAAGTCAGAGCCGCTTCCCATTGCGCGCCCTTCGGCGCGTGCGGGCGGCCTTTAACGTAGTCGAACGTTGTTTCATCCGGCGCGATCAGACCGGCACGAGCACCGCCTTCGATTGCCATGTTGCAGACGGTCATGCGACCTTCCATCGACAGATCACGGATTGCTTCACCGCAATACTCGATGACATAGCCGGTACCGCCAGCGGTGCCGGTCTCACCGATTACGGCCAGAGTGATGTCCTTAGCGGTCACGCCCGGTTGCAATTTACCGGTGATTTCCACCTTCATGTTCTTGGACTTCTTCTGGATCAGCGTTTGCGTTGCCAGAACATGCTCAACCTCAGACGTACCGATACCGTGAGCCAGCGCGCCGAATGCACCATGGGTCGCTGTGTGGCTGTCGCCGCAGACAACGGTCATACCCGGCAGGGTCCAACCCTGTTCCGGGCCAACGATGTGGACAATGCCCTGGCGCACGTCATTCACCGGGTAGTAGTGAATGCCGAAATCCTTGGCGTTCTTGTCCAGCGCTTCGACCTGAATGCGCGATTCCGGGTTTTCGATCCCGTTCACGCGGTCCGGCGTGGTCGGCACGTTGTGGTCCGGTACGGCGATGGTCTTTTCCGGCGCGCGCACCTTGCGGCCTGCCATGCGCAGCCCTTCAAAAGCCTGCGGGCTGGTGACTTCGTGCACCAGATGGCGGTCGATATAAAGCAGGCAGGTTCCATCATCGGCTTCGTGCGCGACATGGGCATCCCAGATCTTGTCATAGAGTGTCTTGGGGGACATTGGTCCTCTCCCGTATGTAATGAGAAATAGCTGGCGAGTTGGCTCAGGCGACGGATAGGCGCGCCAGAACCGTGCGGGCAGCGCCAAAGAACCGTTCACGCAAGCGCGCGCGATCTTCCAGATTCTGAAGTTGGGCCACATTGAGTCTCATGCGGTTCAGATATACCGCGCCCTTCCGGCAATCAAGGTTCAAAACCGGTGTCAGGCTTGCATCACCCCGCATTGCTGTTCAAGCTGGCCCGCAGGAGACGTGCATGAACCAAGACCTGATCCCAAGTACGCTGACTGACCTCTATAACAACATGGTTGCGGCTTTTTCCGCGCAATTTGCAAAGCTGCTTGATCTGATCGTCACGCCGGGCTGGCGACAATATCAACTGCTCATCATCCTGTTGCTGTGGGCGCTGGCTTTGCTGATGAAATTCCTGACCCAGTCTAGATGGGATGCCTGGGCCCGTTCACGCACGGGATGGCCGAAATGGCGGCTCCGGGTTCTGGTACAGTTGATGCGGCGGTTGGCGCTGGTCTATTTCATCCTGCTTTCGTGGGCATTGTATCTGATCATGCAGCAGCTCACCTGGCCGTCGCGCAGCTATATCATCGGGGTGATAGCTACGCTGGCGGCGGCATGGCTGGCAATAGCACTGGTCGCGAGGCTGGTCCAAAACCGCACGCTTCGCCGGATTTTCAAGTGGGCAATGTGGATCTACGCAACGCTAGTCGCACTGAATCTGACGGATGACGTCGCGGGTTTTCTTGACGGAGTGGCGATTTCCATCGGGGATCTGCATATTTCGGCCCTTGGTATTCTCAAAGCCACATTGCTGATTGGTATCCTGCTGACACTGGCCCGTATCGGCACGCGCGCGGCCGAACGCGCATTGCAAAGCAATGACGACATAACCCCGTCCATGCAGGTGCTATTGTCAAAAGGCGTACAGGTTCTGCTTTACGGGGCGGTCTTTATGGCTGCGATCCGAACGTTGGGGTTCGACCTGACCGGCATCGCGCTTTTGTCTGGCGCCATCGGCGTGGGTATCGGGTTCGGTTTGCAAAAAGTGGTGTCGAACTTGATATCGGGGATCATCATCCTGATGGACCGCTCGATCAAGCCGGGCGACGTAATCTCGTTGGGGGACACGTTCGGTTGGATCAATGCGCTGGGCGCGCGATACGTGTCGGTCGTAACACGGGACGGGCGCGAATACCTTATCCCAAACGAAGATCTGATTACCAACCAGGTGGTGAACTGGTCTCATTCCGACCGGTTCGTAAGGTTGGATCTGGATTTTGGTACCAGCTATGACGACGATCCGCATAAAGTGCGCGCGACGGCAATCAGGGCGGTGAAGGCGGTTGCCCGGGTCCTGAGCGGCGGCAAACATGAACCGGTTTGCCACATCACCGGATTTGGTGACAGCAGCGTGGACTATGTGCTGAGGTTCTGGATCAGCGACCCGACAAAGGGGCTGACCAATATCCGGGGCAACGTCTATCTGGCGCTCTGGGACGCATTTAAGGAAGAAGGTATCTCGATCCCCTTCCCGCAGCGCGAAGTCCGGCTGTTGTCGGACGGCGCAACTGCGCAACAGATCATCACAGAGTAAGCGTCTGTGTACGCCCTGCAGCGTGCATTCATTGAAATGTTGCATTCCCCTTGCTACCTTATTAGTACCCCGGCGCCGGGGTTTCACGGCGCGCAGCAAAGGAGGACTATGTCCTGTCTCTACATACACAGGCGGGTTTGCCCGCCGATGATGGGGTCAACATAATGGCCCACTCTCAGTCAATCAGCGACAAGCTGCTTGAACGAATCCTTTCCTCACTTTCCGATGACAAGGCCGAAGACGTCGTGCAGATCAACCTGCAGGGCAAATCATCGGTTGCGGATCACATGGTGATTGCCTCGGGTCGGTCGACCCGTCAGGTTTCGGCCATGGCGGAAAAGCTGACGGATCGCATCAAGCAGGAATTCGGTTTCACCTCGAAGGTCGAAGGCAAGGACACCGGCGACTGGGTGCTGATCGATACGGGCGACGTCATCGTCCATATCTTCCGCCCCGAAGTGCGTGAATTCTATCAGCTGGAAAAGATGTGGCTGCCTCAGGGCGGCAGCGCCTCGGCGAACTGAGGCGCCATCCCGGCCTGCATTAACAGGCCGGAGGCGAGAGAGATATGCGTATCAGCATAGTTGCGGTCGGGCGATTGCGCGCCGGACCCGAGAAGACACTGCTTGACGATTACCAGACACGATTTGACCGGACCGGCCGTGCGCTGGGCCTTGGGCCTGCGCAGGTGATCGAGGTTGAAGACAAGAAAAACGCAGGCATGGCAGCCGAGGCCGCGCTGCTGCGCAAGGCCCTACCCAAAGGGGCAGTGTTGTGCACGCTGGATGAACGGGGGCGGGTCATGTCCTCGCCCGATTTCGCGAAGAAGCTGGGTGATTGGCGCGACGCGGGCCGGCAGGACCTGGCATTTGTTATCGGTGGCGCGGATGGAATCGACCCAGTTCTGCGGGCCGAGGCGGATTTTTCCATTTCATTCGGGTCGATGGTCTGGCCCCATATGCTGGTCCGTGTGATGCTGGCCGAGCAACTTTACCGGGCCGCGACCATTCTGTCAGGTGGCCCCTACCACCGGGTCTGACATGGCGCAGCTTCTGATCGTTTATCACTCTCGCACAGGCGGTGCCCGGCAGATGGCCGAAGCGGCGGCCGAAGCAGCGCGAGGTGAGGCTGACACAAAGCTTATTCCAGCCAATCAAGCCGGGCCGGAAGATCTGCTGGCTGCCGATGGCTACATCTTTTGCGCGCCAGAAAATCTGGCGGCAATTTCGGGTCTGATGAAGGAATTCTTCGACCGCTGCTACTACCCGGTGCTGGGAAGACTAGAAGGCCGACCCTATGTGCAGATGATTTGCGCAGGATCAGATGGCGAAAACGCCGCCCGTCAGATCGCACGGATAGCCACCGGTTGGCGATTGAAAGCTGTTCAGCCTCCGCTGATCATTTGCACCCATGCGCAATCGCCCGAGGCCATATTGGCCGAAAAGACAATCCCGCAAGACCAGCTGGATCAATGCCGCGAGACAGGAGCCGCTTTGGGTGCGGGTCTGGCCATAGGTATTTTCTGAGGGTCAATCCAGTTTGACAACCGTGGTGCCTCCATTCCATCCATCGACGATGCACCGTGCCTGAATTTGCACCTGGTTCTGGCCTTTTGGAATGACCACCCCACCCAAAGAGCGGGTAAAGGGTTGTTCGGTTTCGTGTGGATGGACCAGCACGCGCATTCCCAATTCGTTTCCATCCATATCCTGAACACGCCAGCCGTCGGCGTAATGATCCCAACCCGTATCGGAATGCCGGATCGTTACATCGAACCGCCATGTATCGCCGTTCGCACTAGTGCGGACCTGCTCGATTGTTGGCGGGTCGGCAAGGGCAGGGCTGGCCATTAAGGCACAGAGAATAAAGTATCGCATCGCACCAGTGTAGCCAGTGAGGTAGCGCATCGGTATCACGTATCCGTGCTGGCGGCTCGGGCCATCAGTATTTCCCGGGAATGTGAGGCGAACTCGCGCCGATACAAGACGCCAAACGTGACCGCTGTGCCCAAAATGAGCGCGACAGGTCCAAGAAACCACGCCAGCGATGCCAATGCAAAATAGGTGGCGCGCAGGCCTCGGTTGAAGCTGCGCGCTGCGGTGACACAGATCTCGGCCGCCTGACCGGCGCGGGGATAGGTTTGCGGGTCTTCGGGGTCATTGGGAACTGCAGCCATCAACACGGCGCAATACCCGAAAAGGCGGTGCGCCCACACATATTTCAGAAATGCGTTGGCCAGCAGCAATACGACGAAAAGGATCTTGATCTCCCAGACCATTGCCGGAACACTGCCGATGGCAAGGTCGATTGCGACGCCTGCCAGTCTTTCAGTGTTGCCCAGCAGGGCCAGCCCGCCCCCGATGGCAATCATCGTGGTCGACGCGAAAAATGTACTGCCCTGCCGCATGGCCGCCACGACTTGCGCGTCGAACATGCGCGGTTGGCGGGTCACCATCTCGCGCATCCAGTCGCGCCGGTAATCGTCCATCATGAGGGCTACGGATTGTCTCTGCGGCGACGGATGTTCGATTTTCCACCCGATCCACAGCCACGCACCCAGCAGCAGAAGCAGTGATGCATAGTCCAAAGGGGCAAAAAGAGCGGCGCGTTCGATCCAGGTCATGGCCGCGACAGTAAGGCCGGGCATGGGAACTTGCCATAGTAAGAAATTGGTAATATTATTTTACCAAAAGGAGTGATGCCATGGAGATGCCAAAGCCAAGCCCGGATGTTCTGAGCCGGAAATCTGCGCTTGTTGCGCGGCTGTCGCGGGTTCTGCCCGAAGATGCGATCATCCATGACCCCGCCGAAACCCGCGCTTACGAGTGTGACGCTTTGACAGCCTATAAATGCCCGCCGATGCTGGCCGTGCTGCCGTCAAGCACACAGCAGGTTTCGGACGTTCTGCGCATTTGTCATGACGAAAACGTGCCTGTGGTGCCGCGCGGCGCGGGCACTTCATTGGCCGGTGGAGCCTTGCCCACGGCGGATTGCGTCATTCTGGGCGTCGCACGGATGAATGAGGTGTTGGAAATCGACTACGACAACCGCTTCATCAGAGTACAGACGGGTCGCACCAATCTGAGCGTTACCGGCGCGGTCGAAGAGGAGGATTTCTTCTACGCCCCTGATCCGTCTTCGCAGCTGGCCTGTGCCATTGCTGGCAATATCGCGATGAACTCGGGCGGTGCGCATTGCCTCAAATATGGGGTGACAACAAACAACCTGTTGGGCGTGACCATGGTCATGATGGACGGCAGCGTTGTCGAAATCGGTGGTGCGCATCTGGATGCACCAGGTCTGGATCTGTTGGGCGTCATCTGTGGGTCCGAAGGTCAACTGGGTGTGGTGACCGAGGCCACGCTGCGTATTCTTCGCAAGCCCGAGGGCGCACGACCGGTCCTGATGGGTTTTAATGACAATGAGGTTGCGGGGCAGTGTGTCTCGGACATCATCCAATCGGGCATATTGCCGGTCGCGATCGAGTTCATGGATACATTGTGCATCAGGGCCTGCGAAAACTTTGCCCATGCCGGGTATCCCGATTGCAACGCGCTGCTGATCGTCGAAGTGGAGGGGTCTGACGCTGAAATAGATTTTCAGCTTTCGAAAATCATCGAGATAGCAAAACGCCATGACCCGGTTGAATTGCGCGAAAGCCAGTCGGCTGAGGAAAGCGCTAAGATCTGGTTGGGTCGGAAATCTGCATTCGGTGCCATGGGACAATTGAACGATTATATGTGTCTGGATGGCACGATCCCGGTGTCAGCCCTACCAACCGTTCTGCGTCGCATCGGAGAGCTGAGTGAGGAGTTTGGGTTGCCGGTCGGAAATGTGTTCCACGCGGGCGACGGAAATATGCATCCGCTGATCTTGTTCGATGCCAACAAACCCGGCGATCTGGAAAAATGCGAAGCTTTTGGGGCAGAGATTCTGAAGCTGTGTGTTGACGAGGGTGGCTGTCTGACTGGGGAACATGGTGTGGGGATCGAAAAGCGGGATCTGATGTCTCATCAATATTCACCTGCCGACCTTGAGGCGCAGATGGCGGTTAAGGACGTTTTCGATCCTAAATGGCTGCTGAACGCGGCCAAAGTGTTTCCGCTCGACGTGTCGGAGCCGCGGCGTATGGCTGCAGAATAAGGGGGCGCTGCCCCCTTGCCCCCGGAGTATTTTGGAAAAGATGAAGCCAATGAGACCTGAGACTGAGGCCGATCTGGCAAAGCTGGTGGCCGGGTTGGAAAACCCTGTACGCATTGTCGGAGGCGGGACGCGTGGAATTTTCGGTCCGCATGCAGAAATCGAAACCGGAGCTTTGCGCGGTATCACGCTATATGAACCCGGGGCGCTGACCCTTGTTGCACGGGCAGGGACGCCTTTGGCCGAGATCACGGCGGCGCTGGAAGCAGAGGGCCAGCACCTCGCATTTGAGCCGATGGACCATCGCGGTTTGCTGGGAACACAGGGTGAACCGACCATTGGCGGTGTCGTCGCGGCCAATATTTCGGGCCCGCGACGGATTCAGGCCGGGGCCTGCCGGGATTTTCTGCTGGGGGTGCGCTATGTCGATGGGCGCGGGCAGGTGATCAAGAACGGTGGCCGCGTGATGAAGAACGTCACCGGGTACGATCTGGTCAAATTGATGGGCGGGTCCTGGGGTACTTTAGGGGTTTTGACCGAGGTCTCGCTGAAGGTGCTGCCCAAACCGGAACGGGCGGCAACATTATCTGTTGCGGTTCGGGATGCTGGAACTGCGGTTCGGGTGTTGTCCGCTGCACTGAGATCGCCGTTCGAGATAACCGGGGCTGCGTATGATCCCGACGCCGGGAAAGCCCTGCTTAGGGTCGAAGGCTTCACGGATGCGGTCGCATATCGTACAGGCAGGTTGACGGCTGAACTGTCCCGGTTTGGTGAGATTTCAGAGGAAGCGGATGCAGACACGCTTTGGGCTGGTATCCGCGATGCTCATCCGTTTCAGGGGCAGGACGGGGATGTCTGGCGGCTTTCAGTTAAACCCGGAGATGCGGCCGAAGTTTCAGCGCGTGCTGAAGCGGATCAGTTGCTTTTTGACTGGGGCGGCGGGCTTGTCTGGCTGCGCGTCCCGAAAGGTACGGATCTGCGCGTGCGGCTTGGAGTGTTTTCCGGCCACGCGACACTTGTGCGAGCGGATGCAAAAACGGTCGCGCGACTGGGGCGCTTTCAACCGGAGAACGCGGCCGTCTCGACCCTGACAAAGGGATTGCGCGCGAAGTTTGACCCACGTGGTTTGTTTAATCCGGGGCTGATGGGATAGGTTTATGCAGACATCATTCACAGAACGGCAGTTGCAAGACCCGGCAACTAAACGCGCGAACGAAATTCTGCGAAATTGCGTCCATTGTGGATTCTGCACGGCAACATGTCCGACCTATCAGGTTCTTGGCGACGAGTTGGACAGCCCGCGCGGGCGCATCTATCTGATCAAGGATATGCTCGAAAACGAGCGGCAGCCCGATGAAAAGACGGTCAAACATATCGACCGGTGCCTGTCCTGCCTGGCTTGCATGACCACTTGCCCATCAGGTGTGCACTACATGCATCTGGTCGATCACGCGCGTGAATATATCGAGGCGAATTACAAGCGCCCTTTGACGGATCGCATTTTGCGTTGGGTTCTGGCGCGGATCCTGCCCTATCCGATGCGCTTTCGCTGGGCCTTGATCGGGGCTAAACTGGGTCGCCCGTTCCGGTTCTTGATGCCAGATGCCCGGTTGCGTGCCATGCTGGACATGGCGCCAATGAACATTCCACCGGTCAGCCGCAACGATGATCCACAAAACTTTGCGCCCGAAGGCGAGCGGAAAAAGCGGGTGGCCCTGATGACGGGATGCGCGCAGAAAGCGCTGAATACCGACATTAATGACGCCACGATCCGTCTGCTGACCCGGCTTGGATGTGAGGTTGTGGTGGCTGAGGGTGCTGGATGTTGTGGAGCACTGACCCATCACATGGGCAAGGTGAAAGACAGCCATGCAGCCGCAATCGCCAATATCAGGGCCTGGATTCGCGAGATGGACGGCGACGGATTGGACGCCATCGTGATCAATACCTCGGGCTGTGGGACGACGGTCAAGGATTACGGGCATATGTTCCGGAACGACACGCTCTCGGATGATGCTGCGCGGGTCTCGGGTATTGCGATGGATATCAGTGAGCTGGTTATGCAACTGAATTTGCCCGAAGGGCGTGATCAGGACCTTACTGTTGCGTATCACGCAGCCTGTTCACTGCAACATGGGCAGAAGATCAAGACCTATCCCAAAGACCTGCTGAAACGTGCCGGGTTCAAAGTGGTCGAGCCCGCCGACAGCCATTTGTGCTGCGGTAGTGCAGGGACTTACAACCTCATGCAGCCGGAAATCTCGGGTCAGTTGAAGCAGCGTAAAATAAAGACACTGGAGGTCAAGAAACCCGACATCATCGCCGCAGGCAATATCGGCTGCATGATACAGATCGGGTCCGGCACCCAAGTTCCAGTCGTTCATACGGTCGAGCTGCTGGATTGGGCGACAGGGGGGCCAAAGCCACCCGCCTTGCAACGGGCAGGAGATTCTGTTCCTATTTTGCGATAAGCCACTCTGATGCCGCCCCGCATCATTTCCTCAGGAAATTCACCTGGGGTCCGATCGCCCTATTTTTGCCCAACGTGACACGTAGGACAAAAGCTTCAGAGTGAGTCCCCGGAGATCCGAGTGCGCAAATGGATTAAGGCGATTGTGCTTTGTGCTTTGCCGATGGCGGCTACAGCACAGGACACCAGGCTGGAAAGCCTGGAGACCTCGGATTCCGGGCGCGAATGGATGGCTGTCGGGCGTCTGGATATTGCCGGAAAAGGGTTTTGCACCGGAACGCTTGTGTCGCCGACCCTTGTGCTGACAGCTGCGCACTGCCTGTTCGACAAGGTGTCCGGGCAGCGGGTGAACCCGTCCGATATCGAATTTCTGGCTGGGTGGCGGCTGGGCCGCGCTCTGGCTTATCGAACGGCAAGACAAGCTGTAATTCACCCGGATTATCAATTCAGTGCCGAGTCGTCGACGGACCGTGTCGGCGCGGATGTCGCCCTGATCGAGCTTTGGCAGCCGATCCGCAACACATCGGTCATTCCGTTTGAATCAGGAGATCAGCCCCGCCGGGGTGCGGAGGTGGGTGTGGTGTCATATGCGCATGACCGGTCGGAAGCACCTTCGTTGCAACAGGTTTGTTCGGTCATGAACCGGCAGGCAGGCGTTATGATCATGTCCTGCGACGTCGATTTCGGATCTTCAGGGGCACCGGTTTTTTCCTTTACAGGCGCGCGCCCTCAAATCGTGTCGGTTGTGGCGGCAAAGGCCAGCATGGATGGCCAGAGCGTTGCGATCGGCACTGCGGTTGAACATTCGCTGCAACTGCTGCGCGACGAGCTGTCTGCCGGGCACGGATTTGGATTGTCGACCTCCGGTTCGGGGACGGGCAAGAACGTCGGTGCAAGGTTTGTCCGACCATGACCAAGGTCTTCATAAGCCTGCTTTTGGGCCTGAGTGTTCTGGCGACCGCATCCCATGCGCAAGCCAACAAACGCAAGCTGACAGACCGGGACGACCTTTACGGTTGGGAAGCAATCGGGCGGCTGGATGTGCGCGAAGCGTCCTATTGCACAGGTACGCTGATCGCGCAGGACATGGTGCTGACCGCTGCCCATTGTGCTGTGGACCGTCGTACCGGGGAAACATACGCGCCCGAAGACATCACGTTTCGTGCGGGTCTGAGCAACGGCAGCGCGTTGGCCGAGCGTCAGGTCACGCAGATTGCCGTTTTGCCCGGCTACGCTTCAAATAACCCGCTTTCGCACGAAGGCGTTCGGATGGATGTCGCCCTGATGCGGTTGAATGAGCCCATCCCGTATTCGATTGCCGATCCTTTCGTGTTGCACAGCGGGCGAGTTTCAGGAAACGAGATCAGCATAGCCTCGTATGGGCGCGGACGATCCGAGGCGATCACGCGGGAAAGGTCGTGCCGCGTTTTGGATCGCAGGCAAGGCCTGATCACTTTTGATTGCGACGTCACTTTCGGGTCTTCCGGATCCGCCATTCTGGCAAAAAACGGATCGCGCTGGCAGGTTTTGTCCGTGGTTTCAGCGGTTGGCACGAACGGTCGCAGAAAGGTGGGGTTCGGCATGGAGCTTGACGAGGTCGTGGCCGAGCTCAAGTCCATCATGCGGCGCGATGCGCCAAAACCAACGGCTAAGATCCGCCGGTTACAGGCTGGGTCCGGTGCGTCCGGGTCTGGCGCGAAATTCATCAGCTCCGGCGGGGGTTGAACTCGGTCAAATCGCTTCCCATGTCACTGATATCGGATCGCCACAACGGGGTCCGTTATCAACATTGGTCCGTCCAGCCGGAGGGCCAGATCGTGAATCGCTCAAGACTGAGGATATGACACATGCGTACATTTGATTTTGCACCGCTGCACCGCGCCACCATTGGCTTTGACCAGATCGCCGACATGATGGATCGCGTTCTGACCAATGATGTGGCACAGCCAAGCTATCCGCCTTACAACATCGAAAAAACCGATGTCGACACCTACCGTATCTCGGTGGCCGTTGCCGGTTTTTCGGAAAGCGACCTGTCCGTTGAAGTGAAAGAAAACTCGCTGGTTGTTGCCGGTAAGAAGGCATCCGAGGACAAGAGCCGCAGCTATCTGCATCGCGGCATCGCAACCCGCGCGTTCGAGCGTCGCTTTGCTCTGGCCGATCATGTCCGTGTCACCGGCGCAAGCCATGAAAACGGAATGCTGAACATCGACCTGAAGCGCGAAGTGCCCGAGGCCCTGAAACCGCGCCGGATCGAAATTACCTCGGCTAAAGCCATCGAAAAAGACGTGGTTGACGCCAAGGCCGTGAACTGAGGCTTTGAAAGCCTGGCGGCAGTCTCCTCCTCCCGGACTGCCGCAACACCCGCGCCCCGCGTTCCTCCAGACGCGGGGCGTTGTTTTTTGATGTCAGCGCCTATGCTCATCAATGCGTCGGCCCGGTAAACTCGGCTACACTCATCGCGAACCTGTGCTAGAACTTGCAGATGTCGACGACATCCACGCAGACCAGACCGGCTATTCCGCAACCGCTTGCGGTTGTTGGCGTTCTTTTTGCTTCAATCTGTTTCGGGCTTGTTCCCTATTTCAGCAGGGGGCTGACTGAGCAGGGCGTTGCACCTTTCGCGGTCGCATTCTATCGCTACATCGTTCCAGCGGTTTTGTTACTGCCAGTGCTCATCGTACACCGAAAAGCCTGGCGCGAGATTTGTTGGGGTCTTGCGGTCGGAGTGGTGATGGGGCTTGGCTGGATTGGATATGTCACAACCTTAAAGACACTGCCCGCATCGACGGTGGGCGTGCTCTATATGACATATCCGGTTTTCACGTTGATCATTGCGTGGGCTTTGTTCGCCGATACTCCCACAAGGCGTGCGATTCTTGCTTCTGGTCTCATAATTCTGGCTGCCATCATAGCAGGCTCGCCAGCATCCGTTCCGTTCGAGCACATTCCTACGCTTTTAATCTCGCTGGCTGCGCCATTTGGTTTTGGCTTCGGGATTTCTGTTCTGGTCCACAGGTTGTCCCGAATTGCGCCACTTGCACGTATCGCCTCGGTGTCGCTGGGATCGGTTCTTGGGCTTTTGCCTTTGATGCTGAGTGCAGACGTTTCCACGCTGCTTCCTGACGGTCAATCCGATTGGGTTCTGATCATTGGAATTGGATTGGTCACGGCGCTTGTGCCGCAGCTTGTCTACACGATCTGTTCGCCGCTGATCGGCGCTTCTCAAACTGCAGTTGTCGGAAGCATTGAATTGCCCACGATGTTTGCAGTCGGGTTCTTTGCGTTTGGAGAAGCAATCACTACTGCGCAAGCCATAGCCTGTGCTTTGGTTTTAGGAGCGATTGCAATCACCAGAAGTCGGGTGACGCGCACCGTAACGACCGTGATAGCCAAAGAGGAGAAGACGTAAGTTTGGGATCGGATCGGGCCTATAGAAAAGTCCCCACGAAGCTTGCCCGCAGGGAATTCATGTTTGGTGAAATAAGCTCATTGCCCAGCCGTCAATGATCCGATTGACCAGAACAACGCCTCGCCCGTGGGCAGAATGGCCACCGCCCCAAGGCGATGGCCCCCCAGATCAGACCGACATGCAGACGTATTTCATCTCAAGATAGTCTTCCATGCCGTGATGGCTGCCTTCTCGGCCCAGACCAGATTGCTTGACGCCGCCGAACGGGCCCAACTCGGTCGAGATGATGCCGGTGTTCACGCCGACAATGCCATATTCCAGCGCCTCGGCCACTTTGTAGACGCGGCTCAGATCCTTAGCATAGAAATACGAGGCTAGGCCAAAGATCGTGTCATTCGCCATTGCGATCACGTCATCTTCATTCTCGAACTTGAACAGCGGTGCCAGCGGGCCAAAGGTTTCATCCTGCGCCACCATCATGTCCTGAGTCACGCCGGTCACAATGGTCGGCTGAAAGAACGTACCGCCCAGACCGTGAGGCAATCCGCCGGTCAGAACGGTGCCGCCCTTGTCCGTGACATCCCTGATATGCTCTTCCACCTTGGCGACCGCATCGGCATTGATCAGCGGGCCGGTTGTGGTGCCCTCAGTCAGACCGTCGCCGATTTTCAGGGCTTCAACTGCCGCTTTCAGTTTGGCAGCGAACGCGTCGTAAACACCGGCCTGTACATAGATGCGGTTGGCGCAGACACAGGTCTGGCCGTTATTGCGGAATTTGCACAGCATCGCGCCTTCGACGGCTGCATCCAGATCGGCGTCATCAAACACGATAAAGGGTGCATTGCCGCCCAGTTCCATCGAGCATTTCATGACCTGATCAGCAGCTTGCCGCAGCAGGATACGCCCCACCTCGGTCGAGCCGGTAAAGGTCAACTTGCGCACACCGGGGTTTTCGCAGAACTCCTTGCCGATCTCGCTGGCCTGGGATGAAGGCACCACGTTGAAGACACCAGCTGGCACGCCGGCTTGTTCCGCAAGAAGCGCCAGAACCAGCGCGGACAGTGGTGTTTCTGCCGCCGGGCGGGCAACAAAGGCACACCCCGCCGCCAGCGCCGGCCCTGCCTTGCGCGTGATCATGGCGTTTGGAAAGTTCCAGGGTGTGATCGAAGCCGCCACACCAATGGGCTGTTTCAGCACCATGATCCGCTTGTCGCGCTGATGTCCCGGGATGGTCTCGCCATACACTCGCTTGGCTTCTTCACCGAAAAACTCGATGAAGGACGCGCCATAGCCGATTTCGCCGATGGCCTCAGCCAGCGGTTTACCCTGTTCTGCGGTCAGGATCTTGCCCAGATCTTCGGCGTTCTCCATCATCAGGTCGAACCAGCGCCGCAGGATCACGGCACGTTCCTTGCCGGTCAGCTTGGCCCATTCCTTTTGCGCGGCTTCGGCCTGTGCGATTGCTCCGGCAACCTGCGCGCGGCTGACATCGGCCACTTTGGCCACCACATCGCCCCGGGCCGGGTTGGTCACGTCGAACGTTCCGTTGTCACCATCCACCCACTGACCGCCGATATAGGCTTTGGTTACAAGCAGGCCTGGGTTCTTCAGAATTGATTTTAGATCAGTCGTTGCGTCCAGCATGTCATTCTCCGCGCAGAAATTGAGTTGGCGCACCCAATCAGGTGTTGAAGGCTTTGTCTATGGCCACTGATACAGGTCGATCAGCCCAGTTTTGATCAAATTATTTTCGGACCTAATCGTTGCAGCATAGTCGCAGCGTTGAGTTCTACGTCAGGTTGCGATCACGCGGCTTTTCTTTCCACCCCAAGTTTGCCAGAGTTTGCGTGATTTTTGGACTCAAGGGGATGTAAATGACCGTAACATTTCCTATCTTATTGGGTAATTAAAGAAAAAAAGGACAGCAGAGATGTCGAACCAGCAATTCGAAGCGCTCATCAAAGAAACGCAAACGAAAGTGCGCGAAAGCCAGTCGCAGATTGAGGGGCTGACCTCGCGCATCGAAGCGGCGCGGGCCAAGATTGGAACGGCCGAGGCCGATATCGACATCGAAAATGCCACGCTCGAGGATGTTCACGCCCACACTGAGGTGATGAACGCCAACATCGCCGAGCTGATCATGGGTCTGGACGATGTTACCAACGCGTTTTCCAAGGATTTCGACGAGATGCGCTCGAAAACCGGGTGGGAATCGTTTGTTGGCATCTTTTCCAAGGGTAAATCCGAGTCGCTGCGGCAAGAGCGGATGCGCACGGCCAATATCGACGACAAATTGCAGGACCTGATCGCCAAATCCGATGTGATCGTGAAGCTGCTGCAAGGGCAGCTGACCGTGCTGGAAGAGCAACGTGTAAAGGTCGAAGACAACCTGACAGACACGCTGGACGATCGCGAGGCAACCGTGGCCGAACTGGAAGCGCTGCGGGCCGAGATTCAGGGCATGGACCCGGCGATTATCACGCTGGAGAACAAGATCAGTGTCGAACAGGACGCCGCCGCGCGGACCCGGCTGGAAACGCAGCTGGCCGAGCTGAACAAGCAATACAACGCCAAGGTTCAGGAAGAGCAGGTCAAGTTGGCCAAGTCTCAGACACTGGAGCGTTATATCGAAAAGGGTAAAACTTGGGTCGATTCACTCCAGAACCAGGCGGCGACACAGATGGTGCTGATCAACAAGCTGCAAACAGACACGCAGCAGCGCGTGGTGCTGTATGACGCCCTGACAAAATCGCTGAAAACCGCGCAGCAGCAGGATGTGGCCCATCGCATCAACGAGATCGGTGTGCAAACCGACCAGGAGGCTCAGACGGCAATGGCTGCTATTGGTACCGCGACCAACCAGAAAATGGCCGACATGCTTGAGGCGCATGAGGACCACATGGTCTTTGCCCGCGACGTGCTGGAGAAAAAGGCCAAGGCGGATGAGCGGTTCGCGCGCCGATTTGCCTCGATTGTCGAGAAGCATGATAAGAATTTGTATGGGGGCTCTTGAAGGGCGCAGTCGCAATGAAAGACAGCGGCAAAGGCACCTCCTACCGACCAACGCGCAAGGATATCGAGCTACCCGATTGGGTTGAGACCGCGATGATCATGCGATGGTTCGCAATCGGCATTGGTGTCGTACTCTACTGGATCACTGAGTCTATTTGGTTTCCAATATTGGGCTTTGCTGTGTTCATTGCTGTAGGGCACGTGGTTTATCGTCTCTATCGGAAAGAGGATCCGGTTTCTGCTGAAATCGCCTTTCACAACGAGGCAGATGGGTTTCATTCAGGGGATGCCGATGGTGATGGAGACGGTGGAGACTAATGGTGAATGACGCCACCCAAGACCATGTCGGCCTGACCGACACCTTCGCCTCGCGCCGCTATTTCCGCAAATTCGAGGTGATCACCGTCCACCTCCTGCGCGTGGCGGCAACGATGGAGGCCGAGGGCGCGATCTCGAAGCAAGAGGTGCGGATTGTGTCGCGTTACCTTTCGGGGTTGCTCTACACCTTTCGCGCGCTCAGCATGAAATACCTGCTGGTCGGGCGCGATACGGGGCGGTTCTTTGGCAGCCTTGCAATGGACAAGCGCGACAGCGGGTTTCCGGTGGCGGCCGAGTTGCTGACCATGGCCAATGACGCGCAGCAGGCGCAGGTGCATCTGGCGAATATGCCCTCGGAAGATGACCTGAAAACCGACATGGTCCGCACGATCATCGGTGACCGGGAAATCCCCACCAAACTGCAATTTGCGCTGTCTCAACGGCTCTACTACGAAGAGTTGCTGAAGGGTCAGCTGTTCTGGGCCCGCAACGATCCTGAGTGCCACTGGATCGGGAATGTAGGCGAACGGCGCAAGTTCATGATCCACTGGGCGGTCTATGACAGCCAGATCAACCTGCCCGTCATCTATCTGATGCAGCTGGAGGACACAGGCAAAACCGCCCTGCCCAAGGATCAACGCCGCTGGCCCGAAGTGCAGGCGCATCTGATGGCGCAATCCTTGGGCGGGCTGAAACTGGTGACGATCGCCAAGGGCTTTGATCAGGATTTCAACGACCTGCACCCCAAACACCTGCGCCGCATTCATGTGGGTCCGATGTATTCTTCGGCCTTTACCGAACAATCCGGCCCCTTGCGGCAGGTGCTGGAGGATGCGCAATCTCCGCAAGGTCAGGATTGGGCGCTGGCCTGGACTACCGAAGAGTTGCACAGCGAAGAGGTCATCGAGGAACGCGCTGGCTGGTTTTCAACTGTCGAGCGCGAGGTTTTTGCGCTGGATCCTTTCGGCGGGCAGGGGGCCGAGACGGGAGCCACCCGCACCCAACGGTCAATCATCCTGCCACAGCGCCCGTTTCAGGTGCTGGCCGAACGCAACCCGCCGGGATTTGCAGATGTGCGCAAGTTCGTCGTCAGCAATGCGGGGCAGGTTTTGAGGTACTAATTTTCGCCTTCGGCGAGAGTATTTTTGAAAAGATGAAGCAAGGGCGGTTTTTTAGATGAGTTTGACGTCAGATCAGATGGAATTGCGCGAAGACGATATTCGCAAGCATTATCCGGCAGCGACCGCTTTGCTGAATGGGTTCGAACATGCGCCGCGGATCGCCAAAGCCGTGGAAACCACCGTTGAACGCTCGCCGGGCGTGTCAACCGGTCGCCGGTTTCGCTCGACGACACCGGGGTTGGTGACACACCGGACCGTGCGCGCAGACGGGGTGCATCTGGTTGAGAGGATCGAAGCCTCGGACGATGGTGATGCCTTGGTTTCGCCGCCGCAAGCGACTGCACAACAGGTGATCCGCCGCGCCGTCGCAATCGCTCTGGCCGTGGCGGACACTTATGCGGAACAAACCCCGCTTGCCGATCTGAAACGTGCCAACCTGGCCGGGGATCTGCCCGCCGCGCGGAAGACCGAGTTTTCGGAGGTACTGACAGCCGAAGCGTTGATCACGTTACACACGTTCGGCAATGCGCTGGCCTATCTGTTGTCCTCGCATCTGGGTGAGACCACGGTTGATATTGGTGATATCGAAGAGGTCCTGACCGACAACGGCCAACTTGCCCTGCACGGCGCGTTGTGGGAGCTGGACCGGACGCTGGCCAAATACGCCTCGGACGATGCCCATCTGATTGCGGCCACCAGTGCCTATGCCGAACAACTGATGGAGAAGTCAGCCCTGCGCGCAGGGTCCGCAGGTCATCTGGCCCCGTTCCAGAATGCGGCCTGGCATATTGAGGCGGATGATCTGACGATACGGGGGTTCGAGCCCGCTTCAAAGGCAAAATCCACCACCTTGACCATGACGTTCAAGAAGCCGAACGAAGTGGTCGGCAACCATATCGCCAAGTATCAGGCGATGAAGCTGGCCAAGATGGTGATGGCCTATGATTTCGACCGCCGCCTGAACCCTTTTGCCGAACTTGGCGGGTTCATCTTTACCTTCATGGGTGACGGCAAACCGGGCACCGGCAAGACCACACTGATCCAGATGATGGCCGGGCTGATCAACGAGTATTGCCAGAACGCGGGCTATCCGTTCCGCTATCAGAACCTGAGCACCGACAATATCGACAGTTATCAGGGCAAATCCGGCCAGAACGCCAAGGCCTTTATCAACACGATCATCGACCCCTCGGTCATCGGGTTCGGCACCATCGACGATATCGACCAGCTCGCGGGCAAGCGCGGCGACCGGCAGTCGTCAGCCGGGCAGCTGGAGATTACCGCCGTGCTAATGGAGAGCTTTGCCGGTGCCAATACCGTCGTGCGCGGCAACTGTACCTTTGGCATGTTCTCGAACTACCCCGAGAATGTGGACGACGCCCTGCGCCAGCGGGCGGGCGCCCGGTTTCTGGTGGACGGGCCGCAGACGCGCGAGGATTACATCGACATCCTGCACCTGCTGATGGGTCGCAACCACGACATCCCGCTGGGCGAACACGAGGCTTACGCCGCGCAGGAAATCAAAAAGGCCGTCGCCGCCAGTTTCGAAAGCCATTCCCGCCCGCATGAGGATGCTTTGTTGCAGGTCTATGACCGGGTCTCGGGCGTGATCGGTCAGATGGACACAATCGCCAAGCTGGGCACCTACCTCAAGGCGATCCAGCAGGCGGATGAGCGCTTTACCGGTCGCGCGATCAAGAACATCACCGACGCAGTCAAGGTGCGCGCGATGGATTTTGAACTGCCCGATGAATGGATGGAAAACCCCGACCTGTTCCTGTTCCGCGACTACGACACCAAGAAAGCCATGATTGAGGACCTGCGCCAGCCGATCACGGTGGACATGGTGATGCAAGAGATCAACCGCTACGCCGACAGCGAGTTCCGCTATGCCGACAAGAGCGACGAGGTCGCGATTGAGAGTGCCGTGCGTGAGATGGGCCGGATGGAAGAGGCCAAGCGGCGGTATCTGGAGGGGAAGGGGTGACTTATTTGATCGCTATAGGTCTACCTCTACTGCTGAGCACGGTGGGTGTTATTCCAATAGCGTTCCGAGCCTATCGAACGGCTCGTGCGGTTAAAGTCAATGGAAAGGAATGGCTTCTTCCATTCTTAGCCTATGGTGCGGCTTGCGCCATTCTCGCAATTCTTGCCGGCTATACTTTGATGGCTGTTTTTGTCGACCGATTTGCCGTGGACCATGGCAATGCAAATCCCGCAGATGTTATAGTTTGTTTTCAGCTACAGTTCTGGTTGATTGCTGTACCACTTGGTTTCGCGACCATTTTTGCATTTGCAAAAGGACTGCGAGCATGAGTTTCGTATTCATAGAGTACAGGTTTCCGCTAGGTTGCAATATCGCGGCGCAGCCGCGACGCGCCCGACCCGCCCCCCAGGGCGGGCGCGTTCCGCACCCACCCTCGAGCCGGGCGCATCGCTACCGTTGCGCAGGAAGGCAATCGCCATGATCCGCCTCATCGAAAAAGGCCTGATGTTCGGCAACCTCGTCCACATCTCCAGCCCGGCCTTAGTCGAGAGGTATAACCGCGCGCTGCAGCATCTGGCGGGCAAGACCACTCAGCTTTCGGATTTTCATGTGGATATCTCGGGCTATTCGCCGGAGGTGGGGATTGAGTTGGAGGACGAGCTCTACCTCAACCCCAACGGGGTCAACCGGCAGTTCATCCTGCTGACGACCGAGCAGAAACGCGCGCCTTTGCTGAACGTCAAGTTCTCGACCTCTCGCGATATCCTGCGCGAATTCATTGAGATGAACGAGGCGCAGCTGTTCGCCCTGACCGCCACCGATGCGGTGGCCGGAGAGCTGGTGAACTCGGTCTTCAAACTTAGCAGTCCCCGCGATCTGTTTAATCTGCGCAAGATCGAGATTGAGGCCGACACCGCAGGCGGCACCTTGCGCAAGGCGCAGCAGCTGGCGGGCATGGTCGAACAATTCAAAACCGCCGAGGACGCCTGGTTCGACGATGTGCTGATCGCGAAGATGATAGAAACGGCCAAGGAAACCGGCGACGTCACGCGCAACCCCGTCCATCTGCGCCACACGGATTTTGAGCAACGCAATTTCTGGACGGCGCATTTCGGCGGGCTGTACCTGTTCCCGGATCTGGACCACCCGGCGGCGATCTGCATGGGCGAAAAGCCTGACGATTTGCCGATCAAATACGTTTTTGACCCGTCGCAGCGGAACCAGATTGCAAAGTTTCTGGATTACAATGATCTGGTTGAACCTATCGTCAAAGCGCGCGGCGTAGACGCCGCTGCGATCCTGCAGCAGAAGATGGATTTTCTGACTGTCGACGCGGCGGCGGATGCGGATGTCGACCTGACCGGGCTGGACCGAAGCGATATGCGGCGGTTGGCGCGCAATCACTCGGATCGCTTGCCCGAAGCCTATCACGGCCTTGCGCAACTGCTGCGCTGGGCAAGCGATGGGGGGCCGTGGCCGCGTATCACGTCGGATCATCCGGCTTATTTCTACACTTTGCGCGCCGCTGACACGCCGAACCGTGATCTGGTGAATATGCTGTTGGCCGAATTGGCCCCGCTGGATCCACGCCAGATGTTCATCTGCCACAAAGAGCTGTTCTATAACACCTATTCCAGATGGCCCGAGAGCAAGAAAGCCTATGTTGCCGACTTCCTCGCGCGCGAGTATCAGGTGGACAAGCAAGGGGCCCGTGCCGCGCTGTTCGGCCATGAGCCGGACATGAGCGGCGAAGACCGGGTCAGCGATGACATAATCGCGCGGGTCGGTCCGTGGGGTTCGGTAAGGAAAGGCTGAGATGTTCGGGTTATTGCGCCTTTTGCTGATCTTGTTGGTGATCCAAACGATCGCCTATGTCGCGCTGTCTTTCTACTCGCGCGGGATACGCCGTCGTAAACTGGAAAGCTGGTGGGACGAGAAGGGCAAGTCGGGCAACAAGGACGCTTTTGTCGAACGCGGATTGCATGTGTATGACAATTCGTTCCGGCGCAAACTGATCCTGGGTGTCTATATTGTGCCATGGGTGGCGATTGGCGCGCTGATCTACATCGTGAATTACATGTGAGGGTTTAGGCATGGCCTACGTAAAATGGGCGTTCATCATCATTTTCTGGGGAATGATCGCTGCGGTCCTGCAATACTCGCTTCCGCAACACGACGTTGTGCGTATCGTAAACACCTACGAAGAGCGGCAGGATCTGAACGACTGGACACGGATTTTCTGGTCTGAACCCGAAGACCAGTCCACCAGCCTGTCCAACCGGGATGTGCAATTCATTCAGGCCGTGCGCGAAAATGGCAAGCCGATCGTGTACCGAAACGAAGACACCGGGTGGGGGTGGCCACCCTACTTCAAGTTCGACACGGCGAACCTTTACACCGAAGCCAATGATGCGAAATCGACCAAGGAAAACCCGAAATGGGTGGTCGTGACCCATTACGGGTGGCGCAACGAGTTCATGTCGATCTTTCCCAACGCCATTTTCATCAAACATGTGGAAGGGCCGGATGCGCAGGTCATTCCCTGGTTCAACATCATTTTCCTGACAATTTTTGCCGCGCTGGTCTGGGCGGTTTGGGTGCGCTGGCGCAGGTTCCGGAAGGCCCGAATTGATCCGATGATTGAGAATGTGGAAGACGGCTTTTATGCTGCCGGCGACGCGATTGAAGAACGCCGAAACAGATTTCAGCGCTGGCTGGACAGCTGGAAGTCGAAATAGGCCTTAACGTCGCGGGCATGTTCTCAGCACGCCCGTTGGGCCAGAGATGCCGGCTACCTGACGACAAATTCTGCGTGCAAGGCACCCGCCGCCTTGATGGTTTTCAAGATGTCGATCATATCCTGGGGCGACACCCCCAGCGCGTTCAGGCCTGCGACAACCTCGGACAGGGTCGTAGCTTCGGGGATTTCGGCAAGGCCAGTTCCTTCTTCCTCTTCGATCCCCGCAATAGTGCGCGGCACGATTACTGTTTCGCCCTTGGCAAACGGGTTGGGTTGCACGGCAATCGGCGCTTCCTGAACTGTCAGGGTCAGATTACCCTGAGAGACAGCCACACGCGATATCCGGACTTCCTGCCCCATAACGATAGTGCCGGACCGCTGATCGACCACCACACGCGCTTTTGCTTCCGGCTCGACCAGAATATTCTCGATACGCCCGATGGCATGGGCCGTTGATACTGCCTGAGTTGCAGCAATGTTGAGCTCAACCGTGCCTGAATCGCGCATGATTGCCACAGCTCTGTTGAACTCGGTATTTATGGCGAATTCGATACGCGCGGCCGTGGTGAAATCGGGTTCTCTCAATGCCAGGCGCATTTGGGTCAGAGTTGACAAGTCGAACTCAATTTCACGCTCAACACGCGCGCCGGACGGGATCACACCCGAGGTTGGCACCCCGCGCACGACCGACGCGGCCTCTCCTTCAGCGGAAACGCCACCTGCAAGGATTGTGCCTTGTGCAACCGCATAGATTTGCCCGTCTGCTGCGTTAAGTGGGGTCATAACCAGCGTCCCACCCAATAGGCTGTTTGAATCGCCTATCGCCGAAACCGTTACATCGATTTGGCCGCCGACTCTGGCAAAAGGCGGCAGACTGGCTGTCACCAACACGGCTGCCACGTTCTTAGGCCGGAAATCCTCGCCCGTTACGTTGACACCCAAACGCTCCAAGATGTTGGACATGATCTCTTCGGTGAAAGGGGAGTTGCGCAATCCGTCACCGGTTCCGTTCAAACCGACAACCAGGCCATAACCCACAAGATCATTACCTCGGACACCGTCGAAATCGACGAGGTCCTTGAGGCGGATTGCCCCCGCCCAGGCCATACCGGGAAGAAGGATCAGAAGAAGTATCAGCGCCCTCATCTCAGGAAATTCACCAGCGAAAGGTTCGCATTGCGAACGGTTACCGAATAGAGGCTTTCCAACTGAAACTGCACCGTTTGCAATTTCGCCGCTGTTTCATAAGGATCTGCTGCGATCAGCACGTTCCGGCTGAATTCCAGACTGGTTCGGGCCATCGAATTTCGCGTGGCGGCCTGTTCGATGCGGGCCTCGGCGCTGCCGACCTGGGCCTGCAGGTTTACTGTGGCATCCTGTGCGTTGGCCAGATCGACGCCCAGCTGTGTGAACAATGCAGTGCGCTGATCGGAAGAAAGAGCCAAAGTATTGTCTGTGGCTATTGCTGCTACGGCAACATCCCTCAGGGCTGCCTTGAATGCTGGGTCGGTTGCCGTGAGTGGCAGCGTAACGCTTTCATTTTCCGAGATCTGCATAGGAGAGAGCGTGGTGTTCGCACCCTGATAAATCATGGCGTCAAACCCGGCAGGGCTATTGAACCATGTATCGGCAGCCAGGCGTATGTCGGAGACGGTCATGGCCCCCGTCAGTTGTGTCTTCAACGCAGCCAACAGCGTGTCAGTCGATGGCAGTGGCGAGACATCCGTGGCTGTACCCGAAAACAGACTGCGTCCACCAACCCGCGTGTTCAATGCCGATACCATCGTGTCGAGCTCATTCCTGGCATGATCTGACGCCTGTGCATGATTTACAGGCTGATTGGCCGTCCCGTAGGCCAACAGAGACGCGGTTATTTCGCCAACCGAATCTCCAAATGTCTTCAGGCTCAACTGCATGGCATCCGTGAACAGGGCCATTTCGGCTGTGGCGATGCCAAAGGCGTCGAGTCTGGCAAGCGAACGGTCCAAATCCAGGATCTGAGAGTAATCTCCGCCAAGCCGGTCAGATATGTCCTGCACTTTGCCGGTGGACATCTCGTAAGAGAGGGTTTCAATCTGTGTTTTGATTTCAGTGGCGCGAGTGCGAAGGGTCATACCGCGCGCCAGATCGCCGATGGCAGTCAAGTTCATGCTCATAACCTCAGAAGCGTTTCCATAAGCTCATCGACAACCGAGATGACACGTGCGTTTGCTGCGTATGTCTGTTCGATCTGCATGAGGCGCTGTAGTTCCTGATCCGTATCGACGCCCTGTTCGGCCTCAATCTGTGACATTTGTTGTTGGCTGTTGCTGGCAAATGCCTTCCGCCGCTCCGCGGCTTGAGATTGCGCCCCGGCTTTCGATATAAGCGCCTCGGTCAACTCGGCGGCGCGCATGTTTCCAGTGCCAAACAGCCCGCCAGGTACGGTGCGCGCATCATTCAGAATGGCACCGAAAGCACGCAGTTGCGACGCTTGTCCGGGATCGCCCGGTGTTGCGGCACCCAGCCCGGCGCGGAGCTTCCAGCTGTCGCCGCCGTTGTCGGGGTCTGCAACCGAATTCAGCGAAATGCGCGATGACAGCCCGACAATGGTTATCGGGTCGAACCGATTTCCGTTGTCCGTGAACAAACCGGGATCTGTCGCAAGTGCCGTGGGATCCAAGCCCGGCGTTTCAAATCGTTCGATAAGATCGCGGGCAACGGTGTCAAGCTGCAACTGTGCCTCAACCGCCAATTCATCACGGACCGAAAACTGCGCTGCCAATGCGCCACCGCGGACTTGCGCAGTGTCCCCGCTGGTGCGCACCGGATTGCCGTTCATTGACAATCCGGACAGCAGACCATTTGCAACCGTCATGTGGGGTTTCGTTTCACCGGTCGTGGAAAAGGTGAACTCGGACGCCTTACCCTCCAAAAGTATCAACCCGCCGTCTGAATAGAGGGATACCTGATCGTTGGCGCGTGGCACAACGTTGACCGGGATCAGGGTATTGACCTGATCGATCAGGACTTGCCGTTGATCCAGCAAGGCCCCGATATCTCCGCCGGAATTCTGAATGGCCGGAATCTTTGCGTTCAAAATTTCGATGTCTTTCAGAACCAGGTTCAGGCTTTCGATCTGAGCGCCTATCTTGCGGTCCGCGTCCGAGCGTGCCTGTCGCACACCTTCGGAAGCCGCATTCAGCTCTGCCGCAAGATCGCTCGCCGCGCGCGCCACTTGATCAAGTCTTTCGATCGAGTCGGGGAGACTGGCTGCGGTGATGAAGTTGTTTTCCAAGGCAGACATACGGCTGGCAAGGGATGGCGTGCCGTCTGCTGTTCCCACAAGGTTTTCGAACCGTGAACGGAAATCTGAGATGGCGGATTGAAAGGCAAGCTCGGCGTCTGACGATCGTCTGTTGGCCGTCAGAACCGGATCCTGATGCCGGATCACCCCAACCGTACGCACGCCATTGCCAGATATGGGGCTTGTCGCCAGTTCAAGGGACCTGCGCGCATAGCCCGGTGTCAGGGCATTCGCGATATTCCCCGACACCACAGCGGCCCCGCGACTGGCCGCTGTCAGCCCGCCCAATGCGTTATTGAGTGCTGTCGACATATTCATGAGGCCGCTCCTTTCCTTTGGTCAGTGCCTGGATCAGCGCTTCAAGTTGGTCGTTTCCTGAAGCATCTCGTCCACCGTCTGGATCACCGTGGCGCTGGATGAATAGGCGCGCTGTGTCTGGATCAGTGATGTCAGCTCGGTTGCCACATCCGTGGTGGATTCCTCGCGCGCGAAAGAAACGATATCTCCGGTTGGACCTTCGCCCGCGTTCCACAGAAAGAACGTGCCGCTTTCGCGGGATGGCGCGTAGGTTTGACTGTCCAGTGCCGTCAGGCCGTTGGGATTGGGAACATCGGCCAGCGGGATCTGGAACATTCGGCGGCTGACACCGGTATCGTAGAATGCATAGACATAGCCACTTTCATCGACCTGAACGCTGGTCATCGTACCAACGGCAGAGCCATCCCGCGTGATTGAAACCGGAGCGAATGTATCGGATAGCTGAGTAATGCCATCGGCATCGCCGATCAGCCCGATATTGACCTCCATCGGGCCGCCAGCGACGTTGACCATGACACTGCCGGTTGCCGGATCGTAAGCGCCGCCGGATACAGGAGTGACGCTGGCCAGAGTGCCCCCGGCTGTTCGGTTGTCGGTAAAGGTCAAAGTATATTCCCCGATAACCGCGCCGCCAGATGCCGAGTCGCGTAGAACCATGGTCCATTCATTGCTGCTGCCGGTTGCCGGAACGGTCGGGATCAGTTGGATATCAATACTTTCGGATTTTCCGAGATTGTCGAAATACTCGACCGACAAAGGCTGTGTGTCACCTGGCGCACCCGCATCTGTTGCCGTTGCGGGAAGGTTCATACGCAGGTTCATCTTTGTCGTCGGGGCACCGGACAACTGATTGACGCTCAACTGAATTGGTTCAAGCGCGGCGGGCGTGTCGCGTGGAACGGGCGGGATGGACCCGTCTGCCGCAGCACGCCATCCCAATAGAACAAGGCCGGATTCGGTCACCAGATATCCTTCGTCATTGGTCCGGAAGGAACCTGTGGTCGTCAGCAACATCTCGTTGGAATTTGAGCCGACCTGCGAGCTGGATCGCACCGGCAACATGCCGCGTCCGCGCACTGCCAAATCGGTAGAGTTGCTGGTGGTCACCAGTGATCCGCGCTGGTCAATCATGCGCTGGCTGGTCGTGCGCACGCCCCCTGCCGAATAACTGCCACCCTGACCAGACGTGACCATCGAATGAAAGTCAGTTTCCACCCGTTTGTATCCGTAGGTAGAAGAGTTTGCGATATTGTCGGAAATCGTGGCCAGCCTGTTGGCGTTGGCCTTCAACGCTGCCACACCGGCATTCAGCGAAGAGGAAATGGTCATTGGCGCGCCCTTCTGTTGCGTCAAGCTTCGATGCAACAGGTAACGCGCTGCCCCTTAACAGCGCGCTAACAGGTAAAATGCGTTCTATCCTTTAGGGTCGACGCAGAAATATCACTTCGATTCGGTTGTTCCGAACTGCCATCGGATTGTCGGTGAAGAGTTTTCTGTCAGCATGACCTGTGATGCGATCCATACGGCTTGCCGCCACGCCTTTGTCCTGTAACAGCTGGCGGACTGATTGCGCCCGGGCAGTGGACAGATCCCAGGCGGTATTACGAACCTGCACAACAGGAGATGCGCTGACATGGCCTGTGACTGCAATCGGGTTGGTCACCAGATCCGAAGAACGCGCTATGATCAAAGCAAGCGCCCGCATGATCCCGGTTGGTTTCTCGGAACCGGATTCGAACAATGGCTGGGTATCCGTATCGAATAGCTCAACGACGAATCCTTCGTCGGTGACGCGTGTCACGATATGCCTGAGAAGCTTATCTGACACCTCGCTTTCACCGGTTCGCCCCAAAAGCTGAGCTTCAAGCGTCGAGAAGTCTTCGGTGTCACCTTTGCCACCACCGTTGGCGTTCACACCGGTTGATCCGCGCGCCTGACGGGATTCAGTTGCGTGTTTGGTGCTGGCCCCGGCACCATCCCGCAGCAACGTCTTTTCCGACAACATACTGTCGCCGCCAAAGGCACCGTCTCCGCCGCCGGATTCGGGGCTCAGAGGGATTGTCGGGGCGAAGTAATCCGCCAATCCTTTGCGTTGCTGTTCAGTTGTCGCGTTCAGCAGCCACATCAACATGAAGAAGGCCATCATGGCCGTGACAAAGTCGGCATATGCAACTTTCCACGCCCCGCCGTGGTGACCATCACCACCCGATACACGCTTCTTCTTGATGATGATTGGCGCCGCATTGGTCTGCGCACCCATCTCCACCACCTATATAATCACCCGACTATCTGCCTAGCAGAGCAGGTCTTAAGGTGGCCTTAATACTTAAAACTGTTCAGAGTTCCGCCTAGCGTGGCAAGCTGATTGATGCACGGCGCAGTATCAATGACAGGCGATCAAAACTGTTTTCGATTCCCTCAGACTCTGGTTTGGCAAAAAAGGCGTCCAGTTCCTCATGGATGCGAACAGCCTGATCCAGCAGCGGGTCAGACCCTTCGGCATACAGCCCGGCCTTGATCATCACTTCGGACTGCTCGTAACTGCCCACGAGTTTTCGGGTTTCGGTGATCATCTGGTTCTCGGCCTCGGATGCGGCTCCTGGCAGGCTCCGCGACACTGATCTGCTGACGTCAATGGCCGGGAAACGTCCCCGTTCGGCGATGTTACGGCTCAGCACAATGTGCCCGTCCAAAACGCCGCGCAGAATGTCAGCGATGGGTTCATCCATGTCCGAACCGGCCACCAAAACGCTGAACACTGCGGTAATATCCCCCTGTTCCTGCGTTCCGGGGCCTGCGCGTTCGCAAAGACTGGCGATCAGGGGTGTGACTGAGGGTGGATATCCCCGCAAAGACGGCGATTCCCCCATAGAAACAGCAATTTCACGATGCGCTTCGGCAAAGCGGGTCACAGAATCAGCCAAAAAAAGAACGTTCAGCCCCAGATCCCGCAGATACTCAGCCATCGACATGGCCGACCAGGCGCACCGCCTGCGCGCCAACGCCGACTGGTCAGAGGTGGCAGCCACCACGATCGTGCGTTTCATGGCTTCGGGGCCAATGGCCTGCGCGACAAATTCATTCACCTCGCGTCCGCGTTCGCCAATAAGCGCGACTACGACGACATCGGCCTGCATGGACCTAGCCAGTGTGGAAAGCAGGGTCGATTTTCCGACACCCGACCCGGCGAACAACCCCACCCGCTGACCGCGCACGACGGGCAACACAGTGTTGAGAACCGACAAACCGGTGCCCATCCTCTGCCCCAACGGTTTGCGCGCCACGGCTGGTGGAGGGGCCTGTATGATATCGCGTGTCTGCGGGCCGCTCAGCAACGGCTTTCCATCCAAGGGTCTGCCAAAGGGGTCGATTACTCGTCCAAGCCAGTGCAATCCTGGTGCAAAATCCGGTGATGGGTCAAGGTAGACGCGATCCCCCAGGCTAACGCCGTCGGGCGCCGCATTGGGAAGCATTTTGATATGGCCAGCACTGACATGAAGCACCTCGCCCGCAAGATCGGACCCGACGCGCCGCCGCAATGTCAGCAAATCCCCGACCCGGGCATGCGTGTTCAATCCACCGATCTCGATCAGACCCTGTGCGACGCCGGTGACCAGCCCCACGTGACGGACTGCGGTCATCCTGTCGAGCTCGTGTTTCAGAAGTACCGGGTCGAGATCAGACATCGTGGGGTCTCCAACTGAGTTCTGAAAACGGTTTCTAAAGGAATCGGGGTTAAGCCTTGATTGAAATTGATCGAGGGAGAAGCCCCGATGTTCTATGACCTGAACGTCTTTAAGACAGCGTACGCAATGGCAACCCATGCAGGGCAACGGCAGGCGATCATTGCGCGAAACATGGCCAATGCGGATACGCCGGGCTATCAACCGCGCGATATCGAGGCCTTTCAGAAAGCTTTCGAAACCACCGGGCATGACGTGACCATGGAAGCCACGCGGCCGGGCCATCTGCACGGCAGTATGGGTGCGCAAAACTGGGCTGAGGTTGAAGCTGTCCCATCAGGCGATCCCAATGGCAATGGCGTGTCGCTTGAGGAAGAGATGCTGAAATCGGTCGATGTCAAACGACAACATGACCGAGCGCTGGCGATTTACAAATCCTCGATGGACGTTCTGCGCACCAGTTTGGGTCGCGGATAAGGGGCGGCAGGTATGAGCGATTTTTCCCATTCCCTTGCTGCGTCAGCCAGTGCCCTGCGCGCGCAATCCGCACGGTTGCGGCATGTGTCCGAAAACATCTCGAACGCAGACACGCCCGGCTATCGGCGCAAGACTGTACCCTTTGAAACCGTGCAGAAGAACGGTGGGGACATGGTACAGGCCGGCCTCGTGACGCTTGATCAGCGTTCGCTGAGCCGCATCTACGACCCCGGTCATCCGTTGGCAGATGAAAGTGGTCACTACCAAGGCTCCAACGTCGATTTGATGATTGAAATCGCGGACGCCCGGGAAGCCCAGCGCAGTTATGAGGCCAATCTAAAGATGTTTGATCAGACGCGGCAGATGTCGTCGTCGCTGATGGAATTGCTCAGAAAATAAGGACAACCAGAATGGATATCCGATCACTCAACGCCGCGCAGAATTATGCCGGCGCACGCTCTGCCACACAGGCCGATCCCGATCATAGCGGGGCGGCACAAGGATTGAGGGCGACCTTTCAGGACTTTGCAACCACGCTGAGACACAGCGAACAGATATCTCAGTCTGCGATGATCGGTCAGGCTGATCCCCATGCACTTGTTCAGGCGCTGGCCCAGACTGAACTGGCGGTAGAAACCGCGGTGATCGTCCGCAACAAAGTGGTCGAAGCCTATCAGGAAATCCTAAGAATGCCGGTCTGACCCGATGCTCAGCGAAGGGCTTTTTTATGACATCGTTCGTCAGGCGTTGTGGGTTGCGGTCATCACATCCGTCCCGATCCTTGCCGTGGCGCTGGTTTCTGGCCTGATTGTCGGTCTGTTCCAGGCGCTGACCTCGATTCAAGAGATGACCCTGACTTTCGTTCCCAAATTGATCGCCATTGTCGTCGTGTTCTGGATTTCGATGGGGTTCATGACTCAGACCCTTGTTGCGTTTTTTACCGGAACGCTTGTTCCCTTGATTGCAGGAGGCCGCTGATGGACACGGCTTACGTCACCCTGTCCCGCCAGTCCGGGCTGATGAATGAAATGCGGCTGGTGGCGAATAACATCGCAAACGCCAACACGACCGGATATCGCCAGCAAGGGCTGGTGTTTTCGGAATACGTGCGGGACATGCCGAACAATCCGTCCCTCTCCATGAGCCGGGCAGAGGCGCGTAACACATCGTTGCAACAAGGCGTTCTTACGGAAACCGGAGGGCAGTTTGATTTCGCCCTCGAAGGGGACGGGTTTTTCATGGTTGAAACCCCGGATGGTAACCGTTTGACGCGCGCGGGCAGCTTCTCGCCAAACGCCGAAGGCGATCTGGTTGCGATGGATGGCGCACGCGTTCTGGATGCCAACGGTGCCCCTGTCTTTATCCCGCCCGATGCAGCTTCGATTGATGTCGGCAGTGATGGAACGTTGAGTGTCAACGGCCAGTTTCTGGGCCAGTTGGGCGTTTTCAATGTTACTGATCCGCAGGAGCTGGTCCGCGAAGGAAATACGCGGTTTCGTGCCAACGGTGCGATAGACCCGGTTGATGAACCCGTTGTTTTGCATCGCTTTCTCGAAGGTTCAAACGTCAATGCCATTCAGCAGGTGACCCGCTTGGTGGAAATCCAGCGCGCGTATGAGCTGGGGCAAAGTTTTCTTGACAGCGAAGACGAACGCGTGCGCGGGGCGCTCAAGGCGCTGATGCGCTGAACGGTATAAGGAGAGTTTGACATGCGAGCCCTGAAAATTGCCGCCACCGGAATGACCGCGCAACAGATGCGGGTCGAGACGATTTCGAACAACCTGGCAAACATGAACACCACCGGCTACAACGCCCGCCGGGCCGAATTTGCCGATTTGCATTATCAACAGATGGCGCGCGCCGGAACTGTAAACGCCTCGGACGGAACAGTATTGCCAACGGGTATTCAACTTGGTCTTGGCGTGCGGCCCGCAGCTGTTACCGTGCAACTGGAACAAGGTGCTTTGTCAGCCACCGGCAGTGATCTGGATGTGGCGATCGAGGGGCGCGGATATCTGGAAGTCACGCTGCCCAGCGGTCAGTCCGCGTATACACGTGACGGCAGCCTCAAGCGGTCGGCAGAGGGTCTGATTGTCACCTCCGACGGTTATGCGGTTTCGCCGGAACTCACCGTTCCCGACGACGCAAGGTCAATTTCAATCAATGCCGCGGGCGAGGTCTACGCATATTTCGACGACTCTCCCGAGGGGCAGTTGCTGGGTGAGTTTGTCCTTGCCAGCTTTTCGAACGCCAAGGGGCTGGAAGCCATTGGCGGCAATCTGTTCAAGGAGACCGAGGCATCTGGTGCCCCGGTGCTGGGAACTCCGGGAAGTGATGGGTTGGGCACATTGCGGCAGGGTTATCTAGAAGACAGCTCAGTCGATGCAGTGCGCGAGGTAACCGAACTTATCGAGGCGCAGCGCGGCTATGAGATGAATGCCAAAGTCATCTCGGCAGTGGATCAAATGATGAGCGCGACAACGCAGGTGCGATGATGCGAGGACTCGGCATATACTTGGCACTACTGGCTCCAATTGCAGCGCAGGCTGACATTGTGGTTCCAACACGCACGATCCGGGCCAAGGAAATCATTTCCGCAGCGGATTTGAGAACAAGCCCGACGGATGTCCCCGGCGCAGTGGCTGACCCTGATTTTCTGATCGGGCAAGAGGCGCGGGTGGCACTTTATCCAGGCCGGCCGATCCGAATCACTGATGCAAGACCCCCCGCCATCGTTGACCGCAACGATCTGGTCGTCCTGATATTCGACCGCCAAGCCTTGTCGATAACTGCGGAAGGCCGCGCCTTGGGACGCGGTGCTGCCGGGGACCGCATCCGGGTCATGAACCTGTCGTCCAGAACAACAGTAACCGGCCAAATCCGCGCGGATGGTCAAGTCGAGGTTAAGTGATGACCGGACTGTCGAAAATTCTTCTACTTATAGCTTTGTCTTTGGCCGCGTGTGGCCGTCTGGATCATCTTGGCAAGCCGCCGAGTTTTACACCAAGCGAAGAGTCTCCCGAGCAGGTTGCCATGCTGTGGCCGGGTCTGCCCTTGCACACGCAACCACAACGCACTGTTGACCGCTCATCTCTATGGAGCGGAGGGCAGCAATCGTTGCTGGGCGACCAGCGGGCGATCAAGAAAGGTGACATACTGACAGTGGTCATCGAGCTGGATGAAAAAGCTGAGATATCAAACAACACCAGACGGTCCAGGTCAGGCTCGGAAAACCTTGAGGTTCCTGGCCTCTTTGGCTTGCCCCAGCGCGTACAAAAGCACCTACCAGACGGGGCATCGCTGGATGATGCTGTGTCAATCGAAGCGGATTCCTCAAGCTCCGGGCGGGGATCTGTGAGGCGAAACGAGAAACTGACGCTACGTGTCGCCGCGACGGTCCTAGATGTTCTGCCGAACGGGGTTCTTTCGATTTCCGGCTCGCAGGAACTGCGGGTCAATTTTGAGCTGCGCGAGCTTTTGGTGGCCGGGTATGTGCGTCCTCAGGATATCTCGCGTCAAAACGAAGTTACCTACGACAAGATCGCCTCGGCGCGAGTGTCTTATGGTGGAAGAGGTCAGATTACGGATGTTCAGCAACCCCGATACGGCCAGCAAGTTCTTGACTCACTCTTGCCGTTCTGAGGTGCGACCGTGATTGCAAAATTGGTTCCAGTCGTTTTCCTGATTGTCGGCCTGGGTGCGGGTGTCGGTGCCGGGCTGTTTCTGTCACCTTCGGGCAAGCCCGACAAAACAGCCGCCGAAAAAGAAGTGGCAAAAGCAGAGAAGGCCGGTCACGAGAAGTCTGAAAAGTCCAAGGAAAAAAAGCCAGCTTATGGGTATCTAAAGTTGACCAAACATTTTGTCGTTCCGGTGGTTGGGGATGACGAAATCGAAGCGATGGTCACTTTGTCCCTCAGCCTTGAGGCGAACACAGCAATTGAAGAAACTTTTTATTCCATTGAGCCCAAGCTGCGGGATGGCTTTCTTCAGGTTCTGTTTGATCACGCAAATACCGGGGGATTTGATGGGACTTTCACAGAATCCCGAAATCTGGATGTCTTGCGTAAGTCCCTGTTGGAAGTGGCAAAAAAAGAACTGGGTGAAGATGTTTCAAAAGTGCTGATCATGAGCGTGAACCGTCAAGATACCTGACGAAGGTCGCTTCACGGCGCGGATCCGGCCAGCATTAACGGGTTTGCTTTCGCACGACGGCCTGCCGATGGCTTTTCAGCTGCTGCTCCCGCAGGGTTGCGACGGCTTGTTTGCGGCCAAATGCAATTCTGAGCGCTTCCAGACCGGCAAGTTTCTGAGCGCGTGTTTGGGCAAGTCGCATATTCAACGTGCGGCGCGTGGCAGATTCCCAGCCATTCCAAAGAATGTCGGCCCCCGATATCTGATATCCTTCGATTAACCCGCTGGCTTTGCGCATCTGGTCAAGCTGAAGATCCAGTTTCGCCAATTGGTGCTGAATCCTGGCCTCGGCCTCGAGGATCGGGCGGAGTGTCTGAAATTGCTTCTGGAAAGCGACGTCGGCTATTTTTTCCAGCCCGCTTAACTGAGTGTCCTTCAACGGATCTGCTCCCTTGAACGTTTCCGCATCGCTTCGGCGAACCTGATTGCAGCGGCAACAGGGCGATAATGTTCTTCGGCGATCTCCTGCCCGATGTCGACAGTTGCGTGAAGCGCACGCGCCGTCGGAGGATCCGAGCGGATCGGAACGCCGGCCTGAGCCGCAGCAGAACGGATTGAAGCGGCTACTGCATCCACACCCTTGGCGACACAAACAGGTGCGCTGCCAGTAGCCCTGGACCACTTCAGTGCAACGGCAAAATGGGTGGGGTTAACGATAACAACATCCGCGCCCGGAACATCTGCCATCATCTGGCTGGAGGCGATCTCCTGCGCACGTTGACGGCGGTGTTGCTTTACATACGGGTCGCCTTCGGCGTCCTTAGTTTCATCCTGGATCTCTTTGCGCGACATGCGGTTCTTGCGCATGTGCTCGGCGTATTGCCACAGAAAGTCGATAACGCCGATGCCCAGGGCGATGGCTACCACAATGAACAGGAAGCGAAACAACAGGTTCATCATCAGCAGTATGGATGACTTTGCCGGGGCCGCGCTGGCAGACAGAATTTCAACCAAGTTCGATTTGATGAAAAGTGCGAGGCACAGGCTGTAAATCACCAGTTTGGTTGTACTCTTGGCAAACTCGAACAAACCACCGCGCCCGAATTTGTTTTTGGCATTCGAAACAAGGGATATCCGCGAAAGCCTTGGCTTCAGTTTGCTGGGGGCGAATACCAGTGAGCGCTGGGCAATCAGGTTTAACAGAACGGCCACCGCGGGCAGGCAGAAAAGCACGGCAATGGGTGGCAATGCGCCGCTCAGAATTCCGGCAACCGTCGCTGTTGCAGGCCCGGTGTTCAGAAGGTTCGCAATCTGGTCGGATTGGTCTATCAGGACCATGAACAGATTCCCCAGCTGCGTGACGGGGTACTGCCCTGCTGCCAACAATGCGACCAGCAGCCCGGTATATGCCGCAACAACCGACAAGTCGTTGGACTTGGGAACCTCACCCTTTTCACGGGCTTTCTGAAGCTTTTGTGGCGTCGGCTCGTATGACTTGTCGCTGTCGTCATCGGCACCGCTCATCGCTGGCCTCCGATCGGGTTCATGAAGAAGGCAATCAGCGCGTCAGACCAAACAGAGACGATCAATGGTGCGCCCGGAAACAGCAGAAACAGCCCGGCAAATGTTATTGCTGGCGCGCCCACAAAGGCGACCATCAATTGCGGCATGGCCCGGTTGATAACCCCAAGTGCAAGATTGTAGATCAACGAGGCGATAACGAATGGCGTTGCCAGCGAGAAGGCCAAACCAAAGCTGCGTGAGATTTGTTGCACACCCCAATGGGACAAGTCTGCCGAGCTTGGTGCCAACCCCATGGGGAATAAAGCATAACTCTGGATCAGGAATTGCGCGGCCCGAACGTGCAAGCCCATGATGACGGCAAGCGTTATCCCCGCGATCGTCAGCAGATATCCCATCGCCGGAACAGGATCAGCGGCCGCTGCACCCAGCAATTGCGACAATGACGTGGATTGCGCGGCAATGGATCCGGCGGTTTGCAGCGCCAAAACAAACAGCCGCAACCCTGTTCCAAGCGCCAGTCCAATCAGGATTTCTGTCCCAACCAACCGTCCCAGCGTCCTGAGGCTGGGAGACAGGTCGAAAGGTTGGGTTGCCGGAAAAATGATCAGGGTAAAGGCGACGGAAATCCCCAGTTTCATCCGTGTTGGAATGCTGCGCTCGCCGAAAGCGGGCAGCAGTGAAACCAAAGCAGAGACGCGCAGAAACACCGCAAAGACCTGCCAGAGCGGTTCGGCCAGCTGCGTCAACAACTCTGGCGGCAAAGCGATCACGCGGGAACAGTTCCTACCAGCGCGGGTTTGGCTTCCAATCCGATCTCCTCAAAAGAAAGAACCGGGTTTGAAATGCCGCGCGCATACATGATCGTACGCAACAATCGGCGTCGCCGGGTCGAGGTCACGACTGCAGGAAACAGACCGTTATCAGCAGATCTGGCGATACTGCTGACCATGCCGTCGGCCAGCTTGTTAAACAGGTTCGGCGGCAGTGCGACATCCAACCCGGCGCTGGGCGCGTCGACCTGATAGGTGGTGAACGTTTCCTCCCATTCGGGAGCCAGTTGGATAAGCGGGATTGAACCGTCTTCGCGCTTCATGTCTGCGACCAGCTGAAATCCGAGACGCTGGCGCACCAATTCGCAAATGGTTTCGGGTTGGGTGGTTGTCAGCCGTGCCTGGGCCACACTTTCAAGGATCAGGGCCATGTTCCGGATCGAAACCCGTTCCTCCAAAAGTAGTCGTAGAACGGCGTGCAATGTGTCGATCGGAACTTTGTCGGGGATCAATTCATCCAGAAGCTTGCGGTTTGCCTCAGCCCGTACCGGGTCGCTCAGGCGGGTCATTTCGGTCAAGAGGCGGCGCAGGGATTTCAAGGTCAGCAGGCGTGAAAAGTTTTGTTTGATAATTTCAAGCAGATGCGTTGCCAGGATCTCGGGCGGTGAGACTATGGTGGCCCCGTTCAACGCCGCGTCCTCCTGATGTTTGGGCAGGATCCAACGGGCAGGCGCGCCGTAAACCGGCTCTGTCACGTCGTTGCCTTCGGGCAACAGATCGAACCCGTCCTGAACCAGAGCCAGAACCAGATCGGGGTTCAGAACGCCGCGCGCCTGTTCGACCCCCTGAACCTTGATCACATAGGTTCCGGTTGGCAGGTCGGCTCGATCAGTCAGACGAATTTCGGGCAGGATCAATCCGAAGGTGGACGCCACGTAGGTGCGCATATTGGCGATGCGGGCATCCAACCCGGTCCCGGGATTCAGCACCAGACTTACCAGATCAGGTGCGAATTCAAGGTGCACGTCATCCAGATCCAGAATATCACCAATAGCCTGCGAGAAAGGCACCTCGGTTTCGGTCGCCTGCGAATGCAATGACGGGTCCGTTTCTTTCTGCTTTTTCCGAATTCTGTAGGCCGCATATCCAAGCACAGCTGCACCGAGGATGAACGGCAGGAAAGGCAGGCCGGGCACCAGCGCAAACAGGACCATCAGAACTGCCACGGTAGACAGCGCCGCCGGATGCCGCCCGAGTTGGGAGAAAATGGCATTGTCAGTGGCACCCTGTGTTCCGCCGCGCGCCAGCAGCAATGCAGAGGCAATCGAGATGATAACAGCGGGGATCTGCGAGACCAGACCATCACCGACGGTCAGGATTGCATATGTCTCGAACGCCGAAGACACCGGCATTCCGTGCACGATCACCCCCATGACCAAACCCATAACAAGGTTCAAAAGAGTGATCAGAAGACCGGCAACGGCATCACCTTTGACAAATTTCGACGCACCGTCGAGCGAGCCGAAGAACGTTGTCTCCTGCTGTTCGCGTTCCCGCCGATCCTTGGCTTGCTGATGGTCGATGGCCCCGGCTGACATGTCGCTGTCGATGGCAAGTTGCTTGCCCGGCATCCCGTCCAAGGCAAAGCGCGCACCGACCTCGGCCATACGGGCGGCCCCTTTGGTGATGACCATGAAATTCACGATCAGCAGCACGCCGAATACAACAAGACCCAGAAAGATGCTGCCGCCCATGACGAAATTGGCGAACCCTTCGATCACGTCACCCGCTGCGTTGGGTCCGGTATGCCCCTGACCGATGATCAGTTTGGTTGACGAGACGTTCAACGACAGGCGCAACATCAGCGATGCCAAAAGAATCGTTGGGAAGGATGAGAAATCCAACGGACGCTCGATGAACAGCGTCAGCGTGAAAATCAGGATGGCAAGCGCGAAAGAGGCGGCTAGCCCGACGTCCAGCACCCAGGCGGGCATGGGCAGGATCATCATGACGATGACGGTCATCAGCGCCACTGCCAACAGGACAGTAGGTGAAAACAGGGGCCGGATGTCAAACTGGGGCACGCAGGTATCCTAATTGAAAGGGATGAATGCAGTTGTTGTGCTATTGGTCGGGACCAGAGAGCCCAGGGCAGTGGTGGCGGGTGTGGCCACTAGCATCGCAATCAAGGGCGCTGCGGCCCTTGTGAATGGATCGAGTGACTTACCAGAAAACCCGTACGAGGACGGGTTGTCCAACTGGGCCATCACTGTCTGGAACCGACCACGATAAGCCTTGGCCAGAGCATTCGTGCGGGAATGGTAGGCCCCGGCCGCAGCCGACCACGAACCAAGCTCGAAATAAAGGTCTTTCAGGAAGCGGGCAGCATAGGTCGCATTTTCATCCGGATCGAACATCGAATCGATCGAGCGGAAGGCATTGCCATGCCATCGATAATTGACCTGAAAACACCCGACGTCAAAGCTACGAGAGCCCGCTTTGAAAATATCGAAAACATAGGCCTTGGCCTCGGCCTCGGACTTGAACCAATACCCCTGGCCTTCGACATTTATAGTCCAGGGCCAGGGCTGCAACATTCCGCCAACTGTTCGCCCGGTTTCAACGCGTGTTATGGCGCGCAGTACATCCAGCGGAACATCTTCGGACAGTGATGCACGGCGCGCGGCCTGATCACAAAGCCCGCCTGTTGGCACATTGTGCATGGCGGTACCCGCCTGCGCCAACAGCACATGCAGTATCATGAAAGCAATCGGTATTCTGTGAATTGGCATTCTGCCGGTCCGGGATTCTGGTGTTCCCGGCCAAGCTAGACACCGATCGGTTTACAGAGGGTTATCGCGGCCTCAATTTCGGTCGATCCTGCGCCCGAAAACAACGCTTGTATTGGTGCGCAGGACGCCAGGGATCTTCGCCAGATCGTCCACCAGAATGTCCAGATCCTCCAGCCTCGGGGCATCTGCGGTCAGCATCAGATCGAATTCGCCATTGATCGACAGGCACAGTTTGACCTCGGGATAGGCCTCGAGCCGTTTAAGGATTCGGTTGGTTTCCTTCTGCTGCACTTCCAGCATAACGATGACCTGCACTTTAGGCGTGTCTTCCGTGGACCCAAGGCGCACGGTGTATCCCGTGATTACGCCGCGATGTTCCAGCCGACTGATCCGTTCATGCACAGTCGTGCGGGCCACACCCAGCGAGGCCGCGATCTGCGTGGTCGAGGCACGTGCATTGGCTTGCAGGGCGGCGATAATACGACGGTCAAGCTGGTCCATTGGGGCTCCGGTTTGCGGCAAGTCCGGGTTTAGATCAGATTGACGCCCTTTCTCAAGGCTCACGCGGCATGCGTGGGTGCAGATCATCGATAATGATCGGGTGCGCGTGCGGGCCTACCCCGGCCAGATGCGGATGATCGGTCGGCAGATCGGGGTGATTGTGAACAACCGGTTCCTGATCGTCACGCGGCCAAAGGCTGACTGCTACAATCACACCCGTCATGGACAGAATAGACATACTGCCGAGCGCGACAGTCGGTCCATAGACGGTCATTATCCACCCAGCCAGCGGATAAAGCACCAACCAGCAGCCATGCGACAGAGTAAACTGTGCAGCAAAGACAGCGGGGCGGTCTTCAGGATGGGCCGAACGGGTCAACAAACGACCCGAAGGCGTAAGGGTTGTAGAATACCCAAAGCCGGTAAAGGCCCAAAAAACGGCAAGGACACCCAGCGTAAGCGGGATCGTCGCGGTCAGAACCGAGGCGACGGCCATAGCGCCCGACGCAAGAATGGCTCCGGACAGCATAACCTTGCGATCCTCGATCCGATCCAGCAGGCGGGGCAGAGTGAACGCCGCAAGCATCGACCCGCCCCCAAATCCGGCCAGTGCAATGGCCACGGCGCTTTCGGACAGGCCAAGCGTGGCCCGCACGATGACCACTGTGTTGACGATCACCATCGAACTCAGCGCTGCCGCGCTCCAATTGAGTGCAAGCAGCCCACGCAGCCGGGGCGTTTTCAGGTAGATGCGAATTCCGCGTGTAGTGCGGTCATAGATTCCGCGTGGTTTGCTGGGCTTGGGCGAGGGCAGGGCGACCGAGACAACCAGAAATGCCGAGGCAACAAACCCCAGCGCTGTGCCCCAGAACAGGCTGTTGAAGCTGACCAGCAACAGAAGTGCCGCGGCAAACATCGGGCTCAGCAGGCTTTCCATGTCGTAGGCCAGACGTGACAGAGACAAAGCGCGGGTATACTCGTTTTCATCTGGTAAGACGTCCGGGATCGTCGCCTGAAAGGCGGGCGTGAACCCGGCCGAGGCGGATTGGAGCACGAAGATCAGCACATAGATTTGCCAGACCTCGGTCACGAAAGGCAGGCATACGGCGACTGCGGCGCGGATCAGGTCCAGAAAAACCAGCATTTTCCGACGGTCCAGCCGTTCGGCAAAAGCGGCGGCCAGGGGGGCCACGGTGACATAGGCCACCATCTTGATTGTCAGCGCGGTGCCCAGCACAAGGCCAGCAGCGTCTCCGGCCAGATCAAAGGCCAGCAGCCCAAGCGCGACTGTGGCCAGCCCGGTTCCGGTCAGGGCGACGATTTGGGCGGCAAACAGGTGGCGGTAGGTCCGGTTTTTTAGAATGCTCAGCATGGTTCAGAGGTATTTCGTGATGGCTTTAAAATCCTCGATCCCGCCGCTATCGCCATCAGAAGACAGGCAATGGTCGATGTGATCATGGATCAAGGCGCGCTTGGCGTTGGTGACCGCTTTTTCAACGGCAAACAGCTGTTGGGCGATGTCTGAACAGGGCGCCTGACCTTCAAGCATGGCAATGACCTTTGCCAGATGCCCGTGGGCCCGTTTCAGCCTTGCCGTGATATGCGGATGCGACTCGCGGGGTAAATTTGTCATGATGTATCCCTATCCCCCCCATGAGGATATTGTCAATCCTGTTGCGGGGATCTGCCCGTGACTTTTGGACGGCGTTGAGTTTATGGACCAAACCGCCTATCTCGGAGGCGATATCGCACAAAGGAATAATCGGGTGGCGAACCATTTGTACAAAAACGACCTGCCGGACGGGTTGGATCTGGGCCCCGTTGTGGCCATTGACTGTGAAACCATGGGTCTGAACCCACATCGTGACCGCTTGTGTGTGATTCAGATGTCGGGTGGAGACGGCAACAGCCATATCGTGCAGGTGGAAAAAGGCCAGACAGAGGCGCCGAACCTATGTGCCATGCTGGAAAACCCTGACGTACTGAAGCTGTTCCATTTCGGGCGCTTCGACATCGCCGCCCTGTACCATACCTTTGGTGCTCTGGCCGCGCCGGTCTATTGCACCAAGATCGCCAGCCGCCTGGTGCGGACCTATACCGACCGGCACGGGCTCAAGAACCTGTGTCAGGAACTCATCGGTGTCGATATTTCCAAACAGCAACAGATGAGCGACTGGGGCGCAGTCTCACTTACAGACGCTCAATTGGATTATGCTGCGTCAGACGTACTCTATCTGCATCAGCTGCGCGATGCGCTAAACATTCGTCTGGTTCGCGAGGACCGGACTGAAATGGCGCAGGCCTGTTTTGACTTCCTGCCGATGCGTGCGAAACTGGACCTCGCCGGTTGGCCCGAAACGGATATCTTTGCGCACTCATGACCGATACCGAAGCATTCCTGAAAACCGCCCGTCAGGTGGTGACTGACGAAGCCCGCGCGCTGGACGTACTTGCCGACAGTCTGGACGCGCATTTTGCTGAAGCCGTGCAGCTGATCCTTCAGGCCACCGGGCGCATCATAATCAGCGGCATCGGCAAGTCAGGCCACATAGGTCACAAGATTGCGGCCACGCTGGCCAGCACCGGAACGCCTGCCTATTTCGTGCATCCGGCCGAGGCCAGCCATGGTGATCTTGGCATGGTCTCCAAGGGTGATGTGGTTCTGGCGATTTCGAATTCGGGCGAGGCACCGGAACTTGCCAATCTGCTGGCCTTTACGCGCCGCTTTGGCATTCCGCTGATTGGATTGTCCAGCAAACCTGACAGCACATTGATGAAACAGGCCGACGTACATCTTCTGATCCCGTCGATGGGCGAGGCCTGCGGTTTTGGTATGGTGCCGTCGATCTCCACAACGCTGACCCTTGCCATGGGGGATGCACTGGCGATTGCCCTCATGAAATACCGCGATTTCCGGCCCGAGGATTTCCGTGCCTTCCATCCCGGTGGCAAACTGGGTGCTCGGCTGAGCACAGTACAGGATCTGATGCATGTCGGAGAGGCCCTGCCTCTGGTTGCGGCACATACTCCGATGAGCGATGCGCTGATCGAAATCAGCCAGAAGGGGTTTGGTGTTGCTGGCGTAACAGACCCGCAGGGTCAATTGGCAGGGATCATTACAGACGGTGACTTGCGGCGCCACATGGATGGGCTGCTGAACAAAACGACCGAGCAGGTCATGACCCCCAACCCCACAACCATATCCCCGGGTGCGTTGGCGGAAGAAGCGGTAGCAATCATGAATGACCGTAAGATCACCTCGCTCTTCGTGGTTGACGAGGCGACATCAGGTCAGGCTTTGGGGCTGCTTCACATCCACGATTGCCTGCGCGTCGGTCTGGGCTGAGGGAGGCTGAAGTGGACAGATATTCCCGCATGGTGCAGTTCCTGAAGGTGCTGTTGCCGCTTGCGGCTATTGTGATGTTGTCCACGGTATTCCTGCTGTCCCGCAGCATCGAAACAAACGTTTCCGTGCCTTTCGCGCAGAAAGACATTGATGAGAGACTGGCACAACAGGTGGTAACGCGGCCGGATTACCGCGGAACGACCCGCAAGGGAGAGACCGTGCATATCGAGGCGGTGCAAGCCACGCAGGGCACCGAGGCGTCGGTTCCGACCGCGTCCGAGTTTCGCGGCCGATTTGGGCTGCTCAATGGCGGCACAATTACGCTGGATTCGAATTCCGGCCTGATCCGTCCGGATAGTGGAACAGCTACCTTTGTTGGTGACGTGGTCATCACCACGGCGGATGGGCTCAAGGTTACGACGGATCTGCTCAATACCTCGTTGGACGAAGTCCGGGGCGATACGCCGGGGCAGGTGAACGGAACCGGTCCGATCGGTAACTTTTCTGCGGGGCGTATGACCTTTGGCACTGAAAAAACGGACGGGCCAGTCCATATTGTTTTTACAGATGGTGTGAAGCTGGTATACGAGCCTGAAAAAGCAGAAAGATAACTTGTGTTCGATTTTCGATTTGTTCCTTTGTGCCTCGCGTTGATCGCGGGCGCCGCGCCCGTGATTGCGCAGGAGGCGCAGGTGGCTTTTGGGTCCGCGAATGCCGATCCGAGCCTGCCGGTCGAGGTGACATCGGAAACCCTGAACGTCAATCAAGAGGACGGATCGGCCGAGTTCATTGGGAACGTTATCGTCGTGCAGGGTGACATGCGCCTGACAGCCGAACGTGTGCTGGTTATCTACAATCAGGAACGCTCGGCGATCGAGCGAATGGAAGCGACCGAGAATGTGGTTCTGGTCAGCCCGCCGGATGCAGCGGAAGGCGACTGGGCTGAATACAAGATCGGTTCGGGTGAGATTGTCATGAAGGGCAATGTCCTGCTGACACAGGGCCCCAGCATCATCAGTGGCGATCAGATGAACGCCAACCTGACTACGGGCACTGCGACCATGACCGGGCGGGTCAAAACGATCTTGCAGCAGGGAAACAACTGATGGCGCGTCCCGACCTGAAACTGACCGAGGGCAGTTCCGGGCTGCGCATCGAAAAACTGCGGAAGTCCTACAAAAAAAAGACGGTGATCCGCGATGTCTCGATGACGTTGGGCCGGTCCGAAGTGGTAGCGCTGCTGGGGCCGAACGGGTCAGGTAAGACCACAACGTTTTATTCAGTTGCGGGACTTGTATTCCCCGAGGCGGGAAAAGTCACGATAGACGGCCAGAATGTGACTACTTTGCCGATGTACCGGCGGGCGCGGATGGGGATCGGCTATCTACCGCAGGAGATGTCGATCTTTCGCGGCATGAGCGTCGAGGACAACATTGCTGCCGTTCTGGATATCACGGTCTCTCATGCGCATAAGCGCAAAGAGCGTTTGGAAGAGCTGCTGTCGGACTTCTCGATCGAACACTTGCGCCGGGCCCCGGCATTAGCGTTGTCAGGCGGCGAGCGCCGCCGGGTCGAGATCGCGCGCTGTTTGGCCGCAGACCCCAAATACCTGCTGCTGGATGAACCGTTTGCAGGCGTTGACCCGATCAGTGTCGGGGATATTCGCCATCTGGTCGCGGATCTGAAAAAACGCGGTATTGGTGTGCTGATCACCGATCACAACGTCAGGGAAACGCTGGAAATTGTCGACCGGGCCTATATCCTGCATGACGGTCAGGTTTTGATGTCCGGCACACCTGATGAGGTTGTCGAAAACGAGAATGTGCGCCGCGTCTATCTGGGCGAGAATTTCCGCATTTCATAATCTTGCGCGGAGTTGTGCCAATTGCATGGCGGAAATCGCGTATATACACATCTGTTTTGATTGACTCTTCCCTCGTCTCTTGCCTCAATTGGCTTATGGCATTTACCCGGCTCCAGTCTGGATCTCGATGTCCCTTCTTCGAAGGGCTGGAAACAAGGCAACCGCGGAAAATGTCTCGACCCCCCACCCGATAAAAACAAGCTCGTCGCGTTTCGCGGCGTCAGAATGGGTGTGAATTGTGAAGGAGATCACATGCGTTACCAAATCAGCGGAAAACAGATCGACATCGGTGCGGCGTTACAGACACACGTGCAGACCGAACTGAATGAGGTCGTGGGCAAATATGCGCAGCGGCCTACGGATGCAAACGTCGTCTTTTCCCGTTCGGCGCATGAATATGTATGCGAGACAACAGTGCACCTGTCCACTGGCCTGACGGCTCAGGCCAAAGCCCATGCAACCGAGATCTACGCGGCATTTGAGGCATGCTGTGATAAAATGGAAAAACAGTTGCGTCGTTACAAGCGTCGCCTGAAGGACCACCACAAGGATCGGGTCGAACCGGTTGAACTCTTTGGGGCGTCCTCTTATATCCTCGCTTCTAACGAATCGGAGTCGGCCGATGAACCCGAATCGCTTCAGCCAATGATTGTGGCCGAGATGGAAACAAAAATCCCATCTTTGAGCGTCGGAGAGGCCGTTATGCAAATGGAACTTGCCGGTGCGCCAGTACTGGTGTTCAGAAATGAAAACAAGGACGGATTGAATGTCGTTTATCGTCGCGATGACGGTAATATCGGCTGGATTGATCCGTAACAGGCAAGGATACGGGGCCGCGCCCGCTGATGCGGGTGCGTGCCATGGAGCGTGATCATGGAGCTTTCGAGCATACTGAAGCCCGAAGCGGTGCGTGTTTTGTCCGCGGCTTCCAGCAAGAAGCGGCTGTTTCAGGAAATCGGTGACGTCGCCGCGGCGACGCTGGGTATCGATCCTCAGGAAGCGGTTGATTTCCTGCTGGAGCGGGAAAGCCTTGGACCGACCGGTGTCGGCCATGGTGTGGCGTTGCCACATGCGCGCCTGCCCGATCTTGATTCGGTTTCAGGTGTTTTTGTCATGCTTGAGAAGCCGATCGATTTCGGTTCGGTTGATCGCCAGCCTGTGGACATTGCCTTCGCGTTGTTTGCACCGGAAGAGGCGGGCGTTGATCACCTCAAAGCTCTGGCACTGGTGTCTCGCACATTGCGGGATACTTCGGTTTGCACCAAGCTCCGGGCGAACCCTGATCCGGTAAAGCTCTATGCGATCCTGACTGAGGCGCAGTCTATGCAAGCCGCCTGATTAACAAAAAAGCCCCCGAAAACCGGGGGCTTTTTTCTTTCCGTTTGGCCGGATCAGCCGCCGGTTCCCATTTCCAGCGTCCACCAGATTTTACCACCGCCTTCCTGATGCCAGGCGAATCCCATTTGGGTGGCTTTGGCGTCCATTATGACAGCCCTCGGTCCGGGTTCCTGCATCCAGGCGGCAAGCGTTTCAGTCTCGGTCTCATAAGTTTCGGAAATGGCTTCCCCCAGAAACGTGCCGAAATAGCCAACACGCGCTGCCCGGTCGATCGGTGATGAACCGTCTGAACCAAAGTGCCAGGGCCGGTTCTGCCGCGACATATCCTTCGAATGAGTCGCCGCCGCTGCGTTCAGCTGTGCGTTCAGCTGTACGGGCTGCAATCCCTGGGCCTGACGCAAGGCATTGACCGAATCTAGCATGCGGAACTGCAGCTTTTCCGGATTGCCGCGGATCTTATATACGGTCGGCAATGGGCGACCATCAGACCCCAGGGTGGTTGAGCCAGTGTTGGTACATGCCGCAAGCGCGACAAAGCAAATCAACAGTAAAGAAACGATGCGCGTCATGTTCGACCTGATTATTGTATCACAACAGGGCATAGCGTGCCTGCTTGTTCTGAGCAAACGCGCAATGGCCACAACTTGCGTGATTCTGCCGGTTTGGTTTGCGACTGAAGCATTCTGGCCATAGAATGCCTCTGATTTCAGACTTCACCAAAACACAGGACCCGTTGTCATGGTCAAAAAGCGCATTCTTTCGCCTACCCGCAGGGGATTTCTAGCAGGGGCTATCGCCACTCTGGCGACACCTGCACTGGCGCAATATATCCCAGGCGACCCGCTACGTCCCGCGCCCGAGAGCGAACCAGCGGTTCGCCGCAACGTATCCGGGTTCCGGGCATTGGATTGGCAACCGTATTTCTCGAACACCAGAAATGGCGCCATATTGGTCGATACCGTCTCAAGAGCGCTGCATTATTGGTCGGATGATCAATCGGTGTACAAATTGTACCCGTCGTCGGTTCCGCTGACCGAAGACCTTACCCGGCGCGGGCGCACCAGTGTGATCCGCAAGGTCGAAGGCCCGAGCTGGTCTCCGACGCCGTCGATGAAAAAGCGAAATCCGGAATGGCCGGACTATATTCCTCCGGGTCCTGATAACCCATTGGGAACGCACGCTTTATATCTGAGCTGGAAGTATTATCGCATTCACGGCACCCATGATACGCGTAAAATTGGTCGCAGATCGTCGAATGGATGTATCGGCCTTTTCAACGAAGACATCGCCGAGCTGTTTTCGATGGCAAAGGTTGGCACGCAAGTGTTGCTAATATGACGACATTTTCATGTGCGAAGCCGCTTACAGGTCAAGTTGCAATTGCATTCCCGCTCTAATGCTGATTAGAAAAAACTACGAGGTAAGTCTTAGATGTGCGGCTCCGGATATTGGAACCGTGCAAATTCTGGAGGTTAATATGAAGAAACTCGTTCTCGCCGCAGCTCTGACTGCAGCAGCTTCGACTGCATATGCTGGCAACCTGAATGAGCCGGTTGTTGAAGCACCTGTTGTTGTTGAAGAAACTCAGGGTTCGTCGCAGGGCATTCTGCTGCCGCTGATCCTGCTGGTCGTTGTTGCTGCTGCTGTTGCTGCAAGCTAATCCGACACGGAATTCATGAAAAAGGCGGTGGAGCAATCCACCGCCTTTTTTAATTCCAACAGGTCTTCAAGCCTGTTGCGCGCCGAAGGGATACTGACGCGCCAGTATCAAGCCGAGCCTGACGTTCTCATGAGAAATGCGGCTTGTGTTCTGGAAACGCTTTACGCCAGCCACCCGCGCAGATTGTCTTCGATCACCTTTCCAAGTGCCGCGATATGGGCGCCGTCATCGTTAAGGCATGGAATATAGGTAAACGTCTCGCCGCCTGCTTCTTCGAAGCTCTCTTTGATTTCTTCGTTAATCTCTTCCAGCGTTTCGATGCAGTCCGCAGAAAACGCCGGGGCAATAACAGCAATGTTCTTTTTGCCTAGCTTCGCCAGGTCGGCCACGTGATCCACAGTGTAAGGTTTCAACCATTCTTCGGGGCCAAAGCGCGACTGGAAGGTCGATACCAATTGATCATCCGTCCAGCCCAATCGCTCCTTTAACAGCCTCGTCGTTTTAGCACACTGACAGTGATAGGGATCGCCCTGCTGCAAATACCGCTCGGGCATCCCATGATATGAGCAGACCAGAATGTCGGGTTTTGTTTCCATAGCCTCGTATGCACGTTCAACTGACTGTGCCAGCGCATCGATATAAATAGGTTCATCGAAATAGGCCGGAACGGTTCGCGTGGCGGGCTGCCAGGCTTCGTCCATCAGCGCGCGAAAGAACTGGTCGTTGGCGGTGGCCGTCGTTGCGCCAGCGTATTGAGGGTAAAGCGGAAAGAACAAGATGCGATCGCACCCTGCCGCTACCATCTCGCGCACTTTGGATTTGGTCGACGGGTTGCCGTAACGCATACAGAAATCGACCATGACCTGATCACCGTATCGTGCGTGCATGGCCTGGCTCAGCTTGGCAGCCTGGTCCTTGGTGATGGTCATCAGCGGGCTTTCGCCCTTTTCCTGATTCCAGATTGATTTGTATGCCTCGCCGGAACTGAATGGCCGTTTAGTCAGGATGATCGCCTGCAGAATCGGCTGCCATCTCCACTTCGGATAATCGATGACGCGCTGATCCGACAAAAACTCATTCAGATACCGACGCATCGGCCAATAGGTGTAATCGTCCGGCGTGCCCAGATTGGCCAGCAATATGCCGACGCGCCCCATCCTGATCTTGGGGTGATCCGTAGGAGCATGAGCGGGTCGCGTGGCATCAAACATATGTGGCTTCCTGAATTTCTTGCGTTAGGGCCTGAAATAAGGGGATTTGGTCGCGCGTCAATCGGGCAGTTTGCCCTCGTCGGTGCGCAAGGCGTCAGCCAAACGTGTTTGCGCCGACCCGGGACGCAGTGGCTTTGGTTGACTGTCGTGGGGGGCCCATCCCGTCAGGCAGATCAGTTCGAACGTGGCTGCCAGGCGCCCGGACCCCGTGGTGAAATGAGTCGCGTAGACGTTTTGCGCGGTTTCAAATACTGCGCGTTTGGTCGGGTGTTTCAGGCGCGCGGATAACGCATTGGCCTCACCCATATTCCGCAGATCGTGCATCAGGTGCCAGATGTCACGGTACTCAGCCGTGAGTGTCACCGAGTCTGCGACGGGCAAGGCCAGACCGGCCCGCTGCAACAAACCGCCCATGTCCCGCAGCTCGGCCATTGGAGCGATGCGGGGGCTGAGGCCACCGGTAACGTCAATCTCGGCCTGACCCAATGCCGCGCGCAATTCGTGCAGCGTTTCGCCGCCCAGACAAACAATCAGCAACAACCCATCGGGCTTAAGCGCGCGGTGGCATTGGATCAACTGACCTACCGGATCGTTTGCACAATGCAGTGTCATGGCGTGGATCACCAGATCATGTGCGCCGGGTTGCAGTGCCAGCACGTCGTTATCCGCAACGATCGAGGCTTCGGGAAAAGCGTCCGTCCAAAGCTGTGGGTAGGCCGTCACGATCGCTGCCGCCGTAAAGGTTTTGTTAACCATGGAGAGCCGATCCTGAACCTCGTCCATCGCGACGCGGTGCAGAAAAAGGGCGTCATCCTGCACGCGGTTGCGATGACGCAGAATGGCGGCACGGTCAAAAAGTGAGGGTGCAGTGGGTTCGGGCAGTTTCATAACTGGCAAGTATCGTATCGCGCAACGGATTCAAACCGCACTTGCGCTGATTTATCCACCACGTTGCATGGGGTGCGGCGACCTGACCGAGTCCGATTTTGGCCTGTGTGGCCCGTGCTGGCGGGAAACGCCATTCATTGGCGGCACGGTCTGTGAAAGTTGCGGTCTGCCCCTGATCGGAGGGCAGGACGAGTTTCGGACCGAGTGCGATGATTGCCTGAAGACCGCGCGCCCCTGGAGGGCAGGCCGCGCCGCGCTTTTGTATGACGGCAAGGCTCGGTCACTGATCCTGGCGTTGAAACATGGTGATCAGCCCGAACTGGCCCGCCCTGCCGCGCAGTGGATGGCGCAGGCAGGGCGCCCATTGCTGCGAGCGGGTATGGTGATTGCTCCGGTTCCTCTGCATTGGTCACGCTTGCTCAAAAGGCGATACAACCAGTCAGCTCTCTTGGCGCAGAACCTGGGGCGTGAGACAGGATTGAAATGCGTGCCCGATTTGTTGATTCGCAAAAAAAAGACGCCGGTGCTGGACGGCAAAACAGCAGCCGAGCGGGCACAGATCTTGGAAGACGCGACATGCCTTCAACCCCGAAATGCCCGCCATCTAACTGGCCGGAACGTCTTGCTGGTAGACGACGTGATGACGTCCGGGGCAACACTGGCCGCATGCACTCGGGTCTGTCAGGCGGCGGGGGCAAATCATATTTTTGTGTTGGCTCTGGCGCGCGTTGCTAAGAATGCCTAATTCGCCCAAGATTGCGCGAAATCCGAAGGGAACGGAAAATGAAGTCGGTAGAGATCTATACATCGCCACTGTGCGGGTATTGTCATGCAGCCAAACGCCTTCTGAAGCAGAAAGGTGTTGAGTTCAAGGAAATCGACGTGCTGATGCACCCCAAACGCAAACCTGAAATGATTCAACGTGCCGGAGGCAAACGCACGGTCCCGCAGATTTTCATCGGCACCACGCATGTCGGCGGTTGCGATGATTTGTACGAGTTGGAGCGTCAGGGCAAGCTTGACCGTCTGCTTGCGGCCTGATGAAAACCGCGCTGCTGCAAATCACCTCGTCGGACGATCCGGCTGAAAACCTCGGGATGGTACGAGGCCTGATGGCTGAAGCGGCAGAACAGGGTGCCCGCTTTGTTCTGACGCCAGAGGTTACGAATTGCGTTTCGACCAGCACCACACGGCAGCACGCGGTTTTACAACATGAAGAAGATGACATCACCTTGGCGGGCCTGCGCGAACAGGCTGCTGATCTGGGTGTATGGCTTCTGATCGGCTCGTTGGGGCTCAAGACTCATGACAATGACGGTCGTTTTGCCAACCGCTGCTTTATGATCGGACCGCAAGGTCAGATCGTGGCGCGGTATGACAAGATCCATATGTTCGATGTGCAGGTCACCGAGACCGAGACGTTCCGCGAATCAAAAAACTACCGCCCTGGCGAAAAAGCGGTCATCGCCGAAACGGATTTCGGCAAGGTTGGTCTGACAATCTGTTACGATATCCGCTTTCCATACTTGCACGCGGCGCTGGCGCAGGCGGGCGCGCGCATTCTGACCGTCCCGGCTGCGTTCTCACCGGTCACGGGCGCCGCGCATTGGGAAGCCTTGCTGCGCGCACGCGCAATCGAAACCGGGTGTTGGGTGCTGGCCCCGGCCCAGACAGGGGAACACCCGAAAACCGGTAGCAAAACACGTTATACTCACGGTCACAGCATGGTCGTCGACCCGTGGGGAAAGGTGCTGGTCGACGCAGGGACCGATCCAGGCATTCACATTTTCGATTTGGATGATAGTTCTGTAACTGAGGCACGCCGACGTGTCCCTTCACTGCACCACCGCCGATCCTTCGACGGACCCTGACAGAACGGAACAATGACAGACGACACCAATGCCCTTGCGGTCACGCTGTTCAGCGAGATCCTGACCGCCGACCAGCTATTGCGGAACCGGCTTAGCCGCGTGCTGCCCAAGGGCATGGAAATCTCGCATTTCTCGGTTCTGAACCACCTGGCTTTTGTCGCGGATGAGCGCAGCCCGGCGCAGCTGGCCAACACGTTCCACGTCACCCGCGGCGCGATGACCAACACCTTGGCCAAGCTGGAATGGGCCGGATACATCCACATCCGACCCGATTGGGACGATGCCCGCCGCAAGATGGTGGCGATCAGCCCCGCCGGTAAACGCGCGCGGGATCAGGCGATTTCCTCGATTGCCCCGTTGATCAACCGCGTGGTCGGAGAGTTGGGGGACGACCGTGTTCGTTCGACACTGCCGGTGCTGCGGGATTTGCGGTTGCAGTTGGAGCAAGGTTGAGACGCAAGATCACGGCCGTGATTTTAGTCTTCTTGCCGAAGCGTGTTCCAATCGACGTGTGGCCCAATCTGTTCCAAGAATGTTGTGTCGATAAATCTATCTTTCCTCAGTTCCTTTTTGCATCGCTCTAGATACTCCTTGATGAAGCTAAACACTTCTTCGTTTGTTGCGTTCGCGGGAATGTTGAGATCTGCGGCGAGTTTATAAGTCTTGTACAAAAAGACTTTCCGTCTGGTTAAGACCGCACGTTTCTTTTCAGCGCTAAAATATTCACCAAGAACTTGTGACCCGCGAAAATAAAGCCGGATGTAGCCGATGATTTCGTTGAAATCCCACGTTTCGTACTTCAGCCGTTGATGTTCGACTCGCATTTTGCGATTCCGCGAAAGGATGTCTTCAGGAATGTCTGATCCTACAATTTCTCTCATGTCGCGATCAATCTTCGCGCTCAATTGTTGCTGGTACTTTTCTTCTTTCAAGCGATAGACCGGAACATCAAAAAATCTTTTGCCCCACATCGACAGGTTTTCCTAATTTGGTTGTCGTGACTACCTTTACCCCGGTTTCACACTTGCCGTCACATAGTTCACGCTTAAATCCCGGTCCGAAATCGACCAGCTCCACAGGATCGGGTTGAACACGAAACCCTTGCGGTCCACCGGCTCGACCCCCGCTTGGCGCAGCAGGTCGAACAACTCGTCAGGGGTGATGAACTTGTTCCAATCATGCGTGCCGCGCGGCAGCCAGCGCATTACCACCTCGGCCCCGAAAATAGCCATCGCATAAGATTTCGGGTTGCGGTTGATGGTTGAGCAGATCAGCAGCCCGCCGGGCCTGAGCAACTGCTGCGAGGCGGTCAGGAAACCCGCCGGGTCGGCCACATGCTCGACCACTTCCATGTTCAGGACCACGTCGAACTGCTCACCCGCGGCGGCCATGTCTTCGGCTGTGGTGTGGCGATAGTCGATCTGCAAACCGGACTGCTCGGCATGGATACGCGCAACAGGCAGGTTACCTCCGGCGGCATCGGCCCCGACGACCTCGGCCCCCAGACGCGCCATCGGTTCGCTCAGCAGACCACCGCCACAACCGATATCCAACAGGCGCAGACCTTCGAACGGTTTCCGCACTTTCAGATCGCGGTCGAATTCACCGGCGATCTGCTGTGTGATATAATCCAAACGGCAAGGATTCAGCATGTGCAAGGGTTTGAATTTCCCATGAGGATCCCACCATTCCGCCGCCATCGCTTCGAATTTTGCGATCTCGGATGGATCCACCGTGTTCGGATGCGCTTGCATTCCTGTCTCCGTATGCTCTTTTACGCTTAAGGACTATATAGGGCCATAATGGACAAGTACCCGGACCAAAAGCGCGCAGTTCAATATCTGTACCCGCCGATCGACCCGTTCGACCAGCGTATGGTCGATATGGGCGACGGGCACCGTATCTATGTGGAACAATGCGGTAATCCCGAAGGCATACCGGTGCTGATCCTGCATGGCGGTCCGGGTGGCGGTTGCAGCCCTGCAATGCGCCGCTACTTTGATCCGCGTGTCTACCGGGTGATTCTATTTGATCAGCGTGGGTGTGGCCGGTCTCGCCCCACGGCTTCGGTTGAAAACAACACGACATGGCATTTGGTGGCCGACATTGAACGGTTGCGCGACCTGCTCGAGATTGATGAATGGATAGCTTTTGGCGGCAGCTGGGGCGCGACCCTTGCCTTGATCTACGCGCAGTCGCATCCCGACAGGGTCAGCCGTTTGGTGCTGCGGGGCGTGTTTCTGGCAACTCAGGCTGAACTTGACTGGTTTTATGGCGGCGGAGTGGGGCGTTTCTGGCCGGAGCAGTGGCAGAAATTCACCGCGCTTTTGCCCGAGGCCGAGCTGAAGGACACCATCACCGCCTATAACAAACGCCTGTTCTCGGGGGACCGCGCGACCGAGACCCTGTATGCGCGGGCATGGTCGCACTGGGAAAATGCGCTGGCATCGATCCATACGAACGGATCAGTGGGCGAAAGTCCCGGCGAATACGCCCGTACATTTGCGCGGCTCGAGAATCACTATTTCTACAATAAGGTTTTTCTGGAAAAGGATGGGCAGATCCTAGATCAAATGGACCGGATCGCTCATATCCCGGGTCACATCGTGCAGGGGCGATACGACATGATTTGCCCGCCGCAGGCCGCCTGGTCGCTAAGCGAACGCTGGCCGAATGCCGAGATTAAGATGGTACGTCAGGCCGGTCATGCGCTTTCTGAACCCGGGATCAGCGCAGAACTGATCCGGATCATGGATCGCGTGGCGGAGGGTTTGGCGTGACACGCATCGACCGGCGTGCCTTGTTTGCTTCGGGTGCCGCAGCCGCGCTGCTTGCCGCGACTGGCGCATCCCTGGCGGACAGGCCAGAGAAGGGCGGCACGTTGCGATTGGCCGTGCCGCGCGACGACAGTCTTGAGCAGGTGGCACGCGGTGCGGTTTTCGACACGCTGACCGAGATTGCCCCGGATGGCACTTTGCGGGGCGAGCTTGCGACGGGCTGGCAAACCGACGCCGATGCGAAGGTCTGGAGCTTTGATCTGCGCAATGATGCGGTGTTCCACGACGGCGCGCCTTTGGACATCTCAGACGTTGCTACCGTGTTGGCCGAAGTCGGGTATACCGAGGCATTGACCGCCAACCGTTTGCGGCTGGAACTGGCCGAGGCAAATCCGGGCCTTCCATTCCTTTTGGCGGAAAGTCGTTTTGTCATTGCCCGCAATGGCGAAGGCGTCACGCCGCTACACAGGGCCAACGGTACGGGTTGCTACCGTGTCGAGCGCGCCGAAGACGGGCGACATTTCCTGGGTCGCCGTGTTTCGGGACATTACAAGGACGGTCAGGCCGGTTGGGTCGATGCATTCGAAGTGATCGTTATTCCCGATGCCTGTGTCCGCGCCGAGGCATTGCGCGATGGCTACGTCGATATTGCGGCTTTCCCAGATCCGTCCGAGATCCGCAGTACGCGCGGTCTTCGCTTCCATCCTTCCGAGACCGATATGGCACTGGCCGTTTCTGGGACGGTGGGATTGCCGCGGCAGATTGCCGGACGCACGGTTCTGGACGACGGTCGTATCGCTGAACGGTGGTGGATCGTGTAATTCCGGGTAACACTTCTGTCGGGGGTTGCAGACTCGGATCATCCTGCGTATATGCAGTTTCAACAGCGGCGCGTTGGACTTTCGGTCCAAGGCTCCACCGGAAAATTCGACGGGCCGCGCGCCCGTTTTTTTGTGCCCGATTGACAGGGTAGAGAACCTGATGACAAACGACCTAATAGCCAAAGCTGCCATCGACCGGCGACTTGCCGAGATCATCACCCCGGTGATCGAAGACCTGGGGTATGAGCTGGTCCGTGTCCGGCTGATGAGTGGCAAGCAGACCACGCTGCAAATCATGGCTGACAAACCTGAAGGCGGCATCGAAGTGGATGACTGCGCCGAGATTTCGAATGCGGTCAGCGCCACCCTGGATGTGGAGGACCCGATCCTCGACGCCTATACGCTTGAGGTGTCCAGCCCCGGTATCGACCGCCCCCTGACGCGCCTCAAGGATTTTGAGACTTTTGAGGGGTATGAGGCCAAGATCGAAACCTCTGAACTGATCGATGGCCGCCGCCGGTTCAAAGGGGAACTGGCCGGGATCGAAGGGGAAGAGGTTCTGATCAATATTCCCGAAGGGTCCGAGACGATCACAATCGGCCTGCAATTCGACTGGCTGAGTGATGCCAAGCTGGTCCTGACCGATGATCTGATCAAAGAAATGCTGCGCCAGCGCAAAGATGCAGGCGCCCTGAACGAAAAAGCTTTCGACGAGATTGAGACCGAAGGGTCCGAAGAGGAGACGAACTGATGGCAATTACCTCAGCCAACCAGCTGGAGCTGCTGCAGACTGCCGAGGCCGTGGCCCGCGAAAAGATGATCGACCCCGGTCTGGTTGTCGAAGCGATGGAGGAATCGCTCGCCCGCGCTGCCAAGAGCCGCTACGGTGCCGAGATGGACATTCGCGTGTCGATCGACCGCAAGACCGGCAAGGCGACATTCACCCGTGTGCGCACCGTGGTCGAGGATGACGAGCTTGAGAACTATCAGGCCGAATTCACCGTCGAACAGGCCAAACAGTACATGGAAGACCCGCAGGTCGGTGACGTTTTTGTTGAAGAAGTACCGCCGGTCGAAATGGGCCGGATCGCGGCGCAGTCCGCCAAGCAAGTGATCCTGCAAAAAGTCCGCGAAGCCGAGCGTGATCGTCAGTATGAGGAATTCAAGGATCGTGCGGGCACCATCATCAACGGTGCCGTCAAGCGCGAAGAATTCGGCAATGTTATCGTCGATCTGGGCGGTGCCGAGGCCGTTCTGCGCCGCAACGACAAGATTGGGCGCGAAAGCTATCGCCCGAATGATCGTGTGCGCGCGTATATCAAGGAAGTCCGCCGCGAAGTGCGTGGCCACCAGATCTTCCTGTCGCGTACCGCTCCGGAATTCATGGCCGAGCTGTTCAAGATGGAAGTACCGGAAATCTATGACGGTATCATCGAGGTCAAGGCCGTGGCCCGTGACCCAGGTTCACGCGCCAAGATCGCCGTAATTTCCTATGACGGCTCGATTGATCCCGTTGGCGCCTGCGTTGGTATGCGCGGCAGCCGCGTACAGGCCGTTGTGAACGAACTACAGGGTGAGAAGATTGACATCATCCCGTGGAACGAAGACCAACCGACCTTCCTGGTGAACGCGTTGCAACCTGCCGAGGTTTCGAAGGTTGTTCTGGACGAAGAAGCAGGCAAGATCGAGGTTGTGGTTCCTGAAGAGCAACTGTCTCTTGCAATCGGTCGTCGCGGTCAGAACGTGCGTCTGGCAAGCCAACTGACCGGCCTGGACATCGACATCATGACCGAAGCTGAAGAATCAGCACGCCGTCAGAAGGAATTCGAATCTCGTACCAAGCTGTTCATGGACAGTCTGGATCTGGACGAATTCTTTGCGCAGCTGCTGGTGTCCGAAGGCTTCACCAATCTCGAAGAAGTTGCCTATGTCGAGATTGATGAACTTCTGGTCATTGACGGCGTCGATGAAGGCACCGCGCAGGAACTTCAGACCCGGGCGCGTGAATTCCTGGAAGCCCAGGCCAAAGCCGCTCTGGATGCCGCGCGCGCACTGGGTGCCGAGGATAGCCTCATTGAATTCGAAGGCCTGACACCCCAGATGGTAGAGGCTCTGGCCAAGGACGATGTGAAGACGCTGGAAGACTTCGCAACCTGTGCAGACTGGGAACTGGCCGGTGGCTGGACCACAGTTGACGGTGAACGCGTCAAGGATGATGGCGTTCTGGAGCCCTTTGGCGTCACGCTCGAAGAAGCACAAGACATGGTCATGACTGCGCGTATCCTGTTGGGTTGGGTTGATCCGGCCGAGCTGGAGCAGGCGGAAGAAGACATCGACGGCGACGCAGCAGACGAGGAGGTCGAGGCCTGATCTCAGGTCTCGGGTGGCGCGTATGGGTCGCGGTGGCGTCCATAAGGATCGGTCTGACGGACCCGAACGCAAGTGCATCGCCACAGGCGAGGTTCAGCCTAAATATGGCTTGATCCGCTTTGTGACGGGGCCGGACGGTCAGGTCTTTCCGGATGTCGCGGCAAAGTTGCCGGGGCGGGGCGTTTATGTGGCGGCGGATCGTGCCGCGCTGGACAAGGCCATTGGCAAGAAACTGTTTGCGCGGGGGTTCAAGGCACAGGTGACCGTGCCTCAGGACCTGACGGCAGAGGTTGAAAAACAGATCGCGCGCCGTGTGATTGAGTTGCTCAGTCTGGCGCGCAAGTCCGGCGACGCGGTTGCCGGGTATGAAAAGGTCAAGTCGTGGCTGGACCGGGAAGAGGCTCAGGTGCTGATTCAGGCCACTGATGGATCGGGGCGCGGCAAGTCGAAGCTCAGTACGCCGCACTTAGGAAAATACATCGGTTGGCTGACGGCAGACGAATTAGGGCAAGCATTTGGGCGCCAAACGGTGATTCATGCGGCCTTGGCCTCTGGCGGACTCGCCAAACGTGTTGTAGAGGAAGCGCAGCGCCTGCGTGGCTTGCGCGAAACGGATGACGGCGGCAAGGGCCGCGCGGAAGGGTAAGAAGCTTTATGAGCGATAGTGACGGCAAAAAGACATTGGGTCTTCGTGGCGGGGCACGCCCCGGAAATGTGAAACAGAGTTTCAGCCACGGACGCACCAAGAATGTCGTGGTGGAAACCAAACGCAAGCGCGTGGTGGTCCCCAAGCCGGGCGCGGCAAAGCCGGGTGGCGGTGCCGCCCCTTCGGGTGATCCGTCGCGTCGTCCCGCAGGTATTTCCGACGCGGAAATGGCGCGCCGTATGAAAGCTTTGCAGGCTGCCAAGGCCCGCGAGATCGAAGAGGCCGCTGAACGCGAAGCCGCTGAAAAGGCACGCGAAGAAGAACGTGTGCGCCGCCGTGCGGAACAGGAAGCGAAAGAGCGCGAGCAGCGTGAAGCCGAAGAGCGCGCCCGTCAGAAAGCCGAAGACGAAGAGCGCAAGCGCGTGGAGGCTGAAGAAGAAGCCAAGCGTGCTGCTGTTGCTGCTGTCGCTTCACCGGCCCCTGAAGAAGCCAAAGCTGCACGTAGCCCGGCCAGCAAACCTGCGCCTGCAGCCGCGCCTCGCAAGCAGGATCGCGAACGCGAACAGCGCGGTCGTGGCAAGGGCCGCGAAGACAACCGTCGTTCAGGCAAGCTGACACTGGGTCAGGCCACTGGTGACGAAGGCAGCCGCCAGCGGTCGATGGCAGCGATGAAGCGCAAGCAGGAACGCGCCCGTCAGAAAGCCATGGGCGGTTCGGTCGAGCGTGAAAAGGTGATCCGCGACGTACAACTGCCTGAGGCGATCATGGTCTCGGAACTGGCCAACCGTATGGCCGAACGTGTGGCTGACGTGGTCAAATCATTGATGCAGATGGGTATGATGGTCACGCAGAACCAGACCATCGACGCTGATACTGCCGAGCTGATCATCGAAGAGTTTGGCCATAAGGTCACACGCGTCTCTGATTCGGATGTTGAGGACGTCATCAAAGAGGTCGAAGACAGCGAAGCCGATCTGAAGCCTCGTCCGCCCGTCATCACCATCATGGGTCACGTCGACCATGGGAAAACATCGCTGCTGGATGCAATCCGCGATGCGCGCGTTGTGGCTGGTGAGGCCGGTGGCATCACCCAGCATATCGGCGCCTATCAGGTGAAAACCGATGGTGGATCGACGCTGACATTCCTGGATACACCCGGCCACGCGGCGTTTACCTCGATGCGCTCGCGCGGTGCTCAGGTGACCGATATCGTGGTTCTGGTTGTCGCTGCCGATGACGCGGTCATGCCGCAGACAATCGAGGCGATCAATCACGCGAAGGCAGCCAAGGTGCCGATGATCGTGGCGATCAACAAGATCGACAAGCATGATGCAAATCCGGACAAGGTGCGCACCGATCTGTTGCAACACGAGGTGATCGTCGAGAAAATGTCGGGTGAGGTTCAGGACGTAGAAGTGTCCGCCATCACCGGTCAGGGTCTGGACGAGCTGCTGGAAGCCATCGCATTGCAGGCCGAGATTCTGGAACTGAAAGCCAACCCTGATCGCGCAGCCCAGGGTGCCGTGATCGAGGCGCAGCTGGATGTGGGCCGTGGTCCGGTCGCGACCGTTCTGGTTCAGAACGGCACGCTGCGTCAGGGCGATATCTTTGTTGTGGGTGAGCAGTACGGTAAGGTCCGTGCGTTGATCAATGACAAGGGTGAACGCGTTCAGGAAGCGGGTCCTTCGGTTCCGGTCGAGGTTCTGGGTCTCAATGGCACACCGGAAGCCGGTGACGTTCTGAACGTGACCGAGACTGAAGCACAGGCGCGCGAGATCGCCGCCTACCGCGAGCAGGCCGCCAAGGACAAACGCGCTGCCGCCGGTGCCGCTACCACCCTTGAGCAGCTGATGCAGAAGGCCAAGGAAGACGAAAGCGTCACCGAACTGCCGATTCTGATGAAAGCGGACGTGCAGGGCTCGGCTGAGGCCATCGTTCAGGCGATGGAGAAGATCGGCAACGACGAGGTACGCGTGCGCGTATTGCATTCGGGCGTGGGTGCAATCACCGAAACCGATGTCGGTCTTGCCGAGGCCTCGGGTGCTCCGATCCTGGGTTTCAACGTGCGGGCCAATGCGTCTGCCCGGAACACGGCAAACCAGAAAGGTGTCGAGATTCGCTATTACTCGGTTATCTACGATCTGGTGGACGACGTGAAAGCTGCCGCATCGGGTCTGTTGAGCGCCGAGATTCGCGAGAAGTTCATCGGTTACGCCGAAATCCGCGAAGTCTTTAAGGTCACCGGCGTTGGCAAGGTTGCCGGCTGTCTGGTTACCGAAGGTGTGGCGCGCCGTTCCGCCGGTGTCCGCCTGCTGCGCGACAACGTGGTTATTCACGAAGGCACGCTGAAAACACTGAAGCGTTTCAAGGACGAAGTGGCCGAGGTTCAGTCGGGTCAGGAATGCGGTATGGCATTCGAGAACTACGATGACATTCGCGCAGGCGACGTGATCGAAATCTTCGAGCGCGAAGAAGTCACCCGCACGCTGGACTAACCCGGCATAAGTTGAAAACGAAAAACAGCGACCCCCTTAGGCCGCTGTTTTCATTTGTCGAGGCGCTTATTTTGTTTGGGGCAGAAACGTAGCTGAATGCATGATGATATCGAAATGATGCATTCCTTGCGCGAGCATAAAGCTGACAGAGTGTCCGGACTTTCGCAGCCTTTCGGCATAGTCACGGCTTTGGCGAATGAACTCATCCGTATCCCGTTCGGCCACCGAAACATGGTATCGAGGACCGGGCCGGGGCAGATTGCGGATGGGTGACAGATCGTTGACCTCGACCGGTGTCAATTGCAGCGGATCGTTCACCGACATCAGGCTGATCGGTTCCAGGTCGTATATGCCGCTGATCAGAAGCACATCCCGCACCCGGAGCCCCGCTTTGGCAAGGGCGTCTGATGAGGTTGCCATCACCATCGCCGCCAGATGCGCGCCTGCACTGTGACCTGACAGGGTGATCCGCGACGGGTCGAACTCCAACTCCTCAGCCTGGGCCGCCAGCCACAACAACGCGTCACGGCACTCGTCGATCATGTCGCCAATCCGGGCATCGGGTGCCAGCGTGTAGTTTACAGTCGCAAAAGCTTGCCCGTGTTCTACCAGACCTGGTGCCATCAGAGACGATTCATTCTGGCTGAGCGCCTGCCAGTACCCGCCGTGAATGAAGACGTGCAGGGGTGCCTTGTCATCGCGAGCGGGAAAGAAATCAAGGACTTGTACGGGGCTGTCACCATAAGCCAGGTTTTCCCGTACCGGATAGTCGGCCCGCGCCTGAGCGCTTAGCGCCTTATAGCTGGCAAGATACGGGCTTAGGTCGCCGCCGATCATTGTGCTGGGGGAGTACTCCCGCTCCAGCTCGGATTGCGAAAATCCTCGATACAACATGTCTTAGTTCTGCCCGCTATACATCAATTCCGTACGCACGTCGTAAAGGTCGTGGAAAAACCGCAGCTCTAGCGCCTTTCGCAAAAAGGCCACGCCGCTTGAGCCACCAGTGCCAGGTTGCATCCCGATCACGCGCTCAACCGCGGTGGCATGGTCAAAGCGCCAGCGTTGAAACAAACTTTCCACATCCATCAGCTTTTCGGCCAAAGCATAAAGATCCCAGTATTTTTCAGTGTTTCGAAACACCTCCACCCAAATTTGCACCACGCGCGAATCGCCGGAATAGGGTTGGGCGTAATCGCGTTCGATCAGATCTTTGGGCACATCGAACCCTTGGCGGGCCAACATGTGCAACACCTCGTCATAAAGCGACGGTTTGGTCAGTGCGGCATTCAGCATCTCCATCACCTCTGGGTCATGCGTATGGACCTTCAGTGTTGAGGCATCCTTGTTGCCGAGAATGAATTCGATCTGCCGATACCCGTAGCTCTGAAACCCTGACGAGCTGCCAAGAGCCTGCCGAAACGTCATATAGTCGGCAGGCGTCATGGTCAGCAGGGTTTCCCAAGCCGCAATCAACTGCCGTTGAATGGCCTTGATTCGGTCGAGGTTTTTCATGGCTGGGCCAAATTCATCCTGTTGCAGAAAACGGCGCACCTCGACCAGTTGGTGGTGCATCAGTTTCAGCCACAGTTCGCTGACCTGATGGATAATAATGAACAGCATCTCGTCCGGCTGCGCAGGGTCCTGAAAGGTCTTTTGCAGATTCAGCAACGTTTTGAGTTGCAGAAAATCTCCATAGCTTTTGCGATGTGTCTCGGCGAAATCAGTGATCAGAGTGTCTTCGACACCTCTTTGCAACAGACGATCGTCTTTGTTCTCGCCCATCTCATGCCTCCGTTGTGCGATCCTTGCACCTGTCTAGGCGTTGAGTTCGTAACTTTCCAGCGGGTTAGGTCCAGTCAAGGACAACCTTGCCTGAGAGGCCGGATTTCATCGCGGCAAAACCATCCGCGAAATCATCAACCGCAAAGCGATGCGTGATCACGCGGGACACATCCAAGCCATTTTGCAGCATGGCGATCATCTTGTACCAGGTCTCGAACATTTCGCGACCATAGACACCCTTGATTGTGATCGCCTTGAAAACGATACGCGACCAGTCGACTGGAGATTTCCCCGGCGGTATCCCCAGCAAGGCGATTTTCCCACCCATCACAAGCGCTTCGACCATCTGGTCAAGCGCGGCTTGTGAGCCGGACATTTCAAGCCCCACATCAAAGCCTTCTTTCATTCCTAGCTGTGCGATGACATCGTGCAAATCTTGTTTGGAAACATCAACGGTCCGCACCGACGGCACGACATGTTCCGAGAGTTTCAATCGTTCAGCGTTTATGTCGGTAATCACCACGTTACGGGCACCTGCATGGCGGGCAACGGCGGCGGCCATGATGCCAATGGGTCCTGCGCCGGTGATCAGGACATCTTCGCCCAGAAGATCGAAGCTTAACGCGGTGTGTACCGCATTGCCCAGCGGATCAAGGATTGCCCCGATCTCATCCGGGATATCATCCGGTAGGGGAACAACATTGAAGGCAGGCAGTTTCAGGTATTGCGCAAACGCGCCCTGTTCATTCACCCCGATCCCGCGCGTGCCGGGGTCGAGGTGAAACTTGCCTGCGCGGCTTTGACGGCTTTCAGTGCCGATCAGATGCCCTTCGCCGGAACAGCGCTGCCCAACGTTCAGGCCGGTTACGTTGCGCCCAATCTCAACGATTTCCCCAGCGAACTCATGACCAGTGATCATCGGAACCGGAACGGTGTGAGAGGCCCACTCATCCCAGTTCCAGATGTGAATGTCGGTACCGCAAATTCCGGTCTTGTTGATCTTGATCAGCACCTCATCCGGCCCGATTTCCGGGACCGGGGCCTGTACCATCCACAACCCCTCTTCGGGTTTCGACTTTTCCAGCGCTTTCATCGTGTTGGGTCGCATCAGATCACCCCCAGTTCCTTGCCGACTTTGCCAAAGGCCGCCAGAGCGCGGTCCAGTTCGTCCCGCGTCAGGGCGGCGTTCATCTGTGTTCTGATCCGCGCCTGCCCGCGGGGAACAACAGGAAAGAAGAAGCCCGAGACATACACGCCCTCGTCAAACAGCTTGGTGGCCATCTCTTGTGCCAGCGTCGCGTCGCCCAGCATGACAGGGATGATCGGATGTTCGCCGGGCAAAACGTCAAAGCCAAGCTTTTCCAAACCGGCACGCCAGTACTTTGCGTTTCCGAACAACTGCGCGCGTAGAATGTCGCCTTCTTCGACCAGGCGGATCGCCTCAATCCCTGCGGCGACGATGGATGGCGGCAGCGAGTTCGAGAAAAGATAGGGCCGCGCCCGCTGCCGCAGCAGGTCGATCACTGGCTGCGGCCCGGCGATGTAGCCGCCGATTGCCCCCCCAAGTGCCTTGCCCAAAGTTCCAGTCAGAATGTCGACATCAACACCAAAGTGATCCGGTGTTCCTGCACCGCGCGGCCCCATGAAGCCCGTTGCATGGCAATCATCGACCATCACGATGGCGTCGTATTTGTCAGCCAGTTCGCGAATTTTCGGCAGGTTGGCCAGATAGCCATCCATCGAGAACACGCCATCGGTTGCGATCATGATGTGACGCGCGCCATCCTCGCGCGCTTGCTTCAGCCACGCTTCCAGGTCGTTCATGTCATTGTTCAGATAGCGATAGCGCTTGGCCTTGCACAGCCGCACCCCGTCAATGATCGAGGCGTGGTTCAGACTGTCCGAAATGATCGCATCTTCAGGCCCCAGCAACGGTTCGAACAGCCCGCCATTGGCATCAAAACAGGCCGCAAACAGGATCGCGTCGTCCTTGTTCAGGAACTTGGCCAACCGCTGTTCCAGTTCACGGTGAATATCCTGCGTCCCGCAGATGAACCGGACCGAGGCCATACCGAATCCTTTCGGACCCATCGCATTTGTTGCGGCCTCAATCAGCGAGGGGTGATCCGCAAGACCCAGATAGTTGTTGGCGCACAGGTTGATCACCCGTTTGCCGCCAACCGTAATCTCACCGCCCTGAGGCGAGGTGATCATTCGTTCGCGCTTATACAGCCCCTCGGATTCGATCTGCGCGAGTGTGTCCGTGATGTGGGACAGGAATGCATCTGCCATGGCGACCTCCGTTCAACTGAGTCGCACGTCTAACATAGCGGATGGATTTCCCAAATAGGGGAATTTCAATATACAGGAAAATTTTCCGTGAAGGCGGAAATCTGCTGATGTTACGCGTTCTTTACGATCAGAAACACCCGCGCTGGTTCTTTGGCCGAGATGGAATGCACGATATCCGCGGCATAGCGGGCGGTATCCCCTCGGCTCAGTTCCGACACGGCACTGCCCGATGTAACCTTGACGGCGCCTTCCAGCACGGTCAGCTGCTCACGCGCGCCGCGCGCATGGGGCTGGCTGTTCAAGGCCCCGCCTTTGTCGAACTCGATATCGTAAACCTCATGACCTCCGGCCTCTTCCGGCGGGGACAGGATGCGAATGCGGCAGTTCTGCCCCATATTGTCGATGCTGGGCACTTCGGACGCGCGCAGCACCTCGATCTGATCACTGGCTTTTGAACCTTCCAGAAGACCGGCAAAATCCACCTGTAGCGCACGGGTCAGGTTCCAGAGGGTCGAGATCGTCGGGCTACTTTCCCCGCGTTCGATCTGGCTAACCATGGATCTGGACACGCCACTCAGGTTTGCGACTGCTTCCAGCGACAGTCCTTTGGCCCGGCGTGCGTCTTTCAGGCGGGCGGGCAAAAGGTTCAGGATATCGTCTGTGTTCTCCGTCATGACGGAATCCATGCGTGTTGGGATCCCGCTTGTCAATTCCATCCGTGACGGCACGTCCTATAGGACAGGATCATGCTGCATGTGCATACTGACGACGATTCCAAGAGGAGAAAGACATGACAGACATCGTATTGTTGGATGGTGCGCGCACCGCGATTGGAACTTTTGGTGGCGCACTTGCGTCAACCGCGCCCATTGATCTGGCGACGGTGGTCACCGAAGCGGCCTTGGAGCGGTCAGGGGTAGAAGGTGCTCAAATCGGGCATGTTGTGTTTGGTCATGTCATCAACACCGAGCCTCGGGACATGTACCTGTCGCGCGTTGCCGCGATGCAGGCCGGGATTCCGAACGGCACCCCTGCGATGAATGTAAACCGACTGTGTGGTTCAGGCGCACAGGCGATCGTGTCGGCAATGCAGTCCTTGATGCTTGGCGATGCCGATTTTGCCGTGGCAGGTGGGGCAGAAAGCATGTCGCGAAGCCCTTACATTGTTCCACAGGCACGCTGGGGCGCGAAAATGGGTGATGTCACATCACTGGACATGATGCTGGGTGCGTTGAACTGCCCCTTTGGCACAGGGCACATGGGTGTGACGGCCGAGAACGTTGCCGATGAACACCAGATCAGCCGTGAACAGATGGACGAATTCGCCCTTGCCAGCCAGACCCGCGCGGCCGCCGCAATTGAAGCCGGATATTTCGAAAGTCAGATCGTGCCCGTTCAGGTGAAGGTCAAGCGGGACATGGTGGATTTCAAAGTTGATGAGCATCCCAAAGCGACGACCGCCGAAGCGCTGGCCGGGTTGCGACCTGTGTTCAAGAAAGATGGGCGTGTAACGGCAGGCAATGCCTCGGGCATCAACGATGGCGCGGCGGCGATGGTTCTGGCAACGGCGGATGCGGCGGAAAAGGCCGGGTTGAAGCCAAAAGCACGTGTAATCGGCTATGCACATGCTGGCGTGCGCCCCGAAGTCATGGGTATTGGCCCGGTACCGGCCGTGCAAAACCTGCTCAGGAAGACGGGTCTTTCGGTGGAAGATTTCGATGTGATCGAAAGCAACGAAGCATTTGCCGCGCAGGCGCTGGCCGTCAATCAGGAGCTTGGGTTGGATGCAGCGAAAGTGAACCCGAATGGAGGCGCGATAGCACTGGGGCACCCTGTAGGCGCGACGGGCGCCATCATTACCATGAAGACACTTTACGAGTTGGAGCGTACAGGCGGATCAAAAGGGTTGATCACCATGTGTATTGGCGGCGGTCAGGGGATCGCCATTGCCATCGAGCGGCTCTGATCCGGGTTTGGGCAAGGGGGGCTGTCTGCCCCCCATCGCGCAAGGCGCGATTCCCCCCGAGGATATTTTCAGCCAGATGAAGCTGCGGATCACAATCAGCCGAGTGTCGTGATCAACAGAACTATGGCTGCGCCGGCAACTGCACCGAGAGCGGCGGGCAGGATTTTTGGCAAAAGACCCGAGTTTTCCGGTTCTTCTTTGTGTGTCTGTGCAATCAACGCGTTTTCGACCAATGTCGGCAGGCGCGGACCAAAGCGTGCCAGAACCAAAGCGGTTTTGGCAAAGTCACGAAGCGCGGCGCGCGGGCCGATGGATTGTTTAATGTAATCTTCGACCACGGGGCGGGCGACTTCCCAGATATTGATGTGGTCATCCAGTGACCGGGCAACACCTTCAACCACGACCATCGTGCGCTGTAGGAGGATCAGCTCGGTACGTGTCTCCATGCCAAAACGCTCTGTCACTTCGAACAGATAGCTTAACAAACGGCCCATCGAAATATGCGAGGCATCCATACCGAAGATGGGTTCACCAACCGCACGTAGGGCGCGGGCGAATTCATCGACGTCCTGGTGTGCAGGAACGTAACCGGCTTCGAAATGCACTTCGGCCACGCGCTTGTAGTCGCGGCGGATGAAACCGAACAGGATCTCGGCATAGACCCGGCGCGTGTATTCGTCGATATGGCCCATGATACCGTAATCATAAGCGATGATGTCACCGTTGGCGGCGACCTTTAGGTTGCCCTGATGCATATCGGCGTGGAAATAGCCGTCGCGCAAGGCGTGAAGAAGGAACAGACGCAGCACACGTTCAGCCAGGTCGCGGCGATCGTGGCCTGCGGCGTCCAGTGCGTCATTTTCACCCAATGCAACACCGTCGGCCCAGCTGAGTGTCATCACGCGCCGTGCTGACAGTGACCACAAGACGGGCGGCAGCCAGAACCCTGTGTCGTCTTTTGTGTTGGCCGCGTATTCCGAGGCGGCAGCGCTTTCCAGACGCAGATCCAATTCGCCCCGAACAACGCCGTCAAAATGTTCAATGACCTCCATGGGCCTCAGACGGCGGGCACCGGGGGCGAAAAGCTGCACGATGCGAGCGGCGAAATAAAATGCATCCACATCCTTGCGAAATGCGCGCTCGATCCCCGGGCGCAGAACTTTGACGGCGACATCTTCGCCTGTGCTAACCAGTTTGGCTTTGTGGACCTGAGCGATGGATGCGGCTGCAATAGGTTCACTGAACTCAGAGAACACGTCCGCCACAGGCTGTCCAAGTTCCTTTTCAACCTCGGCCATGGCTTTTGTCCGGGAAAAAGGCGGGAGTTTGTCCTGTAGGACACGTAACTGTTCTGCCAGTTCGTTGCCGACGACATCAGGGCGGGTGGAAAGCACCTGCCCGAATTTGATATATGCCGGACCCAAAGCGGTCAGGGCGCGGGTTGCGGGTGGCATCTGCGGGTCGCCTTTGTAGCCCAGCCACTGAAACGGTTTGCCCAAAGCATGGGCGATGACGCGAAGCGGGCGCGGGGCTTCGAATGCATCCAGCACGACATTCATGGCACCGGTGCGCTCAAGCGTGGCACCCGTTCGGATCAGGCGGATGATATTATGTGGGCCACGCATGTGTCAGATTTTCCAGCCGGAATGCAGCGCGGCGATACCCATGCTGAGATTGCGGTATTTGGCGTTTTCGAAGCCAGCAGTTCGGACCATGTTCAGGAAGGTTTCCTGATCAGGAAACTTACGGATCGACTCCACCAGATACTGATAGCTGTCGTAATCATTCGCGATCAGCTTTCCCATGCGTGGAATGACATTGAAACTGTAGAGGTCATAGAGCTTTTGCAACCCGTCATTGGGAAGCTGACTGAACTCCAGCACCATCAGGCGGCCACCGGGTTTCAGCACGCGAAAGGCTTCGTTCAGGGCCTCTTGCGGGCGGGTCACGTTCCGGATGCCGAACGAGATCGTGTAGACGTCAAAGGTGTTGTCCTCGAACGGCAGGGCCATGGCATCGCCCACCACCCAGTTCAGGCTGTCGGCCATCTGGTCGGCTTCGGCGCGTTGCCGGCCTTCGACCAGCATGGGTTCTGTCAGATCAAGAACCGTGGCATGGCCATAGCCTGCACGTTTCAGAAAGCGAAAGGAAATGTCACCGGTTCCGCCCGCAACATCCAGCAAACGCTGACCGGGACGCGGAGCTAGCCAGTCCATCATCGCGTCTTTCCAGACCCGGTGGATACCCATCGACATGACATCGTTCATCACGTCATATTTCGAGGCGACCGAGTTGAACACGCCCTGCACGCGCCCGGCCTTGTCAGCCTCGCGTACGGTTTCGAACCCGAAATGAGTGGTGTTGTCGCTGTTGTTGGACATAAGCCTTGCCGTTTGTCGAATTTCGCTTCTGTTATAGGGCTCTGGAAGCGGGGCACAATGCGGCCCTTTGGAATAGGAGCCCTGTAATGCCAGAATTGCCCGAGGTCGAGACCGTAAGACGCGGCCTGAGCCTTGCGATGGAGGGAGTCGAGATCGCACGCGCCGATGTGAACCGCCCGGATCTGCGCTGGCCATTTCCCGAACGCATGGCAGAACGGCTGACCGGGCAGCGGGTGGATCGGTTAAGGCGGCGATCAAAATATATCCTGGCCGATCTCAGCAGTGGTGAGACCTTGTTGATTCATCTGGGGATGTCGGGGCGAATGACGGTGTCAGGCGATCCACTAGGTCATTTCCTGCGCGAACATCCTGCCGCTGAGAAACATGACCATGTTGTTTTTCACATGGCCAACGGGGCGCGTATCACCTTTAACGATCCTCGCCGGTTTGGAGCGATGGACCTGCTGCCCACAGCCACAGCCGAGGATCACAAGCTTCTGGCGGTTCTGGGACCAGAGCCCTTGGGCAATGATTTCCACGAGCAACACCTGATTGAGGCGTTCAAATGCAGGAATACCCCAGTCAAATCAGCCCTGCTGGATCAGGGAATCGTTGCCGGATTGGGGAATATCTATGTTTGCGAAGCGCTTTATCGCGGCAAGGTGTCGCCACGTTGCAAAGCAGGGCAAATTTCTGCGGCACGTGTCGCGTCGCTGGTTCCTATCATTCGGAAGGTGTTGCAGGACGCGATCCAAGCAGGCGGATCATCCCTGCGGGATTTCCGGCAAGCTGATGGAGAACTTGGATATTTTCAGCACAGCTTTGATGTCTACGGTCGTGAAGGAAAGCCCTGCCGGACCGAGGGTTGCAATGGTCTGATCCAGAGAATCACCCAGTCCGGTCGCTCATCCTTCTACTGTGCGCAATGCCAAAGATAGCTTGATCCAGAGAATTCGCGTGGTAAGGACTCGTAACTGAACGGAACAACCGGAAGCTTTTTTCTCATGGCTTTTGAGACGATCATCGTCGAAATCGAAGACCACGTCGCCCTAATCAAACTCGACAGACCAGATGCGTTGAATGCGCTGAACTCCCAGTTACTGGGTGAGTTGTGTACCGCGCTGGAAGAGGCGGACAGCAACGACAAGGTGCGTTGCATCGTCATCACCGGATCGGACAAGGCCTTTGCCGCAGGCGCGGACATCAGGGAAATGTCCGAGATGAGCTTTGTCGATGTCTACACAACCAACCTTTTTGCTGATGCAAACGATCGGGTTTCGGCGATTCGCAAACCGATCATCGCCGCGGTCGCGGGCTATGCTCTGGGTGGGGGATGCGAGTTGGCAATGCTTTGCGATTTCATCATTGCGGCGGACACTGCAAAATTCGGCCAGCCTGAAATCAACCTTGGCGTCATAGCCGGGTTGGGCGGCACCCAGCGTTTGACGCGCTTTGTCGGCAAGTCCAAGGCGATGGACATGAACCTGACTGGGCGGTTCATGGACGCGGACGAAGCCGAGCGCGCTGGTTTGGTCAGCCGGGTCGTACCGGCCAAGAAGCTGATCGAAGAAGCCGTCGGTGCGGCGCAAAAAATAGCCGAGAAATCGGCACTGACGGCAGCTGCGGCAAAAGAAGCGGTCAATCGTAGTTACGAGCTTCCGCTGAGTGAAGGTATGCTGTTTGAGCGTCGGGTCTTCCATTCCATGTTTGCCACCGAAGACCAGAAAGAGGGCATGGCGGCGTTTCTTGAAAAGCGGGCTGCGCAGTTTCGCGACAAGTAAAACGCAAGAGATTAATGAAAGGCGGGTGTTGCCTGCCTTTTCTTTGCCGGGTCTGTGAGATCCAAGAATCGGCTTGGCAATCCTTGAAATGTTCGGTATTGAGCGCCGCAATACATGCGCGTGCGGCCCGCTTGGCCCGACTCACACTCGTGATTTCTGATCCGGTGCGGATATATCCGTGGCGCGCAACCCTTGATAACCGTACCGAACGAAGGTCAGAGACACATGGCAAATTCGCCCCAGGCAAAGAAACGCGCCCGTCAGAACGAAAAGCGTTTCGCTGTTAACAAAGCGCGTCGTTCGCGCATCCGCACCTATCTGCGTAAAGTCGAAGAAGCGATTGCATCCGGTGACAAAGATGCGGCAACCGCAGCATTGCGCGCCGCCCAGCCCGAGCTGATGCGCGGCGTCACCAAAGGCGTGTTCCACAAGAACACTGCTGCGCGTAAAATGTCGCGCCTGTCGGCCCGGGTCAAAGCTCTGGGTTGAAGCCTGCGGGTTACCTTAGGTCAAGTCAGCAAGGCTGAACTAATGTCAAAGGCGCTGCGCATTGCGGCGCCTTTTTTCGTGTTGCCGGAATACCGCGCCTTCACGAAACCGAGAGATTCTTTCGACCAAAGACCCGAGTCAATATCAGAGTTTCGTTGCCGCGCCCCATTTCAAGTTGCTACCACTGATGTCAGCGATTCACTCGCTTGGGGGGACAGGCTGTTTACTCGATCGGACTGACGGGCATCAGATCGATCAGGAAACATTCGTCGACGACTGGCGCAAGCTGGGCTGCCGATCTGCCGCGAAGTCCGGATTATCCGGGATTCTCGGCCCTGTCTGAAAATTGAGATTGTGACGTGCAGCCCGAGTTTCGGGACGCTCATTTATTGTTGAGCGTCGAAAATCCGGGTGCACCGAACTTTCAGGGGCAATCCCGCCAAGCCGTTAGGTTTGGCGACAGGTTCCCTTTGGGCGTGTGAATACAAGACCGGGCAACCGGCTTCGTATGATAAGGCCGACAGGCCAATAAGAATGGGATGCGTGAGGCGCTGAATGACACAAGAGAAATGGGGACTACTGCGTAACAAATTGCTGAAGGCTGTCGGTCGGAATAATTACACCACATGGATCGAGCCTCTGGAATTTAAAGAGCTGCAGGATGGTGTGGCGGTTTTTTCCGTGCCAACGAACTTTATGGGGAACTACGTTAGCCAGAATTTTGCGGACCTCATCTTGTACGAGCTGAATACGGCTGGGGAAACCGTTCAGCGTCTGGACTTCCGTGTTGCTGCCAACTCGCCCGCGCGTCCCAAGCCCGCAGCCAAGGTGGTCACCGAAACTCAGCCAGAGCCGGTACCCTTAGCGGCGACGGATAGTGCGCAGAACGCTTTGGAGTCGTTGCAGGCCGCGCCGCTCGATTCACGTTTCACCTTTGACAGTTTTGTGGTGGGTAAACCCAACGAGCTGGCCCATGCTGCCGCGCGCCGTGTGTCCGAAGGCGGCCCGGTAACATTCAACCCGCTTGTTCTGTATGGTGGAGTGGGTCTGGGTAAGACCCACCTGATGCACGCAATTGCCTGGGAGCTGAAAACCAAGCATCCGCAACTGAATGTCCTGTACCTGTCAGCCGAACAGTTCATGTATCGCTTCGTGCAGGCCCTGCGGGAACGCCGGATGATGGATTTCAAACATTTGTTCCGTTCGGTGGATGTGCTGATGGTCGATGACGTGCAGTTCATTGCCGGAAAGGATTCTACTCAGGAAGAGTTTTTCCATACGTTCAATGCGCTGGTGGATCAGAACAAGCAGATCATCATCTCGGCCGACCGCGCCCCAGGCGAAATCAAGGATCTGGAAGATCGCGTAAAGTCCCGCCTTCAATGTGGTTTGGTCGTTGACCTGCATCCGACCGACTATGAATTGCGTCTGGGCATTCTTCAGAACAAGGTCCAGCAATATAGCGGTTCCTATCCCGACCTGACGATTGCAGATGGCGTCCTTGAATTTTTGGCTCATCGTATCTCGACCAATGTCCGCGTGCTGGAAGGTGCTCTGACACGTCTGTTTGCCTTTGCCTCGTTGGTTGGACGCGAGATCGACATGGAGCTGACGCAGGATTGTCTGGCAGATGTCCTGCGCGCATCCGAGCGTAAGATCACGGTTGAAGAGATTCAGCGGAAAGTATCCGAATACTACAACATCCGCATGTCCGATATCATCGGTCCCAAGCGCCTGCGATCCTACGCGCGCCCCCGTCAGGTGGCGATGTATCTGTGCAAGCAGCTGACCAGCCGGTCGCTGCCAGAGATCGGCCGCCGGTTTGGCGGGCGCGACCACACCACGGTCATGCATGGCGTTAAGCGCATTGAAGAGCTGAAACTGACCGATGGTCAGATCGCTGAAGACGTGGAGATGCTGCGCCGTTCTCTCGAAGCCTGAACCGGGCCAGTAGTGCTAAGGAACGCTCCGGACTTCTGTGCCGGGGCGTTTTTTGTGCGTAAGAATCCACGGTTGCACCAGAACTGAGGCGTGTGGGGCACGCCGCACTTGACGGTTGGTGCATTCCAACCCAGAAATCCGTAAAAAATCCTTGTGCCTCGGGGTGGAACCGCTAACGTGCCAGTCCCGCCCATGTCGGTACGCAAGTCAGAGGAATTGAGGGTATGAAGATCAGCATTGAACGCGGCACCCTTCTTAAAGCCGTTTCGCAGGCTCAGTCCGTTGTAGAACGTCGCAATACCATTCCTATACTTGCCAATGTCCTGATCGAGGCCGAAGGCGATCAGGTCCAGTTCCGTGCTACCGATCTGGATATCGAAGTGGTCGATAAGGCACCCGCACAGGTCGAAAAGGCGGGCGCGACGACCGTCGCGGCAACAACCCTGCATGAGATTGTGCGCAAACTGCCGGACGGTGCGCTGGTGACATTGACTGCTGACAGCGCCGCAGGACGGCTGACAGTTGAAGCGGGTCGGTCGAATTTTTCGCTGGCGACACTGCCAAAAGAAGATTTTCCGATGATGGCGTCCTCGGAATATCAATCGAATTTCAGCGCGTCGGCAGCATTGCTGCGCCGGTTGTTCGACAAGTCAAAATTCGCCATCTCGACCGAAGAGACCCGGTACTATCTTAACGGTGTGTACATGCATGTGGCAGATGGGTCCGAGGGTGGAAAAGTGTTGCGTTGTGTGGCCACCGATGGCCACCGGCTTGCGAGAATTGACGCAGATTTGCCGGATGGCGCGGCGGATATGCCCGGCGTGATCGTGCCTCGCAAAACAGTGGGCGAGTTGCGCAAGCTGTTGGATGACGACGAGATGGATATCGCCGTTTCGGTCAGTGAAACCAAGGTACGCTTTGCCACGCCGGATATCACGCTGACGTCGAAGGTTATTGACGGCACCTTCCCCGACTACACACGTGTTATCCCACAAGGAAATACCCGCAAGCTTGAAGTGGATGCCGCTGAATTCGCGCAGGCCGTAGATCGCGTGGCGACTGTTTCGTCGGAACGGTCGCGGGCAGTGAAGTTGCAATTGGAAGGCGACAAGCTGATCTTGTCGGTGAACGCACCTGACAGTGGCGCCGCCGAGGAAGAACTGGCTGTCGCTTACGGGGATGAGCGGTTGGAGATCGGGTTCAACGCCAAATACCTGTTGGAGATTGCGTCTCAGGTGGATCGTGAGAATGCAGTATTCCTGTTCAACTCAGCTGGTGACCCGACATTGATGCGTGAAGGCAACGATCTGAGCGCTGTATACGTCGTCATGCCGATGCGCGTCTGATCGCGCGGATGCGATGCCTCCGGCGGGAGTATTTTTGAAAAGATGAAGGGAGGGGTCATGGGATTGGCCCTGACCGAGCTTACGGTCTCGCATTTTCGATCTCACAAGCTGGCGCGGTTGTCTCTGGACGGCCGGCCGGTTGCCATTCACGGGCCGAACGGGGCCGGGAAGACCAATATTCTTGAAGCGGTGTCGCTGTTTTCGCCCGGTCGCGGGATGCGGCGGGCGAGCGCGGCCGAGATGACCCGGCGGCCCGAGGCGTTGGGTTGGAAACTGTCCGGGTTGCTGGACGCTCAGGGGCAGCGGTTTGAGATCGAAACCTGGTCCGAGGTCGGCGCGGCGCGACAGGTTCGAATTGATGGCAAGTCGGCGACCCAGATCGATCTGGGGAAACTTGCGCGGGTTGTCTGGCTGACCCCGTCCATGGACCGTCTGTGGATTGAAGGGGCTGAGGGACGCCGTCGGTTTTTGGACCGTATCGCGCTGAGTTTTGACCCGGCCCACGCTGAAACATCGCTGATTTATGAAAAAGCGATGCGCGAACGTAACCGTCTGCTGAAAGAGCAGATCAGGGATGCGCATTGGTACGCCGCGCTTGAAGGGCAGTTGGCCGAGACGGGGCACCGCATCCATACCGCGCGGTTGAGGTCGCTGGATCTTCTGCGGGCGGCGCAGGACCGGGCGGAAACAGTCTTTCCTTCTGCCGAACTGGAGTTGGTGCAAACCGAAGGCGCAATGCCCGAGACGGCGGAAGATTTGCGAGACGCGTTGAGCGAGAGCCGGTTCAGGGATCTGGCAGCGGGCCGAACCCTGGTGGGGCCGCATCGGTCCGACCTGTACGGTGTGTTCGCGGCCAAGGGCGTGCCGGCACGGGAGTGTTCCACTGGTGAGCAGAAAGCGCTCTTGGTGTCGCTGATCCTGTCCAATGCGCGGGCGCTGGCGGCGATGCTGGGCGCACCTCCGATCGTTCTGCTGGATGAGGTGGCCGCGCATCTGGATGCTGGGCGGCGCGCAGCGCTTTATGACGAGATTTGCGCGCTGGGCGCTCAGGCCTGGATGACGGGTACCGGGCCCGAACTGTTTGCGGAAATGGGCGACCGGGCCCAGACGCTGATCGTTACCGACAGCGATCAGGGCTCGGTCGTGACCGCTTAGGCCGGTTCACTGACTTTGCGTTCCCACAGAAAGCCGCGCATAACCTCGTCCACCGGGGTTTTGGCCATGTGGTTGACGTAGTTCGACATGGTTTTCTGGGCCAGACCAAGCACGACATCCAGAACCGCGCGGTGTGAATAGCCCGCGTCAAAGAACGCCTGAAGCTGGTCGTCGGTCGGGTTGCCGCGGGTTTCCATCACTTGCAGGGTGAAGGTGCGCAGTGCTTCGAGTTTGGCTGAAGGCAACGGAGTTTCGTTACGCAGGGCGTCCGATATCTCGTCCGAGATCTTCATCATCTTGGCGATCCCGGTGTGGGCGGGCACGCAGTAGTGGCATTCGTTTTCCACATTGATGGTCTGCCAGACGACGGTTTTCTCATCATTGTCGAAATCAGTTTGCAGGAACAGGCCGTGCAGAACCTGATAGCCTTCCAGATGCTGAGGGCTTTCGGCCATGACCTTATGCAGGCCGGGCAAGCGACCAAAAGCGGCCTGAGACTTTTGCAGCAGCGGTTTGGACGCTTCAGGCGCGGTTTCGAGGTCGTGAGACGGGAAATTGGCCATGTCGGAACTCCTGTTTCTGGCGCGGTGGGTCGTATTTAGGGTTTCTTGAGTGAACGCTCAAGTATATACTTGAGTGAACGTTCAAAAATTGGTGATGCTGATGCCCCGCAAACCCGCATACGATCGTGACGTGTTGATCGCGAAGGCGAAGGATATCTTCTGGCGTCAGGGCTGGGCTGGTACATCGCTGAAGGATCTGGAGCGGGAACTGAAGCTGAAGCCTGGCAGTTTTTATGCGGCGTTCGGGTCGAAAGATGCGCTCTATGCGCTGACGCTGGAGAGTTATACGCAAGAAGGTGTGGCGCGCTTAAAGGCCCTGGCAGAGAGACTGGGTCCGAAGGAGGCGCTGAAAGCGCAGCCCCGATTGGTGATCGAAGTGGTCGAGACCCCGGCAAAGGCCTGCATGTTGGCAAAGACATATGCCGAGTTGAAGGCGAAGGATCATGACCTTGCGGATCAGGCGGCGCATCACATGGCGGAAATGAAAGGCTGTTTCGCTGATCTGTTTCGCAGGGCTCAGGATGCCGGTGAAATCGGGGCGGGACATGATCCGGATCGACTGGCGGCACGGTATCAGTCGGACATTCTCGGGCTGCGATTGTCGGCCGAGCGCAAGGATGTCGACGCGTTGGAAATTGCCGCGGATATCGCTTCTGATATCGATCGTTTGTGATCCCTTTTTCGGGCGGCAAAAAACGATCCGGAACAACACAAAATATTGGGGGATGGCGTGACAATCCCTACCAGAAAACGTATAAGTTACCAAAATAATATAGGTACTGACTGAATGTCCGAAGACGCACAGGCCCCCCAAGAATACGGCGCAGATTCTATCAAGGTTCTCAAAGGCTTGGAGGCAGTTCGCAAACGCCCCGGCATGTATATCGGGGACACGGATGATGGCTCGGGTCTGCACCATATGGTGTATGAGGTTGTCGACAACGGGATTGACGAGGCTTTGGCGGGTCATGCCGACCATGTGACGGTGAAAATTCACGCCGATTCCAGTGTTTCGGTCAGCGACAATGGACGCGGTATTCCGGTGGACATCCACCCGGAAGAAGGCGTGTCGGCGGCCGAGGTCATCATGACCCAGCTGCACGCCGGTGGGAAATTCGACAGCAACTCGTACAAGGTTTCGGGCGGCCTGCACGGTGTGGGTGTTTCCGTGGTGAACGCGCTTTCGGATTGGCTGGAACTGCGCGTCTGGCGCAATGGCAAAGAGCACATCGCGCGATTTGAAGGTGGCGAAACCGTTGAGCACCTGAAGGTTGTCGGCGAATGCGGGGACCGGACAGGAACAGAGGTGCGGTTTCTGGCTTCGACCGACACATTCTCGAACCTTGAATACTCATTCGAGACATTGGAAAAACGCCTGCGCGAACTGGCTTTCCTGAATTCGGGCGTTCGGATCATCCTGATTGACGAGCGTCCGGCGGAACGGCTGGAAACCGAGCTGTTCTATGAAGGTGGGGTCAAGGAGTTCGTCAAGTACCTCGACCGGTCCAAAACCCCTGCCATGTCCGAGCCGATCTATATCAAGGGCGAGCGCGACGATATCGGTGTGGAAATCGCAATGTGGTGGAATGACAGCTATCACGAGTCTGTACTGCCCTTTACCAACAATATTCCTCAGCGCGATGGCGGTTCCCATGTGGCGGGTTTCCGTGGTGCCCTAACCCGGACGATCAACAACTACGCGCAGTCCAGCGGGATCGCGAAAAAGGAAAAGGTCAGCTTTACCGGTGATGACGCGCGCGAAGGTCTGACCTGTGTGCTGTCGGTCAAAGTGCCTGATCCGAAATTCTCGTCGCAAACCAAAGACAAGCTGGTCAGTTCCGAGGTTCGCCCAGCGGTCGAGGGTCTGATGAACGAAAAACTTGCCGAGTGGTTCGAAGAAAACCCGACCGAGGCCAAGGCGATCGTCGGCAAGATCATCGAAGCTGCACTGGCGCGCGAGGCCGCGCGCAAGGCGCGTGAACTGACCCGCCGCAAAACGGCAATGGATGTGAACTATCTGGCGGGGAAGCTGAAGGATTGTTCCGAAAAAGACCCGTCCAAAACCGAAGTCTTCCTTGTCGAGGGTGATTCAGCCGGAGGGTCGGCGCAAACGGGCCGTGACCGGCTGACACAAGCGGTTCTGCCTCTGCGCGGTAAGATCCTGAACGTGGAACGCGCGCGGTTTGACAGGATGTTGTCCTCGCAAGAGATCGGTAATCTTGTCATGGCTCTGGGCACGGGTATCGGCCGTGATGAGTTCAATATTGAAAAGTTGCGTTACCACAAGATTGTCATCATGACCGATGCGGATGTGGACGGTGCGCACATCCGGACTCTGCTGCTGACGTTCTTCTACCGGCAAATGCCTGAGCTGATCGAAGGTGGGTATCTTTATATTGCGCAGCCGCCGCTTTATAAGGTTTCTCGTGGAAAATCAGAGGTTTATCTGAAAGATCAGGCGGCTCTGGACGATTATCTGGTCAACCAGGGGATCGAGGGCGCCGTGCTGAAACTGGGTTCGGGTGAAGAGATCACCGGGCAGGACCTGGCCCGCGTGGTGGACGAAGCGCGCCAGTTGAAACGCGTTCTGGACGCCTTCCCGACGCACTACCCGCGCCACATTCTGGAACAGGCCGCCGTTGCAGGAGCCTTTGTGCCGGGTGCGGTGGACGCAGACCTGCAAGGGGTGGCTGACAAGGTTGCAGCCCGTCTGGACCTGATCGCGCTGGAGTATGAGCGTGGCTGGCAGGGCCGGATCACACAGGATCACGGAATTCGGCTGGCCCGCATTCTGCGTGGTGTCGAAGAGGTTCGCACCCTGGACGGCCCGATGTTGCGGTCGGGCGAAGCGCGCAAAACAGGCAACTTCACGCAAAGCCTGCAAGAGGTCTACAACACTTCGGCCACGTTGATCCGCCGTGATCGTAGCCAATTGATCCACGGTCCGCTGGACCTGTTGCGCGCCATTCTGGAAGAAGGGGAAAAGGGCCTGTCCTTGCAGCGCTACAAAGGTCTGGGAGAGATGAACCCCGGCCAGCTTTGGGAAACGACTTTGGACCCGGATGCACGCACGCTGCTGCAAGTGCGCGTTGACGATATGGTGGAAGCTGACGATCTGTTCACCAAGCTAATGGGTGATGTTGTCGAACCTCGTCGAGAATTTATCCAGAAAAACGCACTGAGCGTCGAGAATCTGGATTTCTGACGGTTTGTGGGTGTCGCGGAAAAGGTTCACCTCGTATTCCGAACCGCACACTGGCCTGTTCCGCGCAAATTGCTGGGTGTTCTTCCTTTCAAATGGGGAATGCTGACACGCCTTGTTGCAGCCCTGATCCCTCCGTATGTGAGACCCAGCCCAATCGTGCGCGCTATCCACTCAATAGGATATCCGTTGCCCTGGCTGTTCTGGCGTATCGTAGAACTGCTGCTCAGTACCCAGCAACGATTGCGAACGCAAATCGCACGTGGTGAGACCCTGATGCCTGAGACGCCTGTCGAATTCGACGCGTTTACGGAAGTAACTATGGTTCCACGTCCTGAGCTCATCGACTTTATCCGATCTGGTAAGATTTCTGCACATCGAACAGGTGTGAGTGCATTCTCTTCCAACGGAATCGACCTTGCGGATGGGGATTCTCTTGAGGTCGATTGCGTGGTCTTCGGCACGGGCTGGAAGACCGGCTACCCATATCTACCGAAGTCGATACTCAACTCTTTGGATGATGGGCCGGATGGGTTCTATTTATACCGGCATGTCCTGCACCCCTCGGTGCCAAACCTTGCATTCGTGGGTCGGGCGTCCTCCTTCATGAGTGTGACGACCTTCGCGCTTCAGGCCAAATGGCTTGCGGAAGTCGTTGCAGGTCGTGTGCTCCTACCGGATGCTGAGGCCATGCAAAGCGATATCGATGCGCTCAAGTCCTGGAAACAATCATGGATGCCAAAAGGGCCGGCACGTTCCGCCACACTTCTGCTTCACATGTTCCACTATCACGATGAACTCCTACTCGACATGAGTGCGGACCCACTTCGCAAACGCGGTATCCTGGCGCCGATTTCTGAACTGATTGTGCCTTATCGTGCGGCCGACTTTCGAGACGTAGCCTAAGCGATTTGTACGAGAAGCCCCTAATATCCTTGTGACACTTCTTTAAATTGGATGCGCGGGAGGGTTTTTGTTTGGAACGACACCTAGCGGCAATACTCGCAGCTGACATTGTTGGCTATAGCGCGCTTGTCAGTACTGACGAGCAGGCCACTTTGCACGCTAACAAGGGTAACTTTGGAGCGCTGGAGCCGCATATCGGATTGAATGGCGGGCGCCTGTTCAAAAAGACCGGTGACGGTTTTTTGCATAGTTTTCTTCGGTTTTGGATGCGGTGGCGTGTGCGGAAACGATGCAGCGTCAGATGGTTGAGCGGAACGCGGCACGCGGGCAAATCCCGGAGGTTCAATTTCGTATGGGAATTCACGCGGGTGATGTTTTTGATGACAACGGTGATGTTCTTGGTGACGGCGTCAACATCGCGGCCCGGCTGGAAGGTCTGGCTCCTCCCGTAGGCATTATCGTTTCAATGGGGGTATACGAAGACGTCATAGGTAAGGTGGATATTGCGTTCGCAGAAATAGGATCGCAATACCTGAAGAATATCGCGCGCACTGTGACAGCCTACTCTGTTCAGACTTCATTCGTCACCACGCGCCCAGCAGCTCAATCTCGCCCTGACAAACCTCCAGTGGCCGTATTGGCGTTTGAAAATCTGCCGTCTGACGCAGAGCAGGACTATTTCGCAGAAGGTATTACCGAAGACATTATTACCAGCTTGTCCAGAGTGCCCTGGACATTCGTAGTCGCCCGAAACTCTTCTTTTCTTACAAAGGGCTTTCTGTTGATGTGCGTCGTATAGGCCGTGAACTTGGTGTCCGCTACGTGCTGGAGGGTTCTGATTGTGGAGTTGGTAACCGGTTGGGTGTGACTGGAAAGCTGATTGGCGCGCAAACCGGATCGCATGACTGGGCGGATCGATACGATGGCAAGCGCGACGATGTTTTTGACCTCCAGGGTCAAATTTCTGAGAACGTTGTAGCTTCAATTGCACCAAGCATAAGACAGGTTAAGATCGATCTCGTTCTGCCCACAAGCGCCCGTATATGCTAGGAGCATATGATCACTTCCTGCGAGCACAGGCAGCGACCTACAGGTTCAGCTCCACTGAGGCGGACGACCATGAGAACGGCGGTGAGAAAGCCTGCCACAGTAGCGGCGGGATGACCCTGCTGCGGGCGCGAATAAGTCGTCCAGCTTTGCCCTTTCTTTTGACGGAGGGAGGGAGGATCTTCACCGTGGATTTGTATCGTAAAGTTCGTTTGCCGTGTGCTGAGGGCATGAGTCAGCGATAAGCGGCTTCGGATGGCAAATATGCCAAGGGCCACCTTTGGCTGGAAGCACCCGGAGATGTGCCACCTTTTGAAGATGCGGTCTGGTTGCGGGGGCATGATGGACAGTCCATTGGAATCTTCCCCTCTCATGATATGGTGATTTTGCGATTGGGATTGACACCGTCTCGGCTGGGTTACTCACACTTGCCACTGGCCAAGGAACTGATTTCCGCCACTGGGGGCTAGGGTACCAGTGTGCTGATACCAATTGGCCGCGACAGACAAATCACGCATGACGGACAGATATTTCGACAGATACATCCTCGATCAGGACACAGGGTCGCAGGAGAGAGTCTTGCAAGTTGTGAGCATTTAGTATACCGCGGCATACAAAATTAAGGCGCTGGTTTATTACCTGCCAGCGCACCAGCTAAATGGTCGGAACCGTCATGAGCCTATATACAGAATACCTGAACGAGATCGAGACGCGCAAAGAGCAAGGTTTGCACCCCAAACCCATTGAAGACGGTGCGCTGCTTCAGGAAATCATTGAACAAATCAAAGATGTGGACAACGTTCATCGCGCCGAGTCTTTGTCCTATTTCATCTACAACACGCTGCCGGGTACAACCAGCGCAGCTGGTGAAAAGGCGCGGTTCCTGAAAGAGATCATACTGGGTGAAGCCTCGGTCGAAGAAATCTCGCAGGCCTTCGCGTTCGAGTTGTTGTCACATATGAAAGGCGGCCCCTCGGTCGAGGTTCTGCTGGATCTGGCGCTGGGCGATGATGCGTCGATCGCAAGTCAGGCGGCAGAGGTGCTGAAAACGCAGGTGTTCCTGTATGATGCGGATACCCAGCGCCTCAAGTCTGCTTTGGAGGCCGGAAACGCGATCGCAAAGGACATTCTGGAAAGCTATGCCAAGGCCGAGTTCTTTACCCGGCTGCCTGACATCGAAGAGGAAATCAAGGTTGTGACCTATGTCGCGGCCGAAGGAGACATTTCCACCGACCTTCTGTCGCCCGGTAATCAGGCGCATTCTCGTGCGGATCGGGAACTGCATGGCAAATGCATGATCACACCGGCGGCACAGGCCGAGATTCAGGATTTGCAGAAACAACACCCGGACAAACGTGTCATGCTGGTCGCCGAAAAAGGGACCATGGGCGTCGGGTCGTCGCGCATGTCCGGCGTCAACAACGTCGCCTTGTGGACCGGAACGCAAGCCAGCCCTTATGTTCCCTTTGTGAACATCGCACCAGTTGTCGCGGGAACAAACGGAATCTCACCGATCTTTCTGACCACCGTTGGCGTGACCGGAGGTATCGGCATTGACCTGAAGAACTGGGTCAAAAAGCTGGATGACGACGGCAACCCGATCCTGAACAACGACGAAAGTCCTGTCCTTGAACAGAAATACTCGGTCGAAACCGGAACCGTTCTGACCATCAACACAAAGGACAAGAAGCTTTACAACGAAGCAGGCGATAAAGAGCTTGTCGATGTATCGTCGTCCTTCACGCCGCAAAAGGTCGAATTCATCAAGGCTGGCGGCTCTTACGCTATTGTCTTTGGCAAGAAGCTGCAGACCTTTGCGGCCGAAACCCTTGGCGTTGCGCTGGAATCTGCATTTGCTCCGTCCAAGGAAATCTCGCACGAGGGTCAGGGCCTGACAGCTGTCGAGAAGATCTTCAACAAAAACGCGGTTGGCATGGCTGACGGAAAGGTTCTGCACGCGGGCTCGGATGCTCGGGTGAAGGTCAATATCGTTGGGTCGCAAGACACCACCGGCCTGATGACCGCGCAGGAGCTGGAAGCCATGGCGGCAACCGTGATCTCGCCCATCGTTGATGGCGCATATCAGTCCGGGTGCCACACAGCGTCAGTTTGGGACGCAAAGGCGCAGGCGAACATTCCCAAACTGATGAAGTTCATGAACAACTTTGGCCTGATCACTGCGCGTGATCCCAAGGGTGTTTACCATTCGATGACAGACGTAATCCACAAGGTGCTGAACGACATCACCGTGGATGACTGGGCCATCATCATTGGCGGCGACTCGCACACCCGCATGTCCAAGGGCGTAGCGTTTGGAGCGGATTCGGGCACCGTTGCGCTGGCGCTGGCCACCGGTGAAGCCACGATGCCGATCCCTGAATCGGTGAAGGTGACCTTCAAGGGCCAGATGGCAGACCATATGGATTTCCGCGACGTGGTTCACGCCACCCAGTCGCAGATGTTGAAGACATTCGGTGACAACGTCTTCCAGGGCCGGATCATCGAAGTTCATATCGGCACCTTGCTGGCGGATCAGGCGTTCACCTTCACCGACTGGACGGCCGAGATGAAGGCCAAGGCTTCGATCTGTATTTCCGAAGATGACACGCTGATTGAATCTCTGGAAATCGCCAAAGGCCGCATCCAGATCATGATCGACAAGGGTATGGAAAACGAAGCCCAGACGCTGCAAGGTCTGATCGACAAGGCGAATGCGCGGATAGCGGAGATCAGGTCGGGTGAAAAGCCGGCCCTGAAACCCGATGAAAACGCCAAGTATTTTGCCGAGCTCGTCGTTGATCTGGATGAGATCGACGAACCGATGATAGCCGACCCGGATGTGAACAACGCTGACGTATCAAAGCGTTACACCCACGACACTATCCGCCCGGTTTCCTACTACAAGGGTGAAAAGAAGGTCGATCTGGGCTTTGTCGGGTCGTGCATGGTGCACAAGGGCGATCTGATTATCGTCTCGCAGATGCTTAAGAACCTTGAAGAGGAACAGGGCACTGTCGAATTCAAGGCCCCGCTGGTTGTCGCAGCACCGACCTACAACATCATCGATGAGCTGAAAGAAGAAGGCGAGTGGAGCATTCTTCAGAAATACTCGGGCTTTGAATTCGACGATCTGTTTCCGAAAAACAAGGCACGCACGGAATACGAAAATATCCTGTACCTTGAGCGGCCCGGCTGTAACCTTTGCATGGGGAACCAAGAAAAGGCTGCAAAAGGCGATACCGTTCTGGCGACATCCACGCGCCTTTTCCAGGGTCGTGTCGTTGAAGACTCCGATGAGAAAAAGGGTGAGTCCCTGCTTGCGTCGACACCGGTTGTCGTGCTCTCGGCTATATTGGGCCGGACCCCAACCGCCGAGGAATACAAGTCGGCAGTAAAGGGGATCGATTTGACTAAGTTCGCGCCGCCGATGGAAAAGCCCGCGACCGCGAAATCGGCTCACTTCTGAAGACGTTTTGATCCTTGTAAGCCCGGCCGCCAATAAATGGTGGCCGAGCTTTTCCAACTGAGTGACACACCCAGCCCTTCAACACCACGTCTTTGAAAGGATGGGTTATGCCGCTAACAGAGCCGCTCAGGTTCCGTTTCGGTGGACCCTGTCAAAGAATGGGTAAAGGGCCGCGGGTCTTGGTCTGGCGAAGCACAAAGTTGCTGCGGGTGTCGCGGACCAGCCCTGATTTCAACAGGCGCTGCATGATGAAGACCTCAAGATCCTCAGGGGTTTTGGCGTAAACCTTCAGGATAAAGTCGTGATCCCCGGTGATCGAGGCGCACTCGACGATTTGCGGCTCGGTCTCGACCAGACGAAGAAACGCCGAGATGCTGTTTTCCTGATGGTCCTTCAGCGCGACGTGGACATAGGCAATGGCATTCAGGCCGACTGCCTTGGCAGAGACCTGCGCGCGATACCCTGAAACCACCCCGGACGATTCAAGGTCACGGACGCGGCGCCAACATTGCGAGGCCGACAACCCGGTCCGGTCGGCCAGTTCCTGCATGGACAGGCGTCCACTGGCCTGAAGCTCTCGCAAAATATCAATGTCGGCAGGGTGAAGCATTTGGCCCGCAAATGGCAATATCTCGGAATGTTTCGTTCATAATACGGGCGATACTCAGAATATCAAAACAAATTCTCCATGTGAGTTGAGGTATCCTGATCTCATGCAGGAGGATGCTGATGCCCAAATCGACCAAATATGTCGCCAAACTGGCGGATGAATATGGCCACATTACCTACACAGACGAAGAGAATGCGGTCTGGGCTGATCTTTACGCGGCACAGGAAGAAAACGTACGGCGCTATATGGCGCCGGAATACTTAAGCGGTTTGGCGCGGCTGGACCTACCGAAGACCAAAGTGCCTTCTTGTGCAGAAATTTCGAAACGGCTGCTGGACCTGACCGGCTGGCGGGTGCAGCCGGTTCCGGCGCTGATCGGGTTCAAGACGTTTTTCGGGATGCTGGCGGATCGGGTTTTTCCGGCCGCTTCTTTCATCCGCTCCCGGGAAGATTTCGACTATATCGAAGAGCCGGATATCTTTCATGAGATTTTCGGACACACCCCGTTGTTAAGTGATCCGCGTTTTGCCGCGTTCAGCCACGCCATCGGGCTAGCCGGAAAGCAGGCAGATGACGCGGATTATGCCTGGTTGATCAGGCTCTACTGGTTTTCGATCGAATTTGGCCTGCGTCGCCAGAACGGTCAGATCAAGGCGCTGGGTTCAGGGTTGGCGTCGTCGCCGACAGAACTGGTCTATGCCGTGACCAGCGACATACCCGATCGTGACCCATTTGACGTTCTTACGATTCTGCGAACGCCCTACCGGATCGACATGCACCAGATGGGGTATTTTGTTCTGGATGACCCTGAAGAGTTGTTTGAGGCCGCCGAACGGGACCTGCTGGCAGATGTTCGTCGTGCGCGCCGCCTCGGGCTGTTGCCGAACAAGTTCCCCGAAAAGGTTAGCGCCGCCGAGTAGCGGGGGCCGCGTCTTTTCAAGGGTCAAGGTTTTTGTACATATAGGTTGTGGGCTCAAATTTTAGTTCAAATGGGTTCCGGCAGTAATTCGGTATTTCCCCCGCGATCTGAAACCCAAGGCTTTGATAAAGCAGCCGCGAGGGGTCGGTGCTGCGCGTATCAAGTACAAGCACCGTGCGCCCCACCTCTCGCGCCCGAAGAACAAGCGCATTCATCAGGGATCGGCCTAACCCCCGCCGTCTGGCGTTGGGGTGGACCAGAAGTTTCGCCACGTCGGCGCGGTGGGGTTGGTTGGGCATTGTCGCCGGGATCAGTTGAACGGTGCCTGCAATGCGGGAACCGTCATTCGAAACGAACAAGTCCAGCTTACCTGACCTAAGATCGGGCTGTACGTTTTGTTGCCAGTACGCACGCGCATCATTCAGGGTAAACGGAAGTATGAAACCTATGCTGGCCCCATCATGAACACAGGCATGCAGGATTTCTGCCAGGTCGTCCAGAGCCGCGTCAAAATCGTTATCGGTCAGGCGCGTGATCATATAAGCACCAGCAGGTAACGTGCGCCACGCGACGCCCCTGTTTCAAACCGGGTCGGTCCCGACAGATGGTAGCGCAGGCAATCCCCGGCGTTCAGCGCGTGGGGTGCTCCATCGACTGTCAGGGTAAGCGCTCCGTCCACTAAGATCAGATGATGCTCTTGCCCCGATTTAGTTGGCACTTCGTAGGTAATGACCCTGTCCCGGGGAAGGTGGCATTCCAGAACCTCGGCGTTTAATCCACTTGCGGGTGGTGAAACAGCACGGCGGGTGAAGCCGGTTTCAGGGTCGCGCCACTCGGTCTGGTGTTCGAATGGAACCTTGGGGTCAAAGCTGTCTTCAACCATCATCAGCAGGCGTGAGATCGGCAGATCGTATGCAGCACACAGACGGCCTAGGTTGTCGGCTGTTGGGCTGACATCCCCTTTTTCCATACGGGACAAGGTGGCGCGGCTGATCCTGCTGCGTTCGGCAAGGTAATCCAAAGACCAACCGCGCCCGCGGCGCAGCTCGCTCAGGCGATTGGCAAGGCGGTTTGACAGGGTGTCAGGCATTACACCATCGTGAAAAAATTTCTCATATATGAGAAAATACACTAACAAATATCACATATCAACGAAAAAGGATGCGGACAATCCGCATCCTTTTCAATAAGTCAGCGCTAAGAAAGATCACTTCCAGCCAACTTCGTTAAAGATCTTCTGCGCTTCGGGGATGTTCTTTGCAACGTCTGAAAGGTTCACGTCGTCGGCCTTGAATTCACCCAACGCCTTGACGGACTCGGCCAGTTCGACATTTGGAACAGCCGGGAACTCGTCATTTCCCGCCGAGAAGTATTTCTGCGCCTGATCGCTGGCCAGATACTCAAGGAACAGGATCGCGTTTTCCTTGTTGGGTGCGTGCGCGGCGACCCCACCACCGGATAGATTCATATGCGCGCCATAGCTGTCCTGGTTCGGGAAGACCCAGCCGATCATGTCGCGGTCTGCGGACAAGCCTTTGACGTCTGTGCGAATGGAACGCGCGAAATAGTAGGTGTTCGAAACCGCGATGTCACACTCGCCCGAAACGATGCCGCGCAACTGGTCGGTGTCCCCGCCCTGCGGGTCACGCGCCATGTTGGCGACAACACCCTCGGCCCAGGACTTGGCGGCCTCAGTGCCTTCGTGTGTGATGATCGACGCCAGCAGGGTCTGGTTGTAGGTGTTGGTCGAAGACCGGATACAAACCATTCCCTTGTATTCCGGTTTGGCCAGATCAGCGTAGGTGGCCGGCGGGTTGGTCACGTTTTCCTTGTCGAAAAAGATGATCCGACCGCGTTGCGAGAAACCAAACCACTGATTGTCGCTGTCCTGCAGGTTGGCTGGAATGCGCTCTTCCAGTTTTGCGCTGTCGATCGATTGCAGGATACCTGCGTTCTTGGCTCGTGCCAGGCGCGACGTGTCCACGGTCAGCATCACGTCGGCAGGTGAGTTTGCGCCTTCCGCTTCCATCCGGGCAATCAGTTCATCCGCTTTGCCTTCGATCCTGTTGATCTTGATGCCGGTTGCGTCTTCAAAGTCGGTATACAGCCGTTCGTCGGTGTCATAGTGGCGCGACGAATAAAGGTTCAGCTCGCCTTCGGCGGCGGCAGAGGTTGCGATCAGAGCCGACAGCGCGGCGGCCAGGCAGGTCGTGGATTTCAGCATTGTGTGCCTCAACAATTGAATTTCGGGTCGGTCATTAATCCGACTGATTTTCTCAATTATACGATTCTGGGCGGGATGCAAGTAAATCTGACTGATTTACTTGGTCAAAAGGTCGCTAGTGACGTTCAATATGCGATGCTCTGAAGGCATACGAGGGGGGGAAGGTTGGTGGTAACGTGGTCGAGGGACTTGGTCCAAGCGCTTCTAGCGGATATTTTGGCAAGACAGATTGTCCGAGAAAAAGAACATGCCGTCTTATTCACTTAAAGGAAGAACGTGAGATATGCCCGAAACACTGGCTGAAAAATTGGAGAAATCTAACCTTGGCCATTGGATGTCGCGCTTTGAAGGGTTCATGGTTTTTGTTGGCGTGGTTGGTCCTTTTGCCACACTGCCGCAGCTCGTGAAGCTGTATTTGACGCATTCGCACCATGCCTCGGGACAATCCTTGTTGTCTTGGTCGCTATATACCGCCTTGTCCCTGCTTTGGTTTGCTTACGGCTTGGTTGTTGGAAAGCTTCCAATCTATGTCGGCAACGGGATTTCGATGGTTCTGAACTTTCTTATGGTCGTGGGCATTCTGATCCATGCAGGGATTACATTTTAGGCGCGGGTAGAACAAAAAAAACCGCACTCGAAGGTGCGGTTTCTTTAAGCAGTGATGTGCAGTTCTTAGCCCTGACGAGCTTTGAACTTGCGCTGCGTCTTGTTGATCACGTAGACGCGGCCTTTGCGACGCACAATCCGGCAGTCGCGGTGCCGGTTCTTGAGCGAGCGGAGCGAGTTCTTGACCTTCATGGTCTGTCTCCAATCTGCGGCGCCTTCATCAAGGACGTGGCCAGCGCCTGGGTTACTCGGGTGCCCCGGACAACCGGAACAGTGAAACGATGGTGGGCGGTACAAGGATCGAACTTGTGACCCCTTCGATGTCAACGAAGTGCTCTACCGCTGAGCTAACCGCCCACTTTCCCTTTGCGTGCCGTGCCCCATAACGAAATGGGGCGCGGATCCCCGCGCCGGTAGCGGGGTCTATAAAAGGAGTCGCAAAAGGGTTCAAGGGGTTTGGAAGAACAATTTTTCCGGTCTATGTTGATTGCGAACACGGAGGGATCATGCAAAGCGCAGCCTATGTATTGGATATGCCCGAAAACCGCACCTCGTGCGTGGTTTTTTCATCGCCACACAGCGGGCGGGAGTATCCTGAGGCATTTCTGAACCGGTCCGTGTTGAACCGGAGCGTGATTCGATCCTCAGAAGACGCCTTTGTTGATCAGCTGTTCGCGCCCGCGGCGGAAAACGGTGCCCCTTTGATCAAGGCGGCCATGCCGCGTGCCTATCTGGATTTGAACCGCAGCCTGGATGAGCTTGACCCGGCCTTGATCAGCGGTGCCCGCAGGCACGGGCATAATCCAAGGGTCGCGTCAGGGCTGGGGGTGATTCCCCGCGTAGTTGCCAACGGTCGGGCAATCTATCGCGGCAAACTTACCATGGACGAAGCGCGGCTGCGCATCGACACCTATTGGCGCCCTTATCATGCGCGGTTGAAATCCCTGCTGGCCGAATCACACGAGATGTTCGGACAGGCAATTCTGGTGGACTGCCACTCGATGCCGCACGAGGCGGTGGCCATGGCGGGCACTGCGCGCGGAAGGCGGCCCGAGATCGTGCTGGGCGACCGGTTTGGCGCGTCCGCGTCGTCAGAGGTCGTCGATATCATTGAAGCCGCTTTCGCGGCAGCGGGTCTCAACGTGGCACGCAATGCGCCTTTTGCCGGAGCATATGTGACGCAAACCTATGGTCGTCCCGGTCGCCAGCAGCACGCTGTACAGATCGAGATCGATCGCGCTTTGTACATGGACGAAGAAAAAATCGCGCCCAATGCCAATTTCATGGCGTTCTCGAAGCTGCTCAGGCAGGTGGTTCGCGAGATTTCCAGCCTGGGTGCGAGCCCAGAGCGTCTGGCGGCGGAGTAGCTTCAGCGCAGCGCACGGCCCTTCATGATTGCTTCGGCCCCGAACCGCTGGCGAATCTCGTCCGTGGCCCGTTCGGCCTTGGATCTGCGGGCAGCATCCGGATCCAGCAAGTCGCCGGAAATATCCGCCTGATCAGCCGGGCAAAGGTCGGACAAACCACAGCCCAACAATCGATATGGCCCCTGATCGCCAACCTGATCGAACAGGCCCCGGGCCGTGCGGTAAATCCGGTCGGCAATCTGTGTCGCATCCCGCAAGGATACGCGCCGCGTCAGGATCTTGTGATTGGCTTTCTTCAGTTTCAACGTGACAACCCGACCAGCCAGATCCTTTGCCTTGGCGCGGTCCGACACTTTCAAGGCCATCCGCCACAAATGACCGTCCAGAATATCAAGGCTCGACGTATCTTCGAAAAATGTCGTCTCGTTGCTGATGGATTTCATCGGCTCATGCGCCGATACGCGTCGCTTGTCCTGACCCCGAGCCAAGTGCCACAGGCGATATCCCATTGAGCCGAACCGCGCGGTCAGCGCTTCCTGATCCCAACGCAGCAAATCACTGAAAGTTCTGATCCCGGCCTGGTCCAGCGCTTCCTGCGCAGCCGGGCCAATGCCCCAGATCAACCTTACGGGTTTGTCACTCAGAAACTCTGCCGTTTCCGCCTTGCCAATCACTGAAAATCCGCGCGGTTTGTCGAGGTCCGATGCGACCTTGGCCAAAAACTTGTTGTGACTTAACCCGATTGAGCCGGTGACACCGATTTCATCCTTCATGCGCTTGACCAGACGCGCCAGCATGACGGCCGGTGGCGCGCCATGCAAACGTTCGGTTCCCGACAGGTCCATGAAGGCTTCGTCCAGCGACAGGGGTTCGACCACGGGTGTCAATTCATCCATCATGGCGCGGATGTCGCGCGACACCTGGGCGTAGACGGACATGCGCGGCTTGATCACGACGGCTTCGGGGCAGAGTTGCAACGCCTTGAACATGGGCATGGCCGACCGGACACCGCGAATACGGGCAACGTAGCAGGCAGTTGAAACAACGCCGCGCTTGCCGCCGCCAATGATAACCGGTTTGTCCGCCAGTTCAGGGTTGTCACGTTTCTCCACCGAGGCATAGAAGGCGTCACAATCCATATGGGCAATCGACAGGTCAAACAGTTCCGAGTGAGTCTTTACCCGCGGACTGCCACAGGCAGTACAGCGTTGTTCGTTTGACAATGTGGTCAGGCAATCTCGGCAAAGACCGGGCATCTGCGTCCTCATGCGTTCCGCAGTTGGCTTGGAAGTTCTTTATATCACCTGTGATCCTGGATCAAAGGCCCTGCTGGCATGGGATGATTTGAAAAGAAGACCCCCCGCACATCGCGGGGGGAAGTAACGAACCTCAGGAAGAAGCGGTTCGTAGGGGAGTATTTCCCCTTCAGAATCGCTGAAAATCATTAGTTTCGATAGGATGAAGGTTGTGCCGAGAAAACTCGGGTTTTGAATGTGTGTTTTCTGGCACAGAGACGATTTGGCGCGGTTTCGTCAAAAAGTGACCTTAGGTCAACTTGTTGCGCGGAAAATCCAACGCAAAACCCACCTGAAATGACCAGGTGGTCTTAGCACACCTTGAGAGAATTTAATTCGGAAAGAACGGCCTCAGCAGCGGCCTTTGGGTCTTTTGCCTGATAAATCGGGCGGCCAACAACGATGTGATCTGCGCCATCCTGAATGGCGCTTGCCGGGGTGGCTACACGTTTCTGATCACCAAGCGCTGCGCCAGCCGGGCGCACACCAGGGGTTACAATCAGACGCCCTTCAGCCTGTGGCAGAGCACGGATCAGGGCGGCTTCCTGCGGGCTGGCGATAACGCCATCAGCTCCGGCTTCAAAGGCTTTGGCCGCGCGTTCGACAACCAAGTCCTGCACATCGCCGGATTTCAGAAGACTTGCGTCCAAATCGTCGCGGTTCAGCGAGGTCAGGATGGTCACGGCGAGGATCTTCAGGTCTTTACCCGCAGCACCTTCTTTGGCAGCGCGCACCACATGAGGGTCACCATGCACGGTCAGAAAATCCAGATCGAATTGCGCCAACCCCCGAACGGCATTTTCTACAGTATTGCCAATGTCGAACAATTTCATGTCCAGGAAGATGCGCTTGCCGTGGTCCTGTTTCAGCTCGTTGGCCAATGCCAACCCGCCACCGGTCAGCATACCCAGCCCGATTTTGTAGAAAGAAACGCTGTCCCCCAAACGTTCTGCCATGGCCAACCCTTGCAGAGCGTTGGGAACATCAAGGGCTACGATCAGGCGGTCATCAGACATGGGGGGCGCTCCTTTTTGGCAAACGTCTGCGTCCTAGCGGCTTCGGGCCGCTCTGTCCATCTGCTAAGCCGCGCAGGCAGCTTCAAATCGTGTTATCGTGCTCTGTATTGAAAACTCGAATTCAAAATAAGGGGCGACAAATGAAAAAGCTGGTTTTGTTGGGCGCGTTGATTGCACTGGCCGCATGTAATGAAACGCCGCCCGAGGAGACGGATACAGGGGCTGCACCTGTGCCGACCAATGACGATTTGCGTTTGGTTGGTGGTTACAGGTCCGAGGATGATTGGTGTCAACTTACTGGTGAAACGGCGTTTACCGGCAATTTCCTGGACCATACGGCAGATCTGGTTTCTTGCCCGACGGGAAGTGCGGCAGCCCAATCTTTGGTAAATGATCTGGGTGCCGTTCAGGTTGCCGAGACCGGTGGTTATTCAGTCTATACCATCCAGCGCGAATAGGTCGATTTCTGTGTTTTAGCCTCTTGAACCACCGAAGATATTTCCCAGATTGAATGTGAGGCTTCGACCGACATGTGCTGCCAGGCGGGCATGTCAAAACGGGGCGCTTGGAAAAGGAGAATATCATGGACTTGAACAAGTTCACCGAGCGGGCACGGGGATTCGTGCAGGCAGCGCAAACCATTGCGCTGCGCGAGGGGCACCAGAGGCTGGAGCCAACGCATATACTCAAAGCACTGATGGATGACGATCAGGGGTTGGCCAGCAACCTGATCACGCGCGCGGGTGGGGCCCCGAACCGCGTGGTTGAAGCGCTGGACAGCGCGATGGGGAAAATCCCCAAGGTCAGCGGTGACGCGAGCCAGATTTACATGGATGGCCAGACTGTCAAAGTCCTGGACGAGGCCGCAAAGATAGCCTCAAAGGCAGGCGACAGTTTCGTGCCGGTTGAACGTGTTCTGATGGCGCTGTGCATGGTGAAGTCCAAGGCCAAGGATGCATTGGACGCCGGAGCCGTATCAGCGCAAAAACTGAACGAGGCGATCAACGACATTCGCAAGGGTCGCACTGCTGACAGCGCGTCGGCGGAAGAAGGCTATGACGCGCTCAAGAAATATGCGCGTGACCTGACCGAGGCTGCAGCCGAAGGCAAAATTGATCCGATCATCGGTCGGGATGAGGAAATCCGCCGTTCGATGCAGGTTCTGTCGCGTCGCACCAAAAACAACCCGGTTCTGATTGGTGAGCCCGGCGTCGGTAAGACCGCGATTGCCGAGGGCATGGCCCTGCGTATCATCAACGGTGACGTGCCGGAATCGCTGAAGGACAAGAAGCTGCTGGCGCTCGACATGGGTGCGTTGATTGCTGGCGCGAAATACCGCGGTGAATTCGAAGAACGCCTCAAGGCCGTTCTGACCGAGGTGACTGAAGCTGCGGGTGAAATCATCCTGTTCATCGACGAGATGCACACGCTGGTCGGTGCCGGGAAATCGGACGGCGCCATGGACGCTGCCAACCTGATCAAGCCTGCGCTTGCCCGAGGCGAGCTGCATTGTATCGGTGCAACCACGCTGGATGAGTATCGCAAATACGTGGAAAAAGACGCAGCCCTTGCGCGCCGGTTCCAGCCTGTAATGGTACAGGAGCCGACGGTCGAAGATACGATCAGCATCCTGCGCGGCATCAAGGAAAAGTACGAACTGCACCACGGTGTGCGCATCTCGGATTCAGCGCTTGTTTCAGCGGCGACCCTGTCGCACCGCTATATCACTGACCGCTTTCTGCCCGACAAAGCGATCGACCTTGTCGACGAGGCCGCATCGCGTTTGCGGATGGAGGTCGACAGCAAGCCCGAAGAACTCGATCAACTCGACCGGAACATCCTCCAGATGCAGATCGAGGAAGAGGCACTGAAGCTTGAAGATGACGCGGCCTCGAAAGATCGTCTAGAAACCTTGCAAAAGGACCTGGCCGATTTGCAGGAACGATCCGCCGAGATGACAGCGCAATGGCAGGCCGAACGCGACAAGCTGGCGGGTGCCCGTGACCTGAAGGAACAGCTCGACAAGGCGCGCGCTGATCTTGAGATCGCCAAGCGTGAAGGCAACCTGGCCAAAGCGGGGGAACTGTCCTATGGCGTCATCCCCGAGCTTGAGAAAAAGCTGACCGAGGCCGAGAACGCCGAAAGCAATGGTATGATGGCCGAGGAAACGGTGCGCCCTGAACAGATTGCTTCTGTCGTGGAACGCTGGACCGGTATCCCGACCTCGAAAATGCTGGAAGGTGAGCGCGAGAAGCTGTTGCGGATGGAAGACGCTCTGCATTCCCGCGTGATTGGTCAGGATGCAGCGGTGACTGCTGTCGCCAACGCCGTGCGCCGTGCGCGAGCGGGTCTGAATGACGAAGGCCGCCCACTGGGGTCGTTCCTGTTCCTCGGACCGACCGGCGTGGGTAAGACCGAGCTGACCAAGGCCGTGGCGAACTTTCTGTTCGACGACGACAACGCGATGGTGCGCATCGACATGTCCGAGTTCATGGAGAAACACGCGGTTGCCCGTCTGATCGGTGCCCCTCCGGGCTATGTCGGTTATGACGAAGGCGGTGTGCTGACCGAAGCCGTGCGGCGCAGGCCCTATCAGGTCGTGCTGTTTGACGAGGTCGAAAAGGCGCACCCGGATGTGTTCAACGTGCTGTTGCAGGTTCTGGATGACGGTGTGCTGACCGATGGTCAGGGCCGCACCGTGGACTTCAAGCAGACGCTGATCATTCTGACGTCAAACCTCGGCTCTCAGGCGCTCAGCCAGTTGCCCGATGGCGCGGACAGCGCGCAGGCCCGCCGTGACGTGATGGATGCGGTGCGGGCACATTTCCGGCCCGAGTTCCTGAACCGTCTGGACGAAACAATCATCTTTGACCGGCTCAAGCGGGCCGATATGGATGGCATCGTCGATATCCAGATGGCGCGTCTGCAAAAACGCCTGGCGGCCCGCAAGATCGAGCTGGCCCTGGACGATGGCGCCAAGGAATGGCTGGCCAACGAAGGCTATGACCCTGTCTTCGGAGCCCGCCCGCTGAAACGCGTGATTCAGCGCGCCCTGCAGAACCCGCTGGCCGAAGCGCTGCTGGCTGGTGATATCAAGGATGGTGAGGTCGTTCCAGTCACCGCCGGGGCAGATGGCTTGATCATCGGTGACCGGTTGGGGACGTCGGAGCGGCCCCGCCCGGATGACGCAGTGGTGCATTGACTTAGGCACAAACGGAAGACCCGCCGTATTGGCGGGTCTTTATTTGTCTGAATCTACGTTCTCCGACGCGCCAAAATTCCCCGGCTTGTCCGGGATGGTGGGCCTGCGGGAAATGAGTGCTCACATTCGCATTCGAAGCCAGCTTTGTGCAATAGTCCCAGAATTTCTTCTCTGCCGAATGTGCGATGGCGCCATTGCAGCCAGATGATCGCATTGCACCAATGCGGCTTTGACACCACCAGATACAAACGACCACTAGGGCGCATCAAATCGTGAATCTGCTCAAGTGCGCACAAAGGATCGAGGCAATGTTCGATGACATGCGCAGCCAGTGCCACATCAGCGGGTTCCAGAACGACAGACCCTAACAAGCCCTGCACAAGTCTTGGCTCGACACCCCGCGCCTGTAACGCGCTTTGACCCTGTTTCAACATGGCTTGACTGGGTTCGAGAAGGGTTACTTCGACGGGTGACCCATGAACAGCGACCCAGGCTTCTGCAAACGAGGCGGTTCCGGCACCGATATCAACAACCCGATTGTTGTGCTCTGGCGCGAGCTGACTTGCTGACAGAAAACCAAGATACGCATCGTAATAACCAAGAGCACGCATCTTATCCCGCCATTTTGGTGCAGCGGTATCATAGCGCCGTGTGGTATCAGATTTGGTCTTGCCCATTGGCTGGCTTTCTCTCAGTGCCTACCACTCATGGAATGCGCAGAAGGAAACTGGCCCACTGAAGAAAGCGGGCCAGTTTCGCCGTACGTCAGTTAGGTCAGATCAGCGCAAGTATCCGCGCCGGACCTCCGGTGCCGCCAGCGTGTTTCGGTGCGCCAATAACAAGTGTCGCGCCCGTCGCGGGTACCCGGTCCAGATTGGCCAGGCATTCGATCCCGAACCGGCCAGAAGGCAACCAGGCATAATGGGTGGCGAAATCCGCAGACATGCCGTGATCCAGTGACAAGGTGTCAACGGCAATTGACCGCGCCCCGGTTTCCTCCATCAGCATCTGCGCAGCTTCAACGTGAAAGCCTGGGTAATGCTGCGCTTCGCCGTCGAAATTGCGGAACTTATCCGTAGCGGTTTTGCCTGCCCATCCCGAGTGCATGGCGACGCAGGCCCCGTCGGGGATGTCACCGTTGGTGGCTATCCAGGCTTTCAGGTCATCAGGGGTTAAACGCGTATCGGCGTCTTCTGCTGCGCGGGCTGCGATATCGACCACGCAAAGTGGTGCAACCAGATCTGAGACCGGGATTTCATCGACTGAAGCTCCATCCGCAGAAAAGTGCAGTGGGGCATCTATATGCGTGCCCGTATGCTCATTAATCGACAAATTGAACAGATTGAATCCGTGTTCCGCGAAATTGAATGCCTGTTCAGCCGAGATGCCCGGCTCTCCGCCCCAGGTCGGGAACTCCGGGCTGAGCGTGTGGGTCATGTCTTGGACACCGCCATGCCCCGCGGCCAGTGTGGCCGGTGCCATTGCTCCGGTTGCGGCAGCCGCAACACCCGATGCCGCAGCAGCTTTGAAGAACCCGCGCCGGGACAGCATCCTGTCTTTTACGGCGTTCATTACACAGATATCACACATTTTTGTCCTCCCATTGCGGCCACGAGGCTGCAAAAACAGGCCCGCCACACTGTTGATCGCGTATGGTGCCTGTCGGACAGAGTGCAGTTTTAGACCCGCAGTTGTAAAGACTGCAGGCAGGCTACCCGGCTGTAATTCTCCTTTCAGAGCCAGCTCTGAGTAAAACGTATATGCCCGGCGTAATGTTCGAGCACCGCGAGTTGGCTCAGGTCGTGACGACCGTCGAAAACGGGCAAAGCGCGGCACAGTCCGCCTGTCTGGGCCTGTCGCCAACCGGAACGTTACAATCACGTCGCTCAAACGTGACGCCTGTTTCCATGGGTCTGTGCTATCAGCACCCTAAATATGTAATGACAAACGAATATGACGGAGACCCAGATGGCGCATCGCTGGACCAATACATTGACACATGCCAACGTCACCCCACGGGCGGCGTTCCTGAACCGGCGGCAGGTCATGTCCGGGATGGCGGGTGTTGGTTTGGCGGCAATGGGTCGACCAGCTGCGGCGCAGGATGCGCTGGAGCCGAACACGTGGGAAGAGATCACGAGTTACAACAACTACTATGAGTTCGGGACCGGAAAAGATGATCCGGCGAAATATGCACATACGCTGGTGACCGAACCCTGGAGCGTCAAGATTGACGGTCTGGTCGATCGTCCCGGTGAGTATGATTTCAAGGACATCCTGTCCGAGATGACGATCGAAGAACGCATCTATCGCTTCCGTTGCGTTGAAGCCTGGTCGATGGTCATTCCATGGAACGGGTTCGAATTGGCCGATCTTCTGAACATGGCAGGGATTAAAGAGGGCGCGAAATACGTGGCGTTCGAAACGGCCCACCGCCCGGATGAGATGCCGGGAACACGCTATCCAATTCTGGAATGGCCCTATCGCGAGGGTTTGCGCCTGGATGAGGCGATGCATCCGCTTACGATCATGGCCACTGGTATCTATAACAAGCCGATCCCAAATCAGAACGGCGCGCCTTTGCGTCTGGTCGTGCCGTGGAAATACGGGTTTAAATCGATCAAGTCGATTGTCCGCATCACGCTTGCTGAAGAAGAGCCGCCCACCAGTTGGAATATGGCCAATTCGCGAGAATACGGGTTTTATAGCAATGTAAACCCGAACGTGGATCATCCGCGCTGGTCACAAGCCTCTGAACGTGAAATCGGCGGCGGCTTGTTTGCCTCGCGTAAACCGACGCTGATGTTCAACGGTTATGAAGAAGAAGTCGCCAGCCTTTATGAAGGTATGGATCTGGCCAGGAATTACTAGAATCATGCAAGCCATCAATCAGACACTCCGGCGTATTCCGGTATGGGCTGTTTATTTGATGGGGGTGCTGCCTGCGCCCTGGCTGTTCTATCTTGGCCTGACTGGCGGTTTGGGGATCGAACCGATTGAGGCGCTGGAGCACCGCTATGGCGAACTGGCGTTACAATTGCTGATTGCCGGCCTGGCCATCACATCTTTGCGCCGATTTGTGGGCTTGAACCTGATGAAGTTCCGTCGGGCCATTGGCGTGCTGACTTTTGTATATGTCAGCCTGCATCTCCTTGTCTGGCTGGTTCTGGACGTACAGCTTCCCAGCCAGATTTGGGCGGATATTCTCAAGCGTCCTTATATTACAGTTGGAATGGGGGCGTTTCTTTTGCTGTTGCCTCTGACGGTAACATCCAACAACTGGTCGGTGCGCCATCTGGGGCCGCGTTGGCGCAGGCTGCATTGGCTGGTGTACCCGGCCGCTTTGCTGGGTGGCCTGCATTATGTGATGCTGGCAAAAGGGTTTCAGATCGAGCCGCTGATCTACTTGGCAGCTATCGTCATCCTTCTTACCCTCCGGTTGCCGATTCCAAGCCTGTCACTCCAGTCCAACACAGCAGATTCTGCCTGACTCGGAAGCGAGTCTGTGAGTAACATTGTGAACAAGGCGATAAAGTGCGGAACCCCGTCTGTGTTTCCGACGATTTTGGCTCACTTCCGCTTGATAGCGAGCCGCTAACAATTTGAAAATAAATAACTAATTTTGCAATCTGCATTTTCTATAGTTTTTGTTCATTTTCCGCTTGCGGGTGGGGAGTCTAATCCGTAAATACCCCTTCACCGGCGCAGCTGAGGTTGGCCTGACGGACTGGAAAGACGGTTGAGACGCACC